>JAILCZ010000161.1 GCA_024689985.1 Bacteroidales bacterium | reverse complement strand
CACGTCAATTATTATGACGACCAGACTGACAACTATCTTCAGATCAACAATCAGCTCATCTTCAACCACACTTTCTCAAACAGGTGGTCTGCAAACGTTACCGGATTCTATACCTATGGAAACGGCTATTACAAGCAGTATAAGGATGACGCCTGGACAGTAGGCTACGACAACCTCAATGCAGGCGTTTCCCAGGCAGACCTCATCCGTGAGAAGAAGATGCGCAACAACCGCTACGGCCTAAACGCAACCGGCAGATATGCTGCCGATGAGCTTGAACTTATCTTCGGAACCTCTCTTAGCTATTATGCCGGTCCTCATTACGGTACGATTGACTGGATCAACGGTGTGGATGAGAACATCTACAAAGATTTCCAGTGGTACAGCAATGACGTGACCAAGGGTGATTACAATGTGTTCGCAAAGGCGATCTGGACTCCTTTCGAGGATTTCAATGTCTTCGCAGACCTTCAGTACCGTCGCGTAGACTACAAGATTGACGGCGTGAACGACAATTATGACTGGAACAATTCCGAGATGCAGCCGATCAATGTCGATGAGAATTACAATTTCTTCAACCCTCATTTCGGCGTGAAGTATCAGGTCGCTCCAAAGCACGATGTATATGCATCATTCGCAGCATCAAGCAAGGAACCTACCCGTTCGGATTTCACCGACAGGTACAACTTCTCCTCCCTTACGGACGAACCGAAGCCTGAGCACCTCTATGACTTCGAGCTCGGATATGATTTCACCGGATCAGTCCTCAGCTTCAACGCGAACTTCTATTATATGATCTACAAGGATCAGCTCGTTCCTACGGGAATCGTCAATGATTCTGACGACAATCTCAACATCAATGTCCCTGATTCATACAGAAGGGGTGTCGAGATCATCGCTGATGTGAAGGCCGCAAAGTGGCTTACCCTCGGAGGTTCGGCTACCGCATCTGACAACAGGATCAAGGACTATGTGGAGAATATCTCTGGAGTTGAATTCGAGATGGGCGACACCAAGATCGCTTACTCTCCGTCACTCATCGCCAGCGCATACGCTGACTTCAGGATGGGAGATTTCAGCGCCCTTCTCCGCGGCCAGTTCGTCGGCAAGCAGTATATGGGCAACGGCAACTTTGATGATCTCAGCCTCCCTTCATATTTCGTGGCTGACCTTAACCTCGGTTATCAGATCAGTGACAACGTGAAGGTCGGTCTCCTTATCAATAACCTTCTCAACCGCGAGTACTTCAGCTACGGCTACGGCGGATCCTGGCTCAACGGATCCACGCTCGATACGCGTGATTCCTGGGCTTATTTCTTCCCGCAGGCCAAGTTCAACGCACTCGCAAACATTACGGTCAATTTCTAAGGATATATGGATTTCAAACTGATTCTTCAGATAGTCGGCGTAGTCCTCGGACTGCTGTATCTCTACCTTGAATACAAGGCAAATATCTGGCTCTGGCTTGTCGGACTGGCAATGCCTGCCGTTCACGCCATCCTTTATCTCCGCGCCGGACTGTATGCGGACTTCGGTATGGAAATCTACTATGTTCTCGCCGGATTGTACGGACTTGTGGCCTGGCTGCTTGCCCGTGGAAAGGCTGAAGACAAGAATGACAGCAGAGGCATCTGCAGGACTCCTTCAAGGACTGCAGGTGTACTCTTTGCCGTTTTTGTCATACTGCATTTCGGACTCTACCTTTTCCTCAGCCGCCTGACGGATTCCACGGTACCTTTCTGGGATTCTTTTACGACAGCCCTCAGCGTAATCGCTATGTGGATGCTTTCGAAGAAGTATGTGGAACAGTGGCTTGTCTGGCTCGTCGTTGACGCAGTCACCGTGGGCCTTTATTTCTATAAGGGAATTCCTTTAACGGCCTGTCTGTATGTGCTTTATACGGTTCTTGCCGTTGTGGGATATAGGAAATAGACAAGAGAAATGTAATTTAAAATCTAAAAAAATAATCTAACTTTGGAGCCGTTTTTATAGAAGTATGAAAAAGGCCCTTATTTTTTTATTTACTGTTTTCGCAGCGATCTCGTGTACGGGAAGGAAAGATGGTGATTTTACCCTTGAGATCCTGACGACGAATGATATTCACGGTACGTGGTTCGATTCGACCTATGTCGGCGGAGGCGTACGCAATTCAATCTATGCTGTCAAGAATGTTGTTGACAGCGTCCGTCTTGCAGCAGGAAAGGAGAACGTCCTCCTTCTGGATGCTGGAGACTGTCTTCAGGGCGACAATGCCGCCTATTATTTCAATTATGTCGACACGGTTGACGAGCATCTTTATGTAAGGCTTGCCCATTATATGGAATATGACGGAATTACCGTAGGCAACCACGACATAGAGGCAGGTCATAAGGTCTATGACCGTGTGACTGAAGAGCTTGCCTCGTATGACATTCCGTTCTTCGGAGCCAATGCCATCAGAAATGACAATGGCAAGCCGTATTTCCCTGCTTACAAGATTTTTGAGAGGGGAGGCCTAAGGGTGGCCGTCCTTGGATTCACCAATCCTAATATGGCAGCCTGGCTTTCCGAGAGCCTCTGGTGCGGAATGACGTTCAAGAGCCTCCTGCCGTTTGTCCAGGAAACCGTGGACAAGGTGGTCAGAAAAGAAAAGCCTGACGCCGTCGTGGTTCTCGTTCATTCAGGTGTGGGTAGCGGAAACGGATCTATCCTCGAGAGCCAGGGACTCGACCTGTACAAGAGCCTTAAGAACGTGGACGTGCTCGTCTGCTCACACGACCATCGTCCGATCGTCTATAACAATGATGGAGAAGGTTTCAGCCTTATCAACTCCGGAAGCCATTGCCGCAATGTCGGCCACGGCACAATCAACGTCAGCATCAAGAATGGCAAGGTAGTGAAGAAGACGGTTTCTGCCAGTCTCATTCCTGTGGATGCCGAGCGCGTGGATACGACGATGAGGCGCATCTTCCATCCGGATTTCGAGAAAGTCAGGGCTTTCACCCTTCAGTATGTCGGTGAAAACAAGGTCCCTCTCTGCAGCAAGGCCTGCTATGCCGGTCAGGCTGACTATATGAATCTCATCCATACAATTCAGCTTGCCGCTTCAACTGCCGACATTTCTTTCGCGGCACCTCTGAAGCATAATGGCTACGTTCCGGTGGGCAAGATTATATATAATGACCTTTTCACTATCTATCCTTTTGAGAATCAGCTCTATGTGATGACTATGACAGGTCAGGAAATCCTGAATTGTATGGAATACAGCTACGACCATTGGATCCAGACTGCTTCCAGCCCGAAGGACCACGTGCTCAGGATCGTGTGCAAGGGTGACTCCAGAAACGGGGACGAGGGATGGTCATTCGTGAACGCATCTTTCAATTTCGATTCGTTCGGTGGACTCTGCTACGAAGTTGACGTGACCAGAAAGGCAGGGGAAAGAATTCAGAACCTAAAAATGGCAGACGGTTCAGCCTTCGACCTGAACAGAAAGTATAAGGTCGCCCTTACTTCATACCGTGCAAACGGCGGCGGAGACATTCTCCCTGTCGGCGGCGGAATTCAGGACCTGAATGACAGAATCGTGGCCAGGTATCCTGAGATCAGGGACCTTCTCTACGATTTCATCCTCAAGCACGGCTCGATCGACGAGACTTCCATCCGCAATTATTCTAAAATCGGACAGTGGAAATTCGTCCCGGAATCAGTTGCCGAGCCTGCCATCAAAAAGGACCTCAGTCTTGTGTTCGGTAAGTAGAAAGACCTTTTTCGAGAAATTCAATGAATCCTGGTACGCTTAGGTTATAACCTCGTACCGGGATTTTTTGTTCTCCTTCAGGCGAGAGCAGAATGTAGTTCGGCTGGGCGTTCACTCCGAATCTCTTGCGGGCGATCTCGGAATTGATCCTGCCGACGTCCTGGCCGTCACCGACCTTGGTCTTGTCATCCATATAGAGGGCGACGATTACATAATCATCCTTGAGCATCCTGAGAACGGTGCTGTCGCTCCATACTCTTGCCTCCATCTCACGGCAGTTGACGCATCCGTGTCCTGTTATGTCCACGAATACCGGTTTTCCTTCTTTCTTGGCGGCTTCAACTCCGGCTTCTATTGTGGAGTAGCCTCTGAGGCCGAGGGCAAGGTCCAGGTCAGGTCCGTCGGACGAAGTCCTTACTTCGGAAACGGTTACTGTCTTCATAGGAGGAAGATAGCCGGAAATGGCCTTGAGAGGATTGCCGGCAAGACCTGTGAAGAGATACAACACGAAGGCATAAACAAGGACTGAAAGGATGTATTTCCTGTTCTTGAGAAGGTATGATCCCATCTGGAAGAATACAACTATCCATATGCCGATGTAAACCTCTCTCGGAAGGATGCCCCAGTGATAGGTCTGGTCTGCCACCGAGAGGAATTTGAGGCCGAGGGCTACTTCGATGTATCCAAGGCATACTTTGACCATTCCAAGCCAGTTTCCGCTCTTCGGGAGCTTCTTCATCAGGCTAGGGAAGAGGGCCAGGATGGTGAACGGCAGGGCGAAGGCGGTGCTGAATGCCAGCATCGTGATCATCGGTGTCCAGAAGTCTCCCTGCGTGGATTTGATGAGGACGGTTCCCACGATAGGGCCTGTGCAGCTGAATGAGACGAGCACGAGGGTGAGGGCGATGAAGAACACTCCGATTATTCCGCCCCTGTCAGCATTCTTGTCGCTGCTGTTTACAAGGCTGGAAGGGAGGGTGATTTCAAATGCTCCGAAGAATGAAGCTGCGAACACCATAAATACGATGAAGAAGATGATGTTCGGAAGCCAGTGTGTCGCAAGCCAGTTGAAGATGTCAGCAGTGACGACTTCTCCGCCTATCATTCTCGTAAGCATCACGATTATCGAAATCGGAACGGTGTACAGGAGCACGATGAACAGGCCGTAGAGCATAGCCTTGGCCTTTCCTCCGGTTTCCCTCATAAAGAAGCTTACTGTCATCGGTACCATAGGGAAGACGCAAGGCGTGAGAAGCATCAGAAAGCCCCAGAGAATTGCCTCCAGGACCAGGCCCCAGGAAGCTTTGCCCTGGGTAAGCACGATGTTGAATTCCCACTCTTCAGGTGGAGCGCAGGCTCCGTGGCTGCAGGCCATCCACCTGACTTTTCCAGAGACGCTCGCTCCGTCTTCCACGAGGTATTTCTTAACTATGACGAGGCTGTCGGGACGGTTCTGTCCTACTTCCGTGCAATTTTCAGTATTGTCGGCCTGAACCGAAAGGGCGTCATCTTCGCTTACAGCCGGATTAAGATGCCAGCCTTCTGCCATCTTTCCTGTAAAAGTGACGATTGCCGTGTCCTGACGGACCTCGACCTCGTATTTCCAAGTTGCTGTTGTTTCCGGCATCTGGGCCGAAACAAAAATGCCGGACAATAAAAGACCGGCACTTATAATGAGTTTTCTCAACATAAGTCAGAGTTGAGTTATATGTTATTATTTTGCGTATGCTACGCTTCTGGTCTCACGGATTACAGTTACCTTGACCTGTCCAGGATATGTCATTTCGTTCTGGATCTTCAGAGCTATGTCTCCTGAAAGCGTTGCAGCCTGTTCGTCACTGACTTCCTCGGCACCTACGATTACGCGGAGCTCACGGCCTGCCTGGATTGCGTAAGACTTGGTCACTCCAGGATATGATGCTGCGAGATCCTCCATTCCCTTGAGGCGCTTGATGTAGCTCTCTACAACTTCGCGACGTGCTCCAGGACGTGCTCCTGAGATTGCGTCGGCAACCATTACGATAGGGGAGATGATGGATGTCATTTCGATTTCTTCGTGGTGGGCGCCGATGGCGTTGCAGATTTCCGGCTTTTCCTTGTTCTGCTCGGCGAGTTTCATACCGAGGAGTGCGTGAGGAAGTTCAGGATCCTGGTCTGAAACCTTACCGATGTCGTGGAGAAGACCTGCTCTCTTGGCCATCTTCGGATTGAGTCCGAGTTCTGATGCCATTATCGATGCGAGATTTGCAACTTCGCGGCTATGCTGGAGAAGGTTCTGTCCGTATGATGAACGGTATTTCATTCGTCCGATAAGTCTGACGAGCTCCATTGAAAGGCCGTGTACTCCGAGGTCGATGCAGGTTCTCTTACCTGTCTCGAGGATCTCGTCTTCAAGCTGTTTCTGTACCTTGGTTACAACTTCCTCGATACGTGCAGGGTGGATTCGTCCGTCGATTACGAGCTGGTGGAGAGCAAGTCTTGCAACTTCCCTGCGGACTGGGTCGAAACCTGAGATGAGGATTGCGTCCGGCGTGTCGTCAACTACGATTTCAACTCCGGTGGCTGCCTCGAGGGCGCGGATGTTGCGGCCTTCACGTCCGATGATGCGACCCTTGATTTCGTCGTTCTCGATAGGGAAGGTTGTCACGGCGTTTTCAATGGCGGCTTCAGTCGCCGTACGCTGTATCGTGTTGATGACGATTCTCTTGGCTTCTCTGGTGGCGTTGAGACGGGCTTCGTCCATCGTGTCGTTGATGTATGCCTGGGCCTCCGTCCTTGCCTCGGCCTTCATATTTTCCATAAGGATGTTCTTCGCATCCTGGGCGCTGAGACCTGCGAGGGATTCAACCTGCTTGTTTACCTGTGCGATGAGCTTGTCGTACTCTTCGGCTTTCTTGTCGAGGTTTTCCTTCTGGGCGTTGAGGCTCTGCTTCATACTGTCCGCTTCGCGGAGCTTCTTCTGGAGCTCTCCGTTCTGCTGGTTGATATTGTTCTCTTTCTGGCGGATCCTGTTTTCAGCATCCTTCAGCTGGGCGTTCTTCTCATTGACCATCTTTTCGTGCTCGGATTTGAGCTGAAGATACTTTTCCTTGGCCTGGAAGATTTTTTCCTTCTTGATGTTCTCTCCTTCAAGTTCCGCCTTCGTGATGATTTCATCCTTGCGTCCCTTGAGGATAAGATTCCTGATTGTTATGTATATCGCTATTGCAAGGGCTGCTCCTATGACAGCCGCAACTGCCGCGATGATTATTGGACTCATAAATTGTTTTATTGTTTTTTGTTAGTAGTAATCTATTAATCGTGAAGTTATTTCAAAGCAAAAGCCGGCATACGTGATTAGGTCGCATACCGGCTGAGTATCAGAAAAAAAGCCGCTGTCTGTCTGTCAGAAAATCCTGATATACAAGATTTGGGTTCCGACCCAGATCAGAGATCCACCGTCCCGCTTGCACGGAATCCCAATTAGGTAACATTGGTCTGTCATCCTTGGCTCGAGAATAACCCGGTTCCGAAGAACGTGTTGATTTCAGCAAGGTACAGCGGCCGTTATTTTTCAGTTTTGTCCAGATAAGACTCAGTTACCCGATGAAGCACGCTGACCTTTTCTTCAAGGTCTTTGAGCTTCTTCTCGAGCTGGAGCCTGGCAACTGTCTCGTTGAGTGAAACGAAAGTGAGCTTGTCGGACAGGGACCTACCGCGGATCTTGGCATCGTATGCAGCAAGCTTCTGGTTGATGTTTTCCGCCGCCGTACGCATAAGTTCCTCCATTTCCGGAGTCTTTGCCTTCAGCGGATAATCCTGGCCTGCTATCCTTATAGTTATACTCTGTTCCATACTACTTTTCAAGCAATGAGATACACTTGTCGATCTCCTTTATCAGTTTAGCAATCCTTTCCTTTGCCGCAGAGTCTCCTCCTTCAGGCGTCCTGAAAGCCTCGCTCAACTTAAGGTTATCCATCTGGTGTTCCAATTCAGCAATGTGCTTCCTACCAGCCTCCTCGGCAGCTTTGCTTTCTGATAGCAGAACGGCAAGGCGTTCTTTCTCCGCCTTTTCTGACTCATAAAGCGAGATCAGTCTTTCTATGTCTTTCCTTAATTCTTCAAGCATTCTTTTACTGCCACATTGGCCTAAGTAGTGCAAATTTATCAAATTCAACCGAAAATTCCAATCTTATATTTTATCTTTGCTTTATAATGAAAGATTATGGATTCATAAGGGTGGCTGCGGCCGTCCCTGTAGTAAAGTTGGCCGATGTCAAGGCCAATACGGAAGAAATCATTCGTCTTATGGAGCAGGCTCACGAGGACGGAGTCTCCATACTCGTATTTCCTGAGCTCTGCGTCACCGGTTATTCCTGCGGTGACCTTTTCGGTCAGCAACTTCTCATAGACGCCGCCGAAAATGCGGTGTCCGAGATCAGGCGCGCCAGCCGTGCCAAGGCCGTGACCGTCATAGTCGGTGCTCCGGTCCGTTTCAAGGACAGACTCTACAACTGTGCCGTCGTCATCCGTGACGGAGTGATCAGGGGCCTCGTGCCGAAGATATATCTTCCTACCTACAATGAATTCTATGAATCCAGATGGTTCGCTTCAGGAGAGGATTTCCTCAGCCCTGTGAACAGGGCCGACGGAGCTTTCCTGAACAATGCCAAGGACCATTTCCGCGATGGTTTCGACGGGGTGATGACCTATGCCGGCAGCCACGTGAACATCAATCCGAACCAGATATTCACCGTCGGCAGGACTTCGTTTGCCGTGGAGGTCTGCGAAGATCTCTGGACTCCGGTCCCGCCAAGTTCATATCACGCACTTGAGGGTGCCGAGCTCATATTCAATCTTTCAGCCAGCAACGAGGTGCTCAGCAAGCATATGTACCGTCGCAGTCTTGTCTCCAACCAGAGCGCCAGGACTGTTTCCGGATACGTCTACTGCAGCTGCGGCTTCGGTGAGTCCACACAGGACGTTGTCTATGCCGGAGCTGCGATGATCGTGGAGAACGGAACCATACTTGCCAGGAACGAAAGGTTCAAGACGGAGTCTTCGCTTATCGAGGCGGACGTGGATGTCGAGAAACTGAAGGTCCTCCGCCAGAAACAGAGCACGTTCCGCGGCATCGCTCCGGACGGCACGAGGTCGTCCCAGTATTCAGCATATTATCAGCATACGGAAGTCGGGCTTCCTGCTCCGACAGATTTCGACTCCAGACTTCTGCGCAAGGTTGATCCTCGTCCTTTCGTTCCGGTAGGGGATGCGGCTGAACTTGAGCACCGTTCCCGTGAAATCACCTCAATTCAGGTGATGGGACTTGCTTCGCGCCTTTCGCATATACACGCTAAGACGGCCGTCATCGGTATTTCCGGCGGACTTGACAGTACTCTTGCCCTTCTTGTTACGGCAATGGCCTTTGACAAGCTCGGTCTGGACCGCAAGGGCATCATCGGCGTGACGATGCCAGGCTTCGGCACCACGAACCGTACCCACGATAATGCCGTGGACCTTATGGAAGCTCTTGGTGTCACTTCCCGTGAGATTCCTATCGGCGCGGCCGTAAACCAGCATTTCAAGGACATCGCGCACAACCCTGAGGTGAAGGATGTCACATATGAGAATTCTCAGGCCCGTGAGCGTACTCAGATTCTTATGGACCTGGCAAATCAGGAGGGCGGTATCGTCGTCGGTACCGGAGACCTTTCGGAGATGGCTCTCGGATGGGCGACTTACAATGGAGACCATATGAGTATGTATGCCGTCAACGGCAGCATTCCGAAGACTCTTGTCAAGTATCTCGTCGAGTGGACTGCGAACAATCGTTTCCAGGATTGCAAGGGCAGGGGACGCTCGGCTCACGACATTCTCTTCGATATAATCGATACTCCTATCAGTCCGGAACTCCTTCCGGCTGATGAAAAGGGTAATATCGCCCAGGTTACCGAGGATCTTGTGGGTCCTTATGAGCTCCACGATTTCTTCCTCTATAATTTCTTCAGGTTCGGATATTCTCCGGAGAAGATACTCTTCCTTGCAAAGAAGGCCTTCGAAGGTGGTGAATACGATGAACCGACCATCGAGAAGTGGCTCAGGACATTCGTTCGCCGATTCTTCAATCAGCAGTTCAAGAGGTCCTGTATGCCGGATTCTCCGAAAGTCGGTTCCGTGACCCTTTCTCCTCGAGGAGACTGGAGGATGCCGAGCGATGCGTTCAGCTCCCTCTTCCTCTCGGATCTGGATTAAATTTCCTTTATGAGTTCGGTGAATATCGCAATCATCTTGGTGGCTGCGATATCCGCCTGTTTTACTACGTCCTCTCCGTCATTGACGAAGTCGCTCTTGGTGGAGTCGTTGCTGCTGTTGGTGATCACTGACATTCCGAACACCCTGATCCCGCAGTGCCTTGCTACGATGACTTCCGGAACCGTTGACATTCCGACTGCGTCTCCGCCTGCCATTCTGTAGAAGCGGACTTCCGCCGGGGTTTCGTATGTCGGACCGGTCGTTGCGAAGTAAACACCTTTCTGCAGTTCGTGTCCGAGGCGACGCGCAATATTCTCCACTTTTTCAATGAGTTCGAAATCGTATGGCCTGGTCATATCGGGAAAGCGTGGCCCGAAGTCGTTCATATTTGGTCCTATGAGAGGGTTCGGGATCGTGTTGATGTGGTCCTTGATGATCATCAGGTCTCCTACTTTGTAGCTTTGGTTAAGGCCTCCGGCTGCGTTTGAGACGAGGAGTACCTTGACTCCGATTGAACTCATCACCCTTATTGGAAGGGTGACCAGCTCCATCGGGTAGCCTTCGTAATAGTGGAATCGCCCCTGCATCGCCACTATTGTCTTGCCTCCGAGATTTCCGATTATTAAATTGCCTTTGTGGCCTGTCGCAGTGGATACAGGAAAGCCTGGGATCTGCTTGTATGGAATGACTGTGGCGTCTTCTATGTAGTCTCCGAGCTTGCCCAGGCCGCTGCCCAGGACAATTCCTATTTCGGGCTTTCTTCCGTCAAGTCTGGCCTTGATGAATTCAGCTGCGTTTTTTATTCTTTCTATTCTTTCGTCTGCCATAATGGTGTGGTCCTTGTTTGATGTATGGTATCAAAGTTATGTAATTTTTCTTCATCTTTGTATTTATGATTCAGGTTTACTGCAAGAATACAAAGACTACGAAGTCTTTTCAGGAGGGTTCGACATTGCTTGAGATCCTGCCTGCTTTTGAATTTGAACAGCCGTATCTCATTACTTCGGCTAAGGTGAACAATGTGCCTCAGGGACTTAAGTTCAGGGTTTACAGAAACAGGGATGTCGAGTTCCTGGATCTCCGCGACACCAGCTGCCGGAGGGTTTACAACCGTTCGCTGAGCTTCCTTCTCTGCAAGGCGGCCTCGGATGTTTTCAGCGGCTGCAAGGTCTATATCGAGCATCCTATTTCTTCGGGCTATTTCTGCCGTCTGGTCAAGGCTGACGGAAGCCGTGCCACGAAGAAGGACATTGCTGCGGTAAAGGAGAGAATGGAGGAAATCGTTTCCAAGGATATGCCTTTCCACCGTAATGAGGTGCAGGTCGATGAGGCCATACGCATTTTCAGGGACAGGGGCTATGACGACAAGGTCAGGCTCATAGAGACGAGCGGCCAGGTCTATATGGATTACTATACCCTCGGTGACACTCCTGATTATTATTATGGAAGGCTCGTGCCTTCTGCAGGCTACCTGAAGGTATGGGGACTAAGGGCATATCACAATGGTATGCTGCTTTCCGTTCCTGACCGCCGTGATCCGGACAAGGTCGCTACATTCTACGACCAGCCGAAGACTTTCAAGATGTTCACAGAGAATTCCCGATGGAATGACATTATGGAACTCAGTACTGTCGGCGACGTTAATCTTGCCTGCAACCAGGGTAAGGGAAGGGACCTGATCCAGGTCGCAGAGGCTCTTCAGGAGAAGAAGATTGTCCAGATAGCAGAGGAAATTGACAGGCGCTATCACAGCGCCAAACCTCTCCGCGTCGTCCTCATCACCGGTCCAAGCTCAAGCGGAAAGACGACATTCTCGAAGCGTCTGAGCGTACAGCTCAAGGCTTGCGGCATCCATCCGGTTTCATTCTCGACTGACGATTATTTCGTGAACAGGGAAGACTCTCCTAAGTTCCCTGACGGAAGCTATGATTTTGACAATTTCGAGACCGTGGACCACGCACAGCTCCAGAAGGATGTGCTCAGGCTCATAGGTGGTGAAGAAGTGGACATCCCTGAATACAACTTCAAGACTGGAAAGAAGGAGTATAACGGAAAGAAGATCCGTCTCGGCCACAGTACTGTCCTCATTATCGAAGGCATCCACGCACTCAATCCGAAACTTACCGATATGATTCCGGAGGAGAGCAAGTTCAGGGTGTTCATCTCCACCCTCACTTCAATTCCTCTCGATGACCATAACTGCATCCCGACGAGCGACAACCGTCTTCTGAGAAGAATCGTAAGGGATTACAATGCCGGAGCATTCACCGCCGTCCAGACAATCAGGCAGTGGCCTAAGGTGATGGAGGCGGAACATCAGTGGATTTCTCCTTATCAGGAGCAGGCTGACGTAATGTTCAATTCTTCGTACCTAGTGGAATTCGCCGTCCTGAGAAATCACGCCGAGCCTATTCTTGCGACTGTTCCGAAGAATTGTCCGGAATACAGCGAGGCTCACCGCATTCTGAAGTTCATCCATTATTTTACTGCAGTGTCTGACAAGGAGATACCTTCTACGTCTTTGTTGAGAGAGTTCCTCGGCGGATCAAGTATTATATGATATTTTTTACTATTTTTGTGCAAACAATTATAATATTTAACCGCTTTCATTTAATGAAAACCTTGAAAAAAACAGCAGTGGCTTTTTTTGCCGCAATCATCTCTCTCATTTCAATTTCATCCTGCAGCGACGACCTGAGCAAGTCTATGGTACTTTCCGGTCAGTGGACTGGTGACTTCGGAATGTCTTACGTCTATTCTTATTCAGGACGTTCCTACACCTTCGACAGCAGATACACGGACATCGTCTTCTATCCTGACTATGATTATGCGACGGAAGGCTATGGCTACCAGGTGGATTTCTATGATGAAGGCCCGTATGTTTATCAGTCATACAAGTTTGACTGGGAAATTGAGGACGGTGTTCTCTATATGGATTACAGATACAGCTCTATGCTTGACTGTACAATCCACGACTATCATATGACGAACGACAGATTCTACGGCTATTTCGGAAATTCGGACGTACGCTTCAGTCTTGCCAAACTGGCCGATTACTACGATTGGACTCCATACGAGAATACTTATAGTTACGGTGGCAGGACTTGGTACAGATACGATTCTGTCAAGTCTGCCGGAGACGCCCTCCCTGTCAATCCTGAAGATGGACAGATCGTGAAGGTATTCAACAGATATAATAAGTAATTGAAAGACGTAATCCTTACAGGAATACGCGGCGACGTCGGGAATCTTGTTCTCAGTGCTTTGAGATCCAAGGGTCTCGACGTTGTTGTTTATGATCCGCTTCCTAAGGCCGGCAGTCGTAAATATCGTGACGGCCTTCTGGCTCTTGTCGAAAAGACGGGGGCCAGGGTGGTTATGCCGGTGTTCTTTCCGGAGGTCGTGGCTCATTGGAAGGCTTATCTTCCTGAAGGTACAGTCCTTGCGGCTGAAAGCGAAGAAAAGCTTTCTTTGCTGGACAACAAGGTCAGCGCTTCGGCCCTTGCGGCTGAATGCGGGATTCCGCAGCCCGGCATTTATTCAGATGCTGATGATATCCCTGTTTTTCCCTGTGTGTTCAAGAGGGCGACAGGGCTCGGCGGGGCCGCAGTATATTTTCCCAAAACGCGCCAGGCCCTTGACAATCTGATATCGAAGGCTGGCAGGCGCAATCCTTATATGATGATGGATTTCATAGAAGGATATGACTGCTCGGTTGATGCCATCAGATTCGGAGATTATTTCGAGGCCGTGGCATATCGCATCATATTGCCGAAACAGAAAGGTTTTTCATCCGTGAGGATGACGGTAGATGCGCCAGAATTGAGGAACTATGTGAAAACACTTCTTGACAGAGTGGATTACAATGGGGTGTGCGGAGTTGATTTCAGGATTGACAGGGAAGGCCGACCTTATTTTCTGGAATGCAATCCTCGCTTTTCCGGTGGTCTGCGCTCCACTTTGAAGTCCGGCCTCAATCTTCCGCATCTTCTGTATCAGTTTTCGGTGGGAGAGAATACTGAGCCAGTGACGGTCATAAGAAGGGGACTGTCAGTTGACTGGAAACGTTTCTTCCATAAAGGGTAGTTCGAGATTAAAATTTCATATATTTGTTATTATGAAAAAAATTCATTCGCTGATCATCACGGTCGTGCTGGTTGTCGTATGTTTTTTCGCCTTCTTCGTGAACAATGGCGCCCTTTTGCCGGACATTATGGAGTCGAGGAACATAATTACAGCCCGTGAGATGGTATATGACGGCAATTGGACCGTCCCGACTATGAATGGGGAACTACGGTTGGAAAAACCCCCGCTTCCAACCTGGTTCGCCGCCCTTGCTGAAATCATTGCACCGGACAGCGTCCCGATGCAGAGGGCTATGTCAGGTCTCGCAGCCTGTCTGCTCGTTTTTGCCTTCTTCAAGGTCGGAGCTCATATTTTCAGGAGCAAGACCAAGTCATTTATCGCAACCCTTGTCCTCTGTACCTGCTATAATGTTGTCCTGCAAGGCAGGACGGCTACCTGGGATATATACACTCACGCCTTTATGATGCTTGCCATCTGGCAGCTGATCAATGCGTTCGAGGCAAAGAAAGGTTTCTGGCCCAATTTTATTCTTGCCGGAATCTTCATCGGCCTTTCGTTTATGAGCAAGGGTCCTATCTCCCTGTTCGGACTCTTCCTTCCTTTCATTCTGACATACTTCTTCGTCTATTATCCAAAGATGGAGGGCAAGATAGGAGCCACGCTGACGATGGTCCTGGTCGCCGTTGTCGTAGGCTGTTCCTGGTATGCATATATCTATGCTTTCAACGGTGATGCAATGGCTGAGGTCGCTGCCCGCGAATCGGCGAACTGGTCGAATCACAACGTGCGTCCGTTCTGGTATTACTGGGATTTCTTCCTGGAGGCCGGAGTGTGGGCACTGATTCTTCTCTGTGCGATTTCAATGATTTTCTGGTCAGACAAGCATAGACACGTCGAGGGCTATATGGTGCCGTTCATCTGGATGACGCTCGCTCTCATTCTGCTGTCGATTCCTGGTGAAAAGAAGACCAGATATCTATTCCCGATGATGATTCCGATTTCTTATCTGATAGGATTCTTCATTTACGAGATGCAGGATGTCTTCGATTCCAGAAAGGACTATATCCTTGAGAGGGTGATGTTCAAGTCCAATGCCTGGATTCTTGCCTTGATTATCTTCGCCCTGCCGTTCGCCCTTTATTTCGCGGCTGTGAAGAAGGATTATCTCGGATGGTTCCCGTTCATTATGATGACTCTCGTATGTATCGGAGTCGGATGCTATATGGTGATGCAGATCAGGAATTACCGTCCTGTCGGAATCGTATATGCCGTCGTGGCCCTCTTCATCGGTGCCGAGGTCTTCGCCCTTCCTGTGGCCAGACATCTCGTGCAGAATCCTGATCTCAGGAGTATTTCTGTCACTTATGACAATCCTGAACTCCGTGACATACCATTCAGGTACAATCCTGCTGACGAGCTCAGAATAGAAATGGTTTACAGGGCTCACAAGAAGATTCGTCCGATTGACGTAAGTTCGGCTGATTCTCTACGCAATGCCCTTCCTTTCGTGATGCTTACGCACAAGTCCGTATCGGAAGAACTTGCTCCGGAAATTTTCGAGTTTGCAGATACGACTTTCGTCGGACATTTTGACGACAATCTTCACCCTGCCTCTGACAGGCATTATACGACGAATTTTGTCTATAATGTTACGTTATTGACGCCAAAAGATTAAATTTGCGTGTATGAATTCGACGTCTAAATACGACTTTACCATTGTCGTTCCTATTTATAACGAGGAGGACAATATAGATAGCCTCGAGAAGGCATTCCAGGATTATCTTCAGCATTCTTCAAAAAAGACCTGCGTTCTTTTCGTGAATGATGGCTCAAAGGATGGAAGCCTTGAGGCTCTCAAGAGAATCTGTGAAGCTAATCAGGATTTATATTATATCAGTTTCGTTAAGAATGCTGGACTCAGTGCAGCCATAAAGGCGGGCTTTGATTATACTGAATCCGCTTATGTCGGCTATATGGATGCTGACCTGCAGACGACTCCGGAAGATTTCAATCTTCTTCTGGAGGACATTGACAAGTATTCGATGGTCATAGGCATCAGGGCCAGGAGAAAGGATTCTTTCTTCAAGAATTTCCAGTCCAAGTTCGCCAATGGATTCCGTCGTATGATGACTGGAGACGGCGCTCTTGACACTGGCTGTCCTCTGAAGGTATTCAGGACTGATGTGGCAAAGCGTATCCCTCTTTTCAAAGGTATGCACCGTTTCTTCCCGGCTCTTGTCCTGCTTCAGGACGGAGCTTCGTACAAGCAGGTTCCGGTACGTCATTTTCCTAGGGTGGCCGGCACTTCAAAGTTCCATATATGGAACAGACTCATCGGCCCGTTTGCCGACTGTTTCGCGTACAGGTGGATGAAACCGCGTTATATCAACTATAAGGTAGGGGACAACAATATTTCTGAGTAATGTATTCTCTCCCATACTGGATTGTCACCGCTATCGGTTTCCTTGCACAGTCTTTCTTTTCTGCGAGGATTTTGATTCAGTGGATCAAGTCGGAAAAGACCAAGAAACTGGAGTCCCCGACGATGTACTGGGTTTTCAGCATCATCGGCTCCTATACTTTCGTGCTATACGGCCTTCTCCGTTTTGATTTCTCAATCATCCTGGGGCAGTTCGTGTCTTATTACATCTATATCTGGAACCTGAATGTCAAGGGAGCGTGGATGAAGATTCCGCGCGCAGTCCGTTATCTGCTGCTCCTGACACCTCTCGTCGCGACTGTCTATGCCATCACTCAGACGACAGACCTGTTGCCGAATCTTTTCCAGAATGACGACAGGCCGATCTGGCTCGTCATCTATGGTTCGTTCTTCCAGCTTATATTCTCACTGAGATTCGTATATCAGTGGTACCGTTCCTATAAGATGCACGATTCAATAATGCCGACCTCCTTCTGGGTTCTTAGCCTCATCGGAGCGGCCGGCATCTTCTCTTACGGTCTTATTATCAAGGGATTCGATATCGTGTTGATCGTTGGTCAGGGCTTTGGTATCCTGGCTTATACGCGCAACATTATGATAGGAATGAAATCCAAATCCAGGGCTTAGTTCTTGCCCTGGATGTATTTGTCAATAGCTGCGGCAGCCTTTCTTCCTGCACCCATTGCGAGGATGACAGTAGCTGCTCCTGTCACTGCGTCTCCACCTGCGAATACTCCTTCGCGTGTGGTAGCGCCTTCTTCGTCGGCTACAAGTCCTCCGCGCTTAGTTGTCTCAAGGCCGTCTGTAGTCCTTGCGATGAGCGGGTTAGGAGATGTTCCGAGAGCCATTATGACAGTGTCGCATTCGATAACGAATTCAGATCCTTCTACTGGAATAGGGGAGCGGCGTCCTCTTTCGTCAGGTTCTCCGAGCTCCATACGGATGCACTTGATTCCGGTTACCCAGCCTTTCTCGTCTCCGAGAATCTCAACAGGGTTGGTAAGGAGCTGGAAGTTGATTCCTTCTTCCTTCGCGTGATGCACCTCTTCCTTGCGGGCAGGAAGTTCGACTTCGCTTCGGCGATATACTATGGTCGTGTTGACTCCGAGACGGAGGGCTGTTCTTGCTGCGTCCATAGCTACATTTCCACCACCTACCACTACGGCGTTCTTTCCAGCCTTGATAGGTGTCATATAGTCTTCACGGAAGGCCTTCATCAGGTTGTTCCTCGTGAGGAACTCATTTGCGGAGAATACTCCGTTGAGGTTTTCTCCAGGGATTCCCATAAATTTAGGAAGACCGGCTCCGGTGCCGATGAATACGGCTTCGAAACCTTCCTTGTCAAGAAGGTCGCCGATCTTTATGGTGCGTCCTGCGATGACGTCGGTTTCGATCTTTACACCGAGGGCCTTGACATCCTCAATCTCTGCAGCGAGGACCGTGTCCTTCGGAAGACGGAATTCAGGAATGCCATAGACGAGGACTCCGCCGACTTTGTGAAGGGCTTCGAAGATCGTGACATCGTAGCCGAGCTTTGCAAGGTCGGATGCGCAGGCGAGACCTGCAGGACCTGATCCCACTACGGCAATTTTGTGTCCGTTGGCAGGAGCCTTGTCGGCTTTCTTCGTCTTGTTCTCGCGGTTCCAGTCTGCTACGAATCTTTCGAGTTTTCCGATAGCCACAGGCTCGCCTTTGATTCCGAGGATGCAGCTTCCTTCACACTGGCTTTCCTGTGGACATACTCGTCCGCAGACTGCCGGCAGTGATGAATCCTGTGCGATTACCTCTCCTGCTCCTGCGAAGTCTCCTTCCTTCACCTTGGCGATGAAGTCAGGAATCTTGACGTTTACCGGGCAGGCTGAAACGCAGCGCGGATTCTTGCAATGAAGGCAGCGTGAGGCTTCGCGCTGGGCTTCTTCTATGTTGTATCCGAGGCAGACTTCCTCGAAATTGTGTGCTCTTACTTCAGGAGCCTGTTCCCTTACGGGTGTTCTTCCAATTCTTTCCATTGCCTATTTTCCTCTACCGATCTTACAAACGTGATGTTCCTTGGCTTCAGTTTCTTCGCTCTTGTACTGGCCCTGGCGACGCATTGCCTCGTCGAAGTCAACTTCGTATCCGTTGAATTCAGGACCTTCCACGCAGGCGAATCTCGTTTTTCCGCCAACCGTTACGCGGCAGGCTCCGCACATTCCGGTTCCGTCCACCATAAGGGTGTTGAGGCTGACGATTGATTCAGGAATTTCGAGCTTCTTGCTGGCGAGCACGGCGAATTTCATCATAATCATCGGTCCGATGGCTACGCAGGTCGTGTATTTCTTTCCGTCTGCGACGAGCTGTTCGAGCCTTGCCGTTCCTACGCCCTTGAAACCTACTGATCCGTCATCCGTACAGAGGTAGAGATTGTCGCAGGCTGAGCCGATTTCCTGGGTGTAGATGAGGAGATCTTTGTTTCTGGCTCCGATGATCACGTCAACTGGAACGCCGTGGTCGTGCAGCCATTTTACCTGTGGATATACAGGAGCGGTTCCTACACCTCCTGCGATGAATACATATCTTTTCGAACGGAGCTCTTCTTCGCTCATCGAGCAGAAGTCAGATGGGTTTCCGAGAGGGCCTACCACATCAAGAAAACTGTCGCCGACTTCGTGGGCGACAATGTCGGTGGAGGATGCTCCGATCATTTGTGTTACGATTGTCACTGTGCCGTTTTCAGCGTCTATGTCGCTGATGGTGAGCGGAATTCTTTCACCCTGCTCATCGGCTCTGATAATGAGGAACTGGCCTGGAAGTGCTGCTTTCGCCAGTCTTGGTGCTTCAACGACCATACGACAGATCGTAGGCGTGAGCATGTCCTTTGATAAGATTCTGTACATTATAGATAATGAGATTGTCCGATTTTTGCAGATACAAAGTTAGAAATTATTTCCTTGTTTCTAAAATTTCTATATTTGAGTAGAATAAACTTTTGGCCATTTATGATAATTCTAGCATTTGTTTTGGCATTAGTCGGTATTATTGGCTGTGTCGTTCCAGGATTACCTGGCCCGCCCATCAGTCTCGGCGGCTTGATATGTATGTATTTCGCTCCTTCTGCCGAGCCTGTCAGCACGACCGTGATGCTCATCGCCCTTGTGCTCGTCGTTGTCGTCACTGTTCTGGATTATGCCATCCCTGCCTGGATGACCACATCGTTCGGCGGCCACAAGGCCGCTTCGGCCGGAGCCCTGATCGGCCTTTTCGCCGGAATGTTCTTCACACCTGTAGGTATGATTACCGGCAGCATCCTGGGGGCTTTCCTCGGTGAGTTCCTGATAGAGAACAGAGGGGCCTGGGATTCGTTCAAGGCGTCCATCGGTGCGTTCGTAGGCTTCATTGTGACGATGATCCTGAAACTGGGCGTTTCCTGTTACATACTTATTATGATCATCAAATATGTAAATTGATTATATTTGTATAGCTCATAAAGATAAGGACCGCCTTATGGGCGATCCTTATTTTGTTTAAAAATATGTCTTATGAATCAGGAATTTGAATTGAACAAGTGGTGGGCCAGCCTGCCTATTTCTGTCAAAGAAAAGATTTCAGAAAAAGCGTATCCTGAGTGTTCCACCTGGTGGAAGTCTCTTTCCATAGCTCAGCAGACTGACTACTTCGTCGATTCTGCTAAAGGATGTGGAAAGCAACAGTAAGGCCTGCCATCACGATTGAAATCATACTCATCAGCTTGATGAGGATGTTGAGAGAAGGTCCTGAAGTGTCCTTGAACGGGTCACCGACGGTATCTCCTACGACAGTCGCGTGGTGAGCGTCTGAATTCTTGCCTCCGAGATGTCCCTCTTCAACATATTTCTTGGCATTGTCCCAGGCTCCGCCTGAATTGGCCATAAAGATTGCCAGGACGAATCCTGCTCCGAGGCCTCCGATGAGGAGTCCCATCGAACCGGCTACGCCGAGAAGAATTCCTGTAAGAATCGGTACTATGATTGCAATGACGGAAGGAACAAGCATTTCCTTCTGCGCCGCCTTCGTGGAGATTTCAACGCATCTCTTGTAGTCAGGTGTTCCTTCGCCTGTGAGGATGCCCTTGATTTCCTTGAACTGGCGTCGTACTTCGACAACCATCTTCTGAGCTGCCCTGCCGACGGCGTTCATAGTGAGTCCGCAGAACAGGAAGGCCATCATCGAGCCGATGAATACTCCGGCGAGGACTGCAGGATTCATCAGGGTGACGTCGAATTCTTCAAGGACGTCCAGGATCGATGCCTTGGCAACTTCCACTCCATTGATCATTGCTCCTGCCGTATGTCCTACGGCTATCTTGATTTCTTCAATATATGAGGCGAGGAGGGCGAGGGCCGTGAGGGCTGCCGAACCTATGGCGAATCCCTTTCCGGTTGCCGCTGTCGTGTTGCCGAGGGCGTCAAGCACATCTGTCCTTTCTCTTACCTGAGGTTCGAGTTCGCTCATCTGGGCGTTTCCTCCGGCATTGTCAGCGATTGGTCCGTAAGCGTCCGTCGCGAGGGTGATTCCGAGGGTGGAAAGCATTCCGACAGCGGCGATGGCTACGCCGTAGAGGCCGAGGGAGAGGTTCTCCGACGATGTCATATCGTGGATGTCGAAGCCGATGGCGCTGAGGTAGGCGAGTGTGATCGCGCAGGCGATGGTGAATACAGGAATGGCGGTAGAGAGCATTCCGAGACCGACTCCGCTGATGATTACGGTTGCGGGACCGGTGGCTGCGCTTTCAGCAAGCTTCTGGGTCGGCTTGTAAGAGTGTGATGTGTAGTATTCCGTGCTCTTTCCGATGATCACGCCTGATAGAAGACCGATTACCACTGAAAGCGAGAACTGCCACCAGTGCGGGTCTTCGGTGCCGAATACAAGGGCGAGGATTCCGAATGTGGCCACGCCGCTGAGGATGGCCGCGAGGTTCGTTCCGAAGCTCATTGATTTGAGAAGTTCGCCCATTCCGGCTCCTTCCTTGGTTCGGACGGTGAAGATGCTCAGCACGGAGAGAAGTACTCCGACGGCTGCGATGAGCATAGGGGCGAGAATTGCCTTCATCTGCATTTCGGGACCGGCCGCAAAGAATGCCGAGGCTCCGAGGGCCATAGTCGAGAGGATGGATCCGCAGTAGCTTTCGTAGAGGTCGGCTCCCATACCTGCGACGTCACCTACGTTGTCGCCTACGTTGTCTGCGATGGTTGCCGGGTTCCTAGGGTCGTCTTCGGGAAGGTCGGACTCGACTTTTCCTACGATGTCAGCTCCTACGTCGGCCGCCTTGGTGTAGATACCTCCTCCGACTCTTGCGAAGAGGGCCTGTGTGGATGCACCCATTCCGAATGTGAGCATTGTCGTAGTGATTACTACGAGATTCTGGGAAACGGAAGCATCATAGAAGCTGTTAAGCAGCAGGAACCAGAGTGCTATGTCGAAGAGGCCGAGACCTACGACGGTAAGGCCCATCACTGCTCCGGAACGGAATGCTACCTTGAGGCCTGCGTTGAGGGAACGGCGTGCGGCGTTGGCCGTGCGGCCTGAAGCGAATGTGGCCGTCCTCATTCCGATGTATCCTGCAAGTCCTGAGAAGAAACCTCCTGTCAGGAAAGCGAACGGTACCCACGGATTCTGTACTCCGAATCCATAAGCCAGGATGGAGAAGAATATCGCAAGAATGATAAAAACAATAATGACCACCTTGTACTGTTGTTTAAGGTAGGCCATGGCTCCTTCGCGTACGAATTGCGCGATCTGTTTCATTGTCGGGGTTCCTTCGTCTTCTTTTTTCATCTGCCTGTAGAAAAGGGCCGCGAAGACGAGTGCGACAATTGAGGCGCACGGAACGGCATAGAAAAACGGGTTCATAAATAGATAAGGTTATTTTTGGTTATTAGTGTATGTTCTTAGAACAAATATACTAATAAATCGTTTTAAATCGAACCTTTTCAGGCCTTTTTTTTATTTCTTTTCTTTTGTGGTCTTTGTTGTCGGTTTTTGTTAAATTTGCACTTTCCTGAAATAATGTAATTCAGGATGTTTTAAACAGTAGTGTTATGTTACAAGAATTACCGGTTTTATTGCTTACAGGTTACCTTGGCAGCGGAAAGACTACTCTCGTAAACAGAATTCTTTCCAATAAAAAAGGTATCAAATTCGCAGTTATCGTAAATGATATCGGTGAGGTCAACATCGATGCTGACCTTATTGAAAAAGGAGGAGTCGTCGGCAAGAAGGACGAGAGCCTCGTATCTCTGCAGAACGGCTGCATCTGCTGTACTCTCAAGATGGATCTCATCGAGCAGCTCCGTGAGATTACCGCAATGAAGAAATTCGATTATATCGTAATCGAGGCCAGCGGAATATGCGAACCGGAACCAATCGCAAGAACAATCTGTTCAATCCCTACTATGGGACCTCAGTATATCAAGGACGGACTTCTCAAGCTAGACTGTATCGTCACCGTCGTTGACGCCCTCAGAATGAAGGACGAATTCGACGCGGGTGCAGGTCTGATGAGGCCGAATCTTGAAGAGGATGACATTGAGAACCTCCTCATCCAGCAGGTGGAATTCTGCAACATCATCCTTCTCAACAAGGCCGATGAAGTCTCAAAGGAAGAACTCGGAAGAATTTACCAGATTCTCCGCGCTCTTCAGCCAAAGGCTGATATCATCGAGACGAACTATGGTGACGTGGATCTGGACAAGATTTTGAATACGGACAAGTTCAATTACGATTCTGTGGCTACTTCCGCCACCTGGATCAGTGAGGTTGAAGGCCCTGCACACGATGATGACGACGATGACGATGATGATCACGACGAACACGAGCATCACCATCACGAGCATCACCACGACCACGAGCATCATCATCACCACGATCACGATGAGGGAGAGGCAGAAGAGTATGGCATCGGCACCTATGTATATTATGCGCGCAAGCCGATGGATATGAACAAGTTCGACAACTATGTGGCGAAGAAGTGGCCAAAGGGAATCATCCGCGCGAAGGGTCTCTGCTACTTCTCCGGAGAGACGGACAACTGCTATGTGTTTGAGCAGGCCGGAAGACAGGTCTCACTCAAGAATGTCGGCCGTTGGTTCGCTACGATGCCTAAGGATCAGCTCGCAGAGATGATGGACCAGGATCCAATTCTCAGGCGTGACTGGGATCCGGTATACGGGGACAGAATGCAGAAACTCGTGTTTATCGGTCAGCACCTTGACAAGGCTGCGATCAAGGCGGGTCTTGACGCAACCTTAATCGACTAAACTTTATTATTAATTAATAAACCCTATGTCATTCCTTAACAAAGCCTTCGGATTTGATCCGAAAGTAAATTCCGCACGAACAGAAATCGTGGCCGGAATCACGACGTTCCTCGCGATGTCTTACATCCTCGCAGTGAACCCTAACATTTTTGGCGCCATCAGCATGGACCACGGCGCAGTATTTACGGCAACGGCTCTTGCCTCAATCGTAGGTACTCTCGTTATGGCCTTCTACGCAAAGCTTCCTTTCGCTCTTGCTCCTGGTATGGGCCTCAATGCTTTCTTCGTTTATTCAGTAGTTCTGGGTATGGGCTATGAATGGCCTGTCGCTCTTGCTGCCGTATTCGTAGAAGGTGTCATCTTCATTCTCCTTACCGTAACGAATGTCCGTAACGCAATCGTGAACGCCATCCCTACGTCTCTGCGTTATGCAATCGCTTCCGGTATCGGTCTGTTCATTGCATTCATCGGTCTCAAGAATGCCGGCATCATCGTCAACAACGATGCTACCCTCGTAGCTCTCGGAGACATCACGACGGGCTCTGCTCTTCTTGGTGTCATCGGTATCATCCTTACAGGACTTCTCGTAGTCCTCAAGGTGAAGGGCGCCCTCCTTCTCGGTATCCTTGCAACTACCGTTATCGGTATCTTCACAGGTGAGACTCATTTCCAGGGAATCGTTTCGCTTCCTCATTCAATCGCGCCTATCTTCTGCAAGTTCGATTTCTCAAACCTCCTTTCAATCGAATTCGCAGTCATCGTCTTCACATTTATGTTCGTTGACCTCTTCGATACCGTAGGTACGCTCATCGGCGTGTCTGAGAAGGCTGGAATGGTTGACGAAAAGGGCGAAATCAAGAACCTCAAGAAGGCCCTTATGGCTGATGCAGTCGCTACTACAGCTGGTGCAATCGTAGGTACGTCAACAACTACAACATACGTTGAGAGTGCATCTGGTGTCGCACAGGGTGGCCGTACAGGCCTTACCGCATTCGTAACTGCAATCTGCTTCGCAGTCGCACTCTTCTTCGCGCCTCTGTTCCTCAGCATCCCTTCAGCAGCTACGACACCTGCCCTCGTAATCGTAGGTCTCTTTATGATGTCTCCTATCAAGAAGCTTGATCTCGACGATTACCTTGAGTCTATCCCTGCATTCATCACCATCATTATGATGCCTCTCGCATACTCTATTTCTGACGGTATCATGCTTGGTATGATTTCTTATGTTGTACTTAACGTTCTCTGTGGAAAGTTCAGCAAGCTTTCTCCTGTTATGTACATCCTTGCAATCGTATTCGTAATGAAGTATCTCTTTATGTAATACGGTTTTTCCGGAATATGAAAAGAGCGGTCGGAGATTCTCCGGCCGCTCTTATTTTGTCAATATGTCTTTTCTAGTAAGAGATTTTCGCTCCGCTTCCGTCAACTTCAAGTTTTACCTTCTCGCCGAAGATGAGCGGGAAATTGAGCTTTCCGTGTCCTCCGGGGAAACCGAAGCAGACTGGTATGCCGAGGTCCCTGGTGTACTGGCTGAGCATTTCCTCGACGCTTTCATATGGAAGGTCGGTTCCGCAGTCCGTGAAGTCTCCGAAGATTATGCCGTTGACATTATCCATCTTGCCGCTCAGAAGGAGCATATTGAAGAGCCTGTCGATGGCGTGCATGCTTTCTT
>JAILCZ010000083.1 GCA_024689985.1 Bacteroidales bacterium | reverse complement strand
GTCGGGCTGTATTTGTGCCGGCTAGGCCGGTTGGAGGTCAAATTACTTTGACTGCTCGAGCTGGAGAGTCTTTGTAGGCTCGTCGCAAACCTCTGTTGGTCCCCAGTACTGGATAGGGCCAGGGTAAACATATGAGGTTGTCTTTGCCCACTCCTCGCGATGTGCTGCGAAGAACTTGAATGGCTTGCCGTCGAGCTCTACGAGTGCCTTGCGGATAACTGGCTTGTCAGCTCCGTTACGACGCTCGAGGTTCATCATCATAGTGATTGGCACACCACCTGCGATCCACTCTGCTGCTGGAGCAGTTGTGTTCTTGATGATTGACATATAGCCTGTCTTGCCGTTGGCGATAAGGCGTGATGCGTTGTATCCAAGGCTGTAGCAGTAGTCTGCATCGTAGTTTGAAGGGGCAGCGCAACGTCCTTCGTATCCGAAGAAGTGGTGCTGTGCTGAGAACTTGCCTGTGTACTTGCCTTCTGCCTTCCACTCTGCGAGCTTCTTGCCTACCATACGTGAGAGAAGCTTCTCGGTCTCGATGAGGGATACCTGTACGTTTCCGTGAGGGTCACGGTCGAGGCAGAGCTGACGCTCTACGTCTGAAGGAAGTGACTCGAGGATCTTGAGGTTCTCTGCTGCGATGTTGCTCTTCACGAACTTGATCTGCTCCTCTGCTGATGCGAATACGCGGCTCTCTCCTGTTGCAGGGTCTGTAAGAACCTCGTTGAGCTCCTTGATGAGCTTCTTGATTGCAGGAATGAACTCGATGAGTCCCTCAGGGATGAGGACGGTACCGAAGTTGTTGCCGTCTGCTGCGCGGTCAGCGATGATCTTTGCGATGTAGTTTACTACGTCGTCAAGGCTCATATTCTTAGCCTCGATTTCCTCAGAGATGAGGCAGATGTTAGGCTGGGTCTGGAGTGCGCACTCGAGGGCGATGTGAGATGCTGAACGGCCCATAAGCTTGATGAAGTGCCAGTACTTGCGTGCTGAGTTACAGTCGCGCTCGATGTTGCCGATGAGCTCTGAATATGTCTTGGTAGCTGTGTCGAAACCGAATGAAGTCTCGATCTGCTCGTTCTTGAGGTCGCCGTCGATAGTCTTAGGACAACCGAGAACCTGAACGCCATACTTCTTTGCAGCGTAGTACTCTGCGAGGACGCAAGCGTTGGTGTTTGAGTCATCACCACCGATGATTACGAGGGCCTTGATGTCGAGCTTGCGGAGAATCTCGATACCCTTCTCGAACTGGTCTACCTTCTCGAGCTTTGTACGGCCTGATCCGATGATGTCGAATCCACCTGTGTTGCGGTACTCGTCGATGAGCTCGTCAGTGAACTCGATATACTTGTGGTCAACAAGTCCGCCAGGTCCCATAAGGAATCCGTAAAGCTTGTTGTCCTTGCCGAGAGACTTTACACCGTCGTAAAGTCCAGAGATTACGTTGTGTCCGCCTGGAGCCTGACCACCTGAGAGGATGATTCCGACGTTGAACTTAGGAAGCTCAACCTTCTCGCCTGCCTCGAAAGTGATGACTGGCATACCGTAGGTGTTAGGGAAAAGCTTCTTGATCTCGGCCTGGTTGCCGACTGATTCTGTTGCTGCGCCTTCAACAGCCTTTACCGGACCCTGGAGGGCCTTAGGAAGCTTTGGCTGGTAAGCGGCACGCGCAACCTGAAGATTGGATTTTGTTGACATGTCTAATATTGTTAGTAATTGATTACGCTATTAATGCGGGGCAAATTTAAGGGATTTTCCTGAAATTTTGGTTAAATTTGTAAGTTTAATAATCATCAGTGCGGGGAACGGTTTGAATGGATAGAATCGAAGCAGAAAAAAAGATCAGGGAACTCAGGGAAACACTCTGGGAGAACAGTCGCAGGTACTATGTTGATAATGCACCTGTTATGTCAGATTATGACTACGACCACCTGATGCACGACCTCGAAGACCTGGAAAAACAGTTCCCGGAATTCGATTCTCCGGACTCACCTACTCACAAGGTCGGAAGCGACCTGGAAGACAGCCCGAAGAAGGAATTCGCCCAGTATCCTCACAAATATCCGATGCTCTCCCTCGGCAACACATACAACATTCAGGAGATCGAGGAATTTGCCCAGAGAGCTGAGAATACTCTCGGCAATGCATTCACCTATAGCTGCGAACTCAAATTCGACGGCACGGCAATCTGCCTGACCTATGTCAAGGGAAAACTCTTCCGTGCCCTCACCAGAGGCGACGGAGTGGTCGGAGATGACGTTACGGACAACGTCCGCCACATCAAGAACATCCCTCAGCAGCTCAGCGGCACTGATTATCCTGACGAATTCGAAATCCGCGGAGAAATCCTGATGCCATACGAGGCATTCGACAGACTCAACAAGGAAAGGGAGGAAAACGAAGACCAGCCTTTTGCGAATCCACGCAATGCGGCTTCAGGATCGCTTAAACTCCTCGACCCTAAAGAAGTGGCACACAGAGGACTCTGGTGCACGCTCTATCACATTCCAGCGGACAGCGTAGCCTTTGAGACCCACAGCAAGGCTCTTGATGCGGCAGCATCCTGGGGGCTTCCGGTGTCGGACAAGCGCAGAATCTGTCACAACATCAAAGAAATCGAAGATTACATCAATTACTGGGACCTCGAGAGAAAGAGCCTTCCTTATGCAACTGATGGAATCGTAATAAAGATCAACGAACTCGCCTATCAGAGAGAGCTCGGCTATACTGCCAAGTCTCCGAGATGGGCCGTTGCGTTTAAATTCAAGGCGGAACAGGCCTGCACGCCGGTACTTTCCATCGACTATCAGGTGGGCAGGACCGGAGCTGTCACACCTGTCGCCAATCTCAGCCCTGTGCAGCTCGCAGGCACTGTCGTGAAGAGAGCTACCCTGAACAATGCCGAGTGGATGCGCCAGCTGGACATCCGCGTCGGAGACTGGGTCTATGTGGAAAAGGGCGGAGAAATCATCCCGAAGATCACCTCGGTTGAAGAAAGCCGCCGTGAGCCGGGATCGGAGGCTCCGGTCTTCCCTACCGTATGCCCGGACTGCGGAACCCCTCTCCAGAAGGATGAAGGAGAAGCAAAGTGGTTCTGCCCGAACACGGACGGCTGCCCGACCCAGGTCAAGTCCAAGATCGTCCACTTCCTCAGCCGCAAGGCGATGAACGTGCTTGCCGGAGACGCCACGATCGCACAGATGTACGATATGAATATGGTGCTTACGCCTGCTGACCTCTATGACCTGAACAAGACTCAGCTCCTGAGCCTTGACGGATGGAAGGAAAAGTCGGCCCAGAGATTCCTCGACTCTCTCCACAAGAGCGTGGAAGTACCGTTCGAGAGAGTGCTCTTTGCGCTTGGAATCCGCTATGTCGGCGAGCAGACTGCTAAGGAAATCGCCCGTCATTTCGGAGACATCGACAAGATGGCCGAGGCAAGCGTTGAAGATCTCCTGGAGGTAGGAGACGTTGGCGAAGTGATAGCCAGGAGCGTATATGACTATTTCAGGGACGAAAGACACCTGATCGAAATAAAGAGACTCAAGGCCGCAGGCCTGAAGTTCTCCGTTGAAGGAAAACAGGAAGCATCGTCAGATGCCCTCGCCGGAATGACCATCGTGATTTCCGGAAACTTCAGCATTTCCAGAGATGATATGAAGGCCCTCATCGAGAAGAACGGAGGAAAGAACAGCTCTTCCGTCAGCAAGAAGACAGTCTTCCTTCTCGCCGGAACCAAGCCGGGACCGGAGAAGATCAAGAAATGCGGCGACCTCGGAGTGAGAATCGTCAGCGAGGAGGAATTCTATGCTGAATTCCTCGGAACCAAGCCTGAAGAAAAGGCGGAGGAAACAGAATTCAAACCCGGTGATGAGCCGACATTGTTTTAAAGGATGACACAGAGAATAAGCCGCATAAAGGAATTCTTCAAGTTCGGTGTCTGGAACTATGATACAGAGGCGCTGAGCGGAATAAAGGCGAGAATCGTCAGGGAGACGAGGCTCGTGCTTATTATGCTCAAGAATTTCCAGGAAGAAAGAATCGGTTTCCAGTCAGTTGCCCTGAGCTATTTCAGCTTTATGGCCGTGGTACCGTTCCTCGCCGTCGTATTCTTCGTTACCAAAGGTTTCGGCCTGTCTTCCTATGTCCTGAATTTCATCACTGACAAGTTCAGCGACTATCCGATGATGGTCCAGTCCCTGACTGATTCGGCCAACAAGATCATCGAATCCGCCCAGTCCGGACTCTTCGGCCTCATAAGTGCCCTGATGTTCGTCTGGCTCATCATCTGGATGATGATGTGCGTGGAAAGAGTCTTCAATGCTGTGTGGAAGGTGGAACAGAACAGAAACTTCTTCAAGCGCCTCGGAATCGACGTGCTGATAATGATCCTTTCCCCTTTCGTGATCATCATCTTCTCCACGGGAACGGTCGTCTATTCACACGTCCTCGACCTCATCGTTCCGAACGTGGACTTCTCCGATTCCATCAAGACTGTGCTCGGATGGGTTATTTTCGGAGCCGTGGCGGTTCTGATCATTTCGGCGATGTACAAATTCATCCCGAATACAAAAGTGAAATATATCAATGCCCTGAAGGCGGCCAGCCTTGCGGGCGTAGCTTTTACTATATTGCAGTTCCTCTATCTTGAGACGCAGGTTCTCGTAACAAGAGTGAACGCAGTCTATGGAACTCTCGCAGCCGTCCCTCTCTTTATGCTTTGGATGAGATACGGATGGCTCGTGATCTTCTATGGCGCCAATCTATCTTATGCATATCAGCATTACGACGACGAAGAGTATAAGAAACAGACAATTGAAAAGGCATGAGTTACTCAGAATTTACAGAGAAGGACTATGAGATGATCCGAAAGGATTATGCGATACTCCTGGAATCGGCCAAGAGACGCTGTGCCAATGAGCACGAAGTCGAAATGGTGCAGAAGGCCTTCGAGTTCGCCAATGAAGCCCACAAGAACGTAAGGCGCCGCTCAGGCGAGCCTTATATGCTTCATCCTATCGCAGTTGCCCAGATCGTCGTGGACGATATCGGACTTGGATACAAATCCATTTCCGCCGCCCTCCTCCACGATGTCGTCGAAGACACCGACTATACCGTCGAGGACATCCGCAACCTCTTCGGAGACAAAGTGGCATCCCTTGTTGACGGACTTACCAAGATCAAGGTCGTGCTCGACAACGAGGACAAGACCAAGAAGCGCCACTATACTGCCGAGAGTATGCAGGCGGAGAATTTCAAGCGAATCCTCCTCACGCTGAATGACGACGTTCGCGTCGTTCTGATCAAGCTCGCCGACCGACTCCACAACTGCAGGACCATCGAGTTCATGCCGGAGTTCAAGAGAGACAAGATCCTAAGCGAGACGATGTTCATCTTCATCCCTCTCGCCCACCGTCTGGGTCTCTACGAGGTGAAGTCTGAAATGGAAAACATCTGGCTCAAATGGAAGGAGCCGGAGGCTTATGACTCAATCGTAAAGAATATTGACAAGAGCACTGAAAGCTGGAACAAAGAATTCGAGGAATTCATCGCACCTATAAGCGACGGCCTCAAGAACGCAGGCTTCAGCTTCGAGATACTCAACCGCATCAAGTCTCCATATTCAATCTGGCACAAGATGCAGACGAAGAACATCCCTTTCGACCAGGTCTATGACCTCTACGCCGTCAGGATAGTCTTCAACCAGACCAGCAAGAACGAAAGCGAACGAGACCAGTGTTACCACATCTTCTCAATCATCACGGGTCTCTACAGATATAAGCCTGACAGAGTCCGTGACTGGGTCAAGCACCCTAAGAGCAACGGATACGAAGCCCTGCACTGTACGCTTATGAGTCCTTCAGGCATCTGGATCGAAGTCCAGATCCGTTCGCGAAGGATGGACGACGTCGCAGAGAAAGGTATTGCGGCTCATTGGGCATACAAGAAGGAAGGCTATGTCGCAGAGAATGACAGCGAGATGGATAAGTGGCTTGAGAAGGTCAAGGAAATCCTCGTCAGCCCTGATGTCAACGCCCTCGAACTCCTCGACATCATCCACAAGGACCTCACTACCAGCGATATAATGGTGTTCACCCCTCAGGGAGAACAGAAGACCGTGGAGAAGGGATCGTCCGTGCTGGACTTCGCCTATATGATCCATTCCCAGATCGGATACCACGCCATCGCGGCAAAGGTCAACAAGAAGCTCGTACCTCTGTCATATGTCCTCAGAGGAGGCGACCAGGTCGAGGTGATCACCGCCGAAGAAGCTTCTCCTAAGCGAGAGTGGATCTCATTCCTGCATACCCGTCACGCTAGGAACCTCGTCATAGATTACTTCAGGACCAACAAGAAGGAGCCTATCGAGATGGGCAAGCAGCACCTTGAGCAGAGTCTGTCAAATCTCGGATACAAGCTCACGAATGACGTCATCAGAAAGCTGCTCGACGCCTATGACGTGGCTGACAAGGGTTCGGACGAGCTCTATTTCAAGATCGGTATGGGTATGATCGAACTCAACCACCTTCCTGAAATAATGGGTCCGAACGAGGAAAAGAAGAACAGCTGGTCATTCACGTCCTGGTTCAAGAACAAGGTCGGAAACGGCAACCAGAAGCATACGGAAGAAGTCATCATCAGGGACCACGACGATTCCGGAAGACGTTTCGTCATCGCAAATTGCTGCCATCCTATCCCAGGCGACCCTGTCATCGGATTCAAGGCTCCTGACGGAACCATAACCATACACAAGAAGAGCTGCAACGTTGCTGAAAGCATAGCTGCAAAGCACGGTGACTGGGTTGTCATCCCTAAGTGGGAAGGCTCTGCCGTTGATATTTCATTCCCGGTAAGAATCACCCTCCGTGGACTGGACCGCGTGGGTCTGGTCAACGAAATATCCCGTTACATCTCCCTCGTTATGGGAATCAATATGAAAAAGATTTATCTCGGTACTGAAGGCTCAATATTTGAGGGATACATCGAACTGATGGTTCAGGACAGGGATGCCCTCGAGACGATTATGTCCAAACTCGAATCAATCGACGGCATTCAGAGCGTAGTAAGAACCGACCTGTAATTTATGAACAGATTTTTAAGCAAATATTTACCGGCCATTCCTATAGGCTTCGTCGTTGCGACGATGGTATTCTCACATTCCTGCGCGAATACGACCGAAGCTCCTTCCGGAGGAGACAAGGATACGATTCCTCCGGTCATTACCAAACTTCATCCTATGCCGGGAACCGTGAATGTACCTGTTCACGGAGCGAAGATAGAGTTCACCTTTGACGAATATTTCACCGTCAAGGAGGCAAAGAACATCTTCCTCTCCCCTCCTCAGGAGAAGACCCCCAAGTACAAGATTCACGGCAAGACCCTCCAGGTGTTTTTCGAGGAGGACCTTATGCCGAATACGACCTATACCCTCGACATAACCGGCGCCATCGCCGACAACAACGAGGGCAATATGTTCCCGGGATACACCTTCGTGTTCTCGACGGGTGAAAAGATTGACTCTATGATGATCACCGGAGTCGTTCAGGACTGCAACACCCTCAAGCCGAAGGCCGGAGCGACCGTGATGCTATACAAAGACTTCGCGGATTCAGCCGTCTTCAAGCACCG
>JAILCZ010000137.1 GCA_024689985.1 Bacteroidales bacterium | reverse complement strand
ACCTTCTACCTGACTTTCCTGGGCCAGGGCGTACCTTCGGACCTTCCGACGGGAGTTGTCGACCTGGACAACTCTTCCCTCTCGAGGAACTTCACGAGCCAGCTTGACGCCACCCAACTCGGTAAAGTAATTCATTTCGAAACCTTCTCCGAGGCGCGTGACGCTATGCAGAAGGGTGAGATCAACGGTTTCTGCGTCCTTCCGGAGAATTTGTTCGCGGATGTACAGACCCAGAAGCAGCCTAAGATCACCTTCTACACCAACGGACTCTACTTCCTCGGCGGTACCCTGGTTTACAGAAACCTCCTGACGATGGTGAATCTCACCTCCGGTGCGGTCCACCGCGAGGTTCTCAGGATGAAGGGCCTCGATGACGGAACCATCGGCAACCTCCGCCGTCCGGTTGACATAGATGTCCATATGATCGGCAACCCTACGATGGATTACGGCGCATACCTCGCCACGACCCTCCTTCCGGGAATGCTGCAGATGGTCATCATCATTCTTATCATCTACTCTTTCGGAGCAGAGCTCAAGTACGGCACATCCCGCCACCTTCTCAGGACGGCAGGCGGCCGTATGAGAAACGCCATAATGGGCAAGCTGCTGATGTACACCCTGTATTTCGCAGCAATAGGCATAGCCCTGGAAGTCATCCTATACAGCTGGATGAAGTTCCCTCTGGCCGGCAACCTCGGCAATATGTTCATCGACATCCTGCTGCTCGTGCTTGCCAGTGAGTCAGTGGGCCTTTTCATCATCGGCCTTTTCCCTGTCACCAGGTTCGCCCTCAGCATCGGAGCCCTCTACAGCATCCTCTCAATATCCCTAAGCGGATTCACCCTTCCTCTGGAAACGGCTCCGGCCTATGTCCAGGGCTTCGGCGAGATCGTTCCGCTCAGGCACTATTATCAGTTTGCAGTCCAAGAGACCATCTTCGGCAGCGGTTTCGCCGGCTGGTACAAGGAAGCCATCGATATGCTCATCTTCCTCTTCCTGCCATATACCACGCACCTGAGGCTGAAGAAAGCATACATATATCAGAACTATCCTAAAAACTAGAAGAAAATGAGTTACGCAAAAAACTGGTTGAAGGATTTCTGGAATACCTTTATCCACGAACTTAAAGATATCTTCTCCGACGCGGGAGTGCTCATCATCTTCTTCGTCGCCGGATTCGGATATCCTCTCATATACAACCTCGTTTACAAGAACGGAGTGCTCAACGACACCCCTGTCGCAATTGTGGACAATTCCGACTGCGGAATGAGCCACCAGTTCATCCGTGAGCTGGATGCCACCCGCGAAGTCGCCGTTGCCGCCAACTGCATCAATATGGAAGAAGCCAAGAAGCTGATGCAGGAGCGCAAGGTCAAGGGCATCGTCTATATTCCTTCCGACTTCGAGGAAAAGGCCGCAAGACTCGAGACAGCAAAGCTCTCGGTCTATACGGATATGGGCAGCTTCATCTACTACAAGAATCTGCTCACGGCGGCCAACGCGGTGATGCTCACCAATATGACGAAGATGCAGGTTGCAAGGTACTGCGCAAAGGGTATGACCCTGCAGGAAGCAAAGCAGCTTGCCCAGCCGATCACTTTCGAGAGCATCAATCCGTACAACGAGACCAGCTCATACAGCATCTTCCTCATCTCCGCCATCCTTCTGGTCATCATCCAGCAGAGTATGTTCTACGGAATGTCCCTGCTGACAGGTACGCGAAGGGAGCAGTTCAAGGGTGTGGGAATGTTGTCAAAGGATATGTCCGGATACGGCGTAGGACGAGTCGTCCTGGGCCGAGGAGCCGCCTACTGGCTCGTTTATCTGGGCATCTCAATCTACATAGCCTTCATCGTGCCGGCAATCTTCGGTCTGCCGCAGAGGGGTAACTTCTGGGATATATTCATCCTGCTGCTATTCTTCCTCACGGCGTCCGTGACTTTCTGCCTCGCGTGGAGTTCCCTCATCACGAAGAGGGAGACGGTCTTCGTCCTCCTTCTCTTCATCTCGCCTATAGCCCTCTTCCTGACAGGCTTCAGCTGGCCTACTTCGGCCTTCCCTACCGTCTGGAAGATCGTTTCATACGCCTTCCCTAGCACATTCGGAGCCCAGGCCTTCATCAACCTCAACACGGCCGGCGGCGACCTTGAGACCGTCCATTTCCAGATGTTCATGCTCACGATGCAGTCCATCTGCTACTACTTCCTAGCCTGTCTGGCGATGTATGTGGAGACGATCTATATGCAGAAAAAGGCTTCCTTCCTCCGCAAGAGGGAGCGTCTTGCCCGCAAGGTGGGATTCAGCATCGAAGAAAACAGGCGCATCATCGGAGGCGATGAAGCTGCAACCGATTACAAAAAGCAGGTTGAATAGAGCTATCTGCAAGAACGACAGAACTGATTGACAGATTATAATCACAAACCATCTAGAATAACCATAATATGATTTCAAAGGCAGACCTCAAGATAGATACCGCCGAAGGCAGACGCACGATTACACGCTCACTCTGCTTCATGCTCCAGCAAGTAGTCCGTAAAATGTGGCCGGACAAGGTTCTTTTCATAGACCACTCCCTTCCGAGCGGCCTATATTGCGAGGTCAGGGAGCAGGAACCGTTCGAAGACGGAACTCCTCACATCTATTTTCTGACTGACGAGCAGGTCGGCCAGATCCGCGACGCTATGGACAGGATGGTCGAGAAGAACATTCCATTCACTTCCGAGAGGATGGACAAGGAAGAGGCCGCAAGGCTTTTCGAGCTGAATCACCAGCCGCTGAAGGCCGAGCTCGCAAGGAGCCTCAAGAAGGACAAGATCTGGGTTCACTGCCTTGACGGAGAGCACGACTGGATGCACGGCGACCTCGTCGAGTCCACAGGTCTGCTGGATACCTTCGACCTTATGGCCTTCAACAATGGTTTCTGTCTGCAGCTACCTATGATCGGCAACCCTCACAGGGTTATGCCTATGGTACGCCAGAGCAAGATCGCAGATGCCCTCAAGGAGTATTCGGACTGGTGCGGCAAGATTGAGATCCGAGGCCTGGGAGCCCTCAACAAGGCTCTTACGGAGGGCCACGGCATCGAGTTGATCAACCTCGCCGAGTCTCTCCACGAGAGGAAGTACGCCGACATCGCCGATATGATCTATTCCAAGAGGCACGCCGTGAAGGTAGTGATGATTGCAGGCCCTTCTTCTTCCGGAAAGACTTCCACTTCCCTCAGAATCGCCCTTCAGCTCAAGGTCCTCGGTATGAAGCCGAAGGTTATCGAACTGGACAATTATTTCGTCAACAGGGAGAATACCCCTAAGGATGAGAACGGCGAGTATGACTTCGAGTCCCTCTATGCGATGGACCTCAAGCAGCTCAACCAGGATATCAACGACCTGCTTGACGGCAAGACCGTGGAGATTCCTAGATACGATTTCAAGACGGGCGAAAGAAGATACGAGGGCAATTTCCTGACCCTCGGTGAGAAGGACATCCTCATTATGGAGGGCATCCACGCCCTCAATCCGGAGATGACCTCCGCCGTCGATGCTTCGAAGATTTTCAGGGTCTATGCTTCGGCTCTCACCTCCCTGAATATCGATGAGAACAATTCAATCGCGACATCGGACAACCGCTGCCTCAGACGTATCGTGCGAGACAACCGTACCAGGGGCATTACCCCTGACGGCACCCTCCTCCGCTGGCACAGCGTCAGAAGAGGTGAAGCCAGGAACATCTTCCCTTATCAGGAAAATGCCGATGTCATCTTCAATTCTGCGATGATCTACGAGCTGCCTCTTCTCGCTAAGTTCGGAATTCCTCTTCTGGAAGCCATCCCAGAGGATTCTCCGGCCTTCCACGAGGCGAACAGGCATCTTCGTTTCCTCCGCAATATCGTCACTCTTACGGACGAGGAGATAAAAGCAATCCCTCCGACGTCCATCATGAGAGAGTTCATCGGAGGGCAAACGCTTTAGTATTTTTCCAAGCCTAGATAAGAGGCTCTGCTGTCATTGCGGCTGGCTGAGGGATTCCCATAAGTTTGAGAATCGTAGGAGCCACATTGCAGAGGGCTCCGTCCTTGACTGTCTTCACGTCGTCGCCTGCGTTCACTACGATGAACTGTACAGGGTTGAGTGAGTGGGCAGTGTTAGGTGTTCCGTCTTCATTCACAGCGTAGTCGGCGTTGCCGTGGTCTGCGGTGATGAGGATGGTGTAGCCGTGTGCGATAGCGCAGGTCACTACTGTCTCGACACATCCGTCGATGCAGCCTACTGCGTTGCGGATTGCATCATATACACCCGTGTGGCCGATCATATCGCCATTTGCATAGTTGAGGATGATGAGATCCTGCTTCTCGCTGCGGATTGCAGCGCAGAGCTTGTCTGTCACCTCTACTGCGCTCATCTCAGGCTGAAGGTCGTATGTAGGAACCTTCGGAGATGCCACGAGGATTCTCTCCTCGTTCTCGAAAGGCTGCTCGCCGCCTCCGTTGAAGAAGAAGGTCACGTGAGCGTACTTCTCAGTCTCTGCGATGCGGAGCTGGTGAAGTCCGGCCTTCGATACTGTCTCGCCGAGGGTGTCGGTGACGATTTCCTTGTTGAAGAGGATGTGTACATCCTTGAATGAAGCGTCGTAAGGAGTGAGGGTGCAGTAGTAGAGAGGCATCGTCTTCATTCCCTGCTCCGGCATATCCTGCTGTGTGAGGACTGTGGTGAGCTCACGGGCGCGGTCGTTGCGGAAGTTGTAGAAGATGACGGCGTCGCCTTCCTCGATCTTTGCGAGAGGCTCGCCTGCTGCGTCGGTGATGACGATCGGCTTTACGAACTCGTCGGTGACGTCGTTGTCGTATGATGCCTGCATTCCCTCGATGGCTGATGTGAACTTGTCACCCTTGCCTTCTACGAGGAGGTCGTATGCGAGCTTGATTCTCTCCCATCTCTTGTCTCGGTCCATTGCGTAGAAGCGGCCGCAGACCGTGGCGATCTTGCCGGTGGTCTCTGCCATCTTTGCCTCGAGGTCCTCAAGGAAGCCCTTTCCGCTGTGTGGGTCGGTGTCACGGCCGTCCATAAATGCGTGGACGAATACGTTCTCGATGCCCTGCTTCTTAGCCTCTGCGAGGAATTCGTAGATGTGGTCGAGTGATGAGTGCACGCCACCTGTGGAGGTAAGTCCCATAAGGTGGAGTTTCTTTCCGCTCTTCTTCACATAGTCGTATGCAGCCTTGATTTCTGCATTTTCCATAAGAGCGTGGTTGCGACAAGCTATATTGATCTTTACGAGGTCCTGGTAAACGACGCGTCCTGCGCCGAGATTCATATGACCTACCTCTGAGTTACCCATCTGGCCGTCAGGAAGTCCGACGTACTCGCCGCACGCCTGAAGGTGGCTCATAGGGTACTTCGCACGGAGCGACTCGATGAATGGAGCTCCCTGTGTGTAGATCACGTTTGAATGATCCTTACGGCCTTCTCCCCAACCGTCAAGAATCATAAGAAGAACTTTTCTATTCATACCTTTAATTATTATTCGTAATTTTGCGCAGCAAAGATAATGAATTTGAAAGACTTTTAATTATGTACGGCAAAAGAAGAAGCGGAAGAAGCAGCTCAAAAGGAAAGAAGAAAGAATACCCGCAGTTCAC
>JAILCZ010000080.1 GCA_024689985.1 Bacteroidales bacterium | reverse complement strand
GTTGTATCCGAAGTATGCGAGAAGTCCGACGATGAGACCGCCGACGGTCGTGATCATCGCCGTGTAGATACCGCTTGAAAGCAGGGTGATGTCAATGTTGTTGCCTGCGTTGGCCATATTGAAGAAGGCCTGCACCATACCGAGGACGGTTCCGAGGAATCCGATCATAGGTGCGCCTCCGGAAATGGTCGCGAGGTAAGGAAGTCCGTTCTCGAGACGGGCAACCTCTGCGTTGCCTGTGTTCTCAACTGCAGTCTGGATGTCAGAAAGCGGACGGCCGATTCTCTCGATGCCCTTCTCTACGAGGCGTGCGATAGGTGAGTCGTACTTTTCGCAAAGTTCCTTTGCGCTCTTTATCTTACCTTCGTGGATGTAGTCCCTGATATCCTGCATAAAGTATTTGTCGATGTCCGCAGCCTTGTGGATCATCCACCACTTCTTTCCGAAGATGTAGATGGCTACGATCGAGAGTGCGAGAAGCACGAGCATAAGCCAGCCTCCCTTGGTAGCCATGCTTATGAGAGAATATGACTGCTCAGTTACCTGTGGAGCTGCCTGAGCCGCAGTTGCTGCGATTGAGTCAATGTCTGACTGAAGAAGATTGAATAACATATATCCGGTTTTCTTTTGTATTTGCAATAATCGGACAAAAATACTCAAAAAAACGGATAATTCCGATATGTGGCATCAGTATTTTACCTGATTGAGAAATAATGCGTGGCCGGGGACGGATTCGCCTGCGTCAGAGCGAGTTCCGCCTGAAATAAGGCCTTCGATCCATTCCGGATTTTTCTTTCCTCTTCCAACCTCCAGAAGGGAGCCTACGACGGCCCTCACCATATTGCGGAGAAACCTGTCGGCCTTTATCGTAAATACCAGATAGTCACCATCTTCTGCCGGGTATCCGAGCTCCTTTACGTGGGACGGAGTCCAGGTGTCCCAATGCGCGCAGGTCACCGTACAGACTGAGGTTTTGTTGTCACTTCCGACTTTCTCGAAGCATCTGAAGTCGTGGGTGCCCAGTATGGCCTCTGCGGCCTTGTTCATCGCTTCCACGTCCAGGGGAAAGGAGTAGAAGTAGGACATCCTGGTGACGAACGGGTCTTTTCTGCGGTTGATGAAATACCTGTAGCCGCGCTCGGTAGCTCCGAATCTGGCGTGGAAGTCATCGGCCGCTTCTGCCACTTCGTGGACCCTGATGGAAAGGGGCAGAATGGCATTTAATTTGTAGCAAATATTGGTTGCGTCGATCCCCGGATCGTTCGGAATGTCGAAATGCGCGACGTAATTGATTGCACTTACCTTGGTGTCCGTTCTGCCGGCTCCAGTAACCTTTATATCCTGTCTGAGCAGCTTTGAAAGAGCTGTCTCAAGGCTTTCCTGGACTGAAGGTGCATTCGGTTGAATCTGCCATCCGCAGAAATCTGCGCCGTCATATGACAATCTGATTGAATATCTCATAGGGGGTGACGTTGTTGTGCGACAAAATTATTAAAAAAATAAATGGAAAGCGTAAACATCAAGGAACTCAATGACCGCATCCAGAAGGAAAGCGCCTTCGTGGATCTTCTCACTCTCGAGATGGGCAAGGTCATCGTCGGACAGAAACAGCTCGTGGAAAACCTTCTCATAGGTCTTCTCGCAAACGGCCATATCCTTCTCGAAGGTATGCCTGGTCTGGCAAAAACTCTGGCAATCAATACTCTGTCAAAGTGCGTTTCGGCAAAGTTCAGCAGAATTCAGTTCACTCCTGACCTGCTTCCTGCCGACGTCATAGGTACCCTCATCTATTCACAGAAGAACGAGGCTTTCGAGGTCCACAAGGGACCTGTCTTCGCCAACTTCGTGCTTGCGGATGAGATCAACCGTTCTCCTGCGAAGGTGCAGTCAGCCCTTCTCGAAGCTATGCAGGAGCGTCAGGTGACCATCGGTGAGGAAACCTACAAGCTTCCTGACCCGTTCCTGGTTATGGCGACACAGAACCCTGTGGAACAGGAGGGAACATATCCTCTCCCTGAGGCCCAGGTGGATCGTTTCATGCTCAAGGTCGTGGTCGATTATCCAAAGAAGGAAGAAGAGCGACAGATCGTCAGGATGAACAATACCGGCGAATTCCCGGAACCTAATCCTGTAGTTACCCCGGAGGACATCGTCCGCGCAAGGGCCGTCGTCAGGGATGTGTATATGGACGAGAAGGTGGAGAAATACATCGTGGACATCGTCTATGCCACCAGAACTCCTAAGGAATACGGCCTCGGCAAGCTTGAGAGCCTTATTTCCTATGGTGCGTCTCCTCGTGCTTCCATTTCTCTCGCAATGGCTGCGAAGGCCTATGCCTTCATAAAGAGAAGAGGCTATGTCATTCCTGAGGACGTAAGAGCCGTCTGCAACGAGGTGCTCCGTCACAGGATCGGCCTCTCATACGAGGCAGAGGCGGAGAATGTTACGACTGAGGCCATCATTTCCGAGGTCCTCAACGCTGTGATGGTTCCTTAATGATATGGAAAGCAGAAATGCGACAGACCTGCTCTCGAAGGTCAGGAAGATAGAAATCCGTACACGCGCCCTTTCGCATCAGATTTTCGCCGGCGAGTACCATTCGGCCTTCAAGGGTCGCGGTATGGCCTTCAGCGAAGTCCGCGAATACCAGTATGGCGACGACGTGCGCAATATGGACTGGAATGTGACGGCCCGTCTGCGCAGCCCGTATGTCAAGGTGTTCGAAGAGGAACGTGAGATGACCGTCGTCCTGATGATCGACGTGAGCCGCTCCGGACTTTTCGGAACGCAGGGTATGGTGAAGAGGGAGATGATCGCGGAAATCGCGGCCGTCCTCTCATTCTCGGCCACGATCAACAACGATAAGGTCGGCGCCCTGCTCTTCAGCGACAAGGTCGAGCTTTTCATTCCTCCGAAGAAGGGCAGGAACCATCTCCTCCACATCCTGAGGGAAATAGTCGCCTTTGAACCGACCTCCGACGGTACGGACATAGGCCAGGCTCTCAGGTTCCTTACGAATTCGATAAAGAAGAAGTGTACGGCCTTCCTTCTTTCAGATATGCTTGACGTTGACCAGGACGGTTCTCCGCGCTATGAGGATGCCCTCAAGGTGGCCGTGAACCGCCACGATATCTCCGTCATCCAGGTCACCGACCCCCGCGAAAAGAGCATTCCGGACGTGGGAGTCGTCCACGTGAAGGATTCCGAGACAGGACGGAGCTCCTGGATCAACACTTCGGACAGGAAGGTCAGAAACGCCTACGAAACCTGGTTCCGTAGCGCGAACGAATCCCGGAAGAAACTCTTCAACAGGTACAAGGTGGACAACGTGACCATCGGTACTGACCAGGATTACGTGAAGAGTCTTCTGGCATTCTTCCAAACCAGATAAATGATGAAGACCAGATTTTTGACAATTCTCGCTGCCGTTCTCGCTCCGGCCCTGTTGGCGTTCGGAGAAGGGAAGGTCATCCATAGTGAGAACTCATTCCTCAGACAGCTTCAGAAAAGGGACTCCGTATTGATCTTCGACCAGCTTCAGTACGGTTTTTCGATGAAGGACATTCCTTCCGGAACCACTCTCCAGCTGCCTGAAATCAAGGATACCCTTATGCGCGACGTCCTTCTCGTAAGAGGATGGAAGATCGATACGACCAATTACGTCAAGCCGGGGAAGAACCGTGAGGCCAAGGTTGACATCGAGGCCAGCGTGATCATTACCTCCGGCGTGGAGGGCAGGTATCTGCTTCCGGCCCTCGCTGCAGTCAGGACTCTTCCCGACAAGGAGGCCGACACCCTCGTGTTCCTTGCCAAGGCCCTGGATGTCAAGACGATGCCGGTCGATACGACCACCTATCAGATTCACGACATCAAGGGACAGATCCGCTATCCTCTGACATTTGCGGAAGTGCTTCCTTATATCCTGGGCTTCGATCTTCTCGCCATCCTCGTGATCGTCATCGTATGTCTTGTGATGATCCACAGGAAGAAGGTTTCAGCGGCACCTGTGCCGGACGAGCCTGCACATATTACGGCTCTCCGCAAACTGGATTCTTTCAGGGGAGACAAATTCTGGGCTCCGGAAAAGCAGAAGACCTTCTATTCAGGGGTTACGGATGCTGTAAGAGAATATATCTCAAAGAGATATGAGATTGATGCGATGGAGATGACGACGGCGGAAATCTTCTCCGACCTGAAGAAGACTGATGTACCTGCCGACCTCTATGAGGAAATGAAGGACCTCTTCGAGAGGGCCGATTTCATCAAGTTCGCAAAGCATACTGCAACTGACGAGGAGAACTCGACTGTCATCCCGTCAGCGGTAAGATTCGTTACGACTACATATCAGAGTCAGCTCGACACTGAGGCTGATTCTGCAGAACAAAATAAGTAGAAATGTTTTTTGAGTATCCGAAACTGTTGTTCCTTCTTGTGATACCGGTCCTGCTGGTATTGCATAAGGTATATATAGTTCTGAAGGGTCGCGAGCCTCATATGAGGGTGTCCACGACCGCGCCCTGGATGGCAGTCAAAAGCCCCGTCCAGGCAATACTTCATTATATCCCGTTCGCCCTCAGGATTATAGCCCTTTCCGCCATCATCGTGGCAATCGCACGCCCGAGAAGCTCATCGCAGCTCGACCGCGTGGATACTGAGGGTATCGACATCGTGATGGCGATGGATGTGTCCACGAGTATGCTCGCCAGGGACTTCACGCCTGACCGCATAAGCGCCAGCAAGGATATAGCCATCGAATTCATTGCCCAGAGGCCTTCGGACCGCATCGGTATCGTGGTTTTTGCAGGAGAGAGCTACACTCAGTGCCCTCTCACCACTGACAGGGCCACGCTCATCAACCTGATGAAGGAAATCAGCACCGACCTCATCGAGGACGGTACGGCCATCGGAAACGGACTCGCAACGGCCGTTGCCCGCATCAAGGATTCGGACGCGAAGAGCAGGGTGATCATCCTTCTTACCGACGGTGTGAACAACAGCGGAGAAATTTCTCCTGAAACTGCTGCCGAGATCGCCAAGACCTACGGCATAAGAGTGTATACGATCGGAGTCGGAGCCAACGGAACGGCTCCTTATCCGGTTATGACTCCTTGGGGTGTGCAGATGCAGAATGTCGAAGTTCAGATCGACGAGGCCCTGCTCTCAAATATCGCCAAGGCTACGGGCGGCCGCTATTTCCGCGCCACCGACAATACGAAACTTTCAGAAATCTACAGTGAGATCAACAAGATGGAGAAGGCGAGGACCACGATAGACAGTTTTCCGGTCTATAAGGACCTCTTCGGCACATATGGACTCATCGCTCTTGTCTGCCTGCTTCTCGAAGTACTTCTCACATTCATAATAAGGAGGTTGCCGTGATATATTTTGCAAATCCAAAGTTCCTCCTCCTGCTGATTCTCGTACCGGTTCTGATCATTCTCCATATCGTGAAGGTGGTCGGACACCGCAGAAGAATGCGCCGTTTCGGCGACGAGAATCTGGTCAAGGAACTTATGCCTTCATATTCCAAGTCAAAGGGATGGGTCAGAACCATTCTTTTCGCCCTTGCATTTTTCTTCTTCGCCATCGGAATGGCAAGGCCACAGATGGGAGCCAAACTCAAGGAGCACAAGTCCCGTGGCGCTGAGATAATGATAGTTCTGGACGTGTCCAATTCGATGCTCGCCGAGGATTACACCCCGTGCAGGCTTGACAGGGCTAAACTCGCCATCTCAAGGCTCGTGGACAAGCTCCAGCAGGACCGCATCGGTCTCGTCCTCTTTGCCGGCACCTCTTTCGTCCAGCTCCCTGTGACCACGGACTATGTTTCGGCGAAGATGTTCCTCAAATCCATCTCCACGTCCTCGATTCCTGTCCAGGGAACGGCAATGGGAGATGCCATCACCACGGCGGCCCGCGGATTCAGCGCCCAGAGCGAGAACAGCCGCGCCATCGTCGTGATTACGGACGGTGAAAACCACGAAGACGACCCGGTGGAGGCTGCAAAGACGGCGGCTGAAATGGGCATCAAGGTATATACGATCGGCGTCGGTTCGACGAAGGGCCAGCCTATTCCTATGGACGGAGAACTCCTGAAGGACAAGGACGGCAATATCGTCGTGACCAGGCTCGACGAGCAGATTCTCCGCGATGTGGCAGAGGCCGGCGGCGGAGCCTATGTGCACGCGTCCAATTCGGAATTCGGACTTGATCCGGTGGTGGATGCCATCAAGAAGATGGATGCCGAGGAGCACGAGTCTGTCGTCTTCGAAGAGTATGACGAGCAGTTTATGTATTTCTTCGCCATCGCCCTCGCCCTTTTCGTGCTCGAGATGCTGGTCGGAGAGAAGAAGTCAAAGCACAGTTTGTTTCAGAGAAACTAGGAAATGAGAATCACATTCAGACATATAGTCCTTGTGGCGGCAGGCCTTCTGATGGCGGCATCGATGTCGGCCCAGGCCCCTGCAGACCGCCACGATGTCCGTTCAGGCAACAAGCGCTTCAAGAAGGAGCGTTTCCAGGAGGCGGACATCTGGTACAGAAAAGCCCTCGTGAAGGATTCTACGTCAGTTGCAGCCAACTACAACCTGGCGAACACGATGTACAGGCTTCAGAACTGGGAAGAGGCCGGAAAGTATTATGACAAGATCGCGAAGACTGCCGCGGTTTCTGGCCACGGGGCGGATTACTGGTACAATGCCGGCAACCTGGCCGTGCAGAAGCAGGATTGGCGCAAGGCCGTGGAGTCCTATGGCAGGAGTCTTCTCATTAATCCTGATGACCTGGACGCGAAGGAGAATTACGCTTACGCGAGACAGATGTTGAAGAACAATCCTAATGGCGGAGGCGGTGGAAACGACGGCCAGAACCAGGATCAGAACCAGAATCAGAACCAGAATCAGGATCAGAATCAGGACAATCAGCAGAATCAGAACGACCAGAATAATCAGGACCAGAACAACGACCAGAATCAGGACAAGCAGGACCAGAACCAGGATCAGCAGAACCAGGGTCAGCAGCCTCAGGACGGTCAGGGCCAGCAGCAGGATGTGAAGATTTCTCCGCAGCAGGCTCAGCAGATGCTCCAGGCTATTCAGGCCAAGGAAAAGGAAACCCAGGACAAGGTCAACAAGGAAAAGGCCGCAGTCCTCAAGTCAAGACAGAAGGAAAAGAACTGGTAGAAATATATGAGGAAGATATTTACAGTTATGTTCGCGGCCCTCGTCGCCCTAAGCGTGGCCGCTCAGAATACGATCAGGGTTGAGGCTCCGAATCTGGTGGCTTCAGACGAGCAGTTCAATGTCACTTTCATCATCGAAGGTGAAAACCGCGCTTCGGAATTCACCTGGGACCAGGGTGATGATTTCCAGCTAATGTGGGGTCCTCAGAAGGGTAGCTCCACCAGCATCCAGATCGTAAACGGAAAGAGGACCAAGAGTTCCCAGAGTACGTTCACCTACATCCTCATCCCGCGCAAGTCCGGTCAGCTTACGATTCCGGCCGCAACCGCCGTCATCAAGGGCAAGACCATCAGCTCGTCTCCGGTAAGGATCGAGGTCGTTGACCAGAATTCTTCAAGCCAGGGAAACGCGTCTTCTTCGTCATCTTCAGCGCAGTCTTCTTCCTCAGGCTCCGTGCAGACCGGAGAAGTGTCCAGCCAGGACATCTTTATGAAGCTCAACCTCAGCAGGACTAAGGTCGTCGTCGGCGAGCCCGTCACGGCTACCCTCAAGCTTTACCAGAAGGTCAACATCGCCGGTTTCGAGAATGCCAAGTTCCCGACTTTCAACGGTTTCTGGAGCCAGGAGACCTATACTCCTACGAACATCGAATTCCACAGGGAAAATGTCGGCAATTCTATCTATGACGTGGCCGTGCTCAGAAAGTATGTCCTCATCCCTCAGCAGGTGGGCACTCTTACGATTGACCCTGCGGAACTCGTCTGCCTCGTGAACATAAGGGTAAGCAATACGACATCCAACAGCATATTCGACAGTTTCTTCCAGGATGACTACAGGACAATCCGCAAGAGAGTGACAACTCCGGCGGTGAACGTCCACGTGTCCAATCTTCCGGGCGGTGCGCCTGCATCATTCGGAGGCGGTGTGGGAACATTCAGGATGGAGGCTTCCGTCAGCGCTGATTCCCTCAAGGCCAACGATGCCGGCACCCTCACCATCAAGATCTCCGGCCAGGGCAATGTCGCCCTCCTGAGCGCTCCGAAGGTGGATTTTCCGGCTGATTTCGAGGCCTACGATTCCAAGGCCGAACAGAATATCGAGGCGGGTTCGGGCGGAACTTCCGGCTCAAAGACATTCGAATATCCTTTCATTCCGCGCAGTGCCGGTGATTTTGAAATCGGACCTGTGGAATACTCTTACTACGACATCAATTCAGGCAGATACGTCACCCTGAAGAGTGAGCCTCTCAAACTCCGCGTACTCCGC
>JAILCZ010000105.1 GCA_024689985.1 Bacteroidales bacterium | reverse complement strand
TGAGATATGGCCCTGACGGTGACATCGTCATCCACGATGATGGGCGTGAAGCCCTCGCTCTCCCAGGTGGCGTTCCAGTTCTGAACGGGCATCTTGGCGAAGGACCAGGTGATGCCGGGAATCGGGACGGTCTTGAGGGTGGAATCCAGGAATTTCTCGTTGAAAGTGTCAGTCTGGATATATGCTTTGAGGGAAGGGGCTTCTTCCATAAAGGAATCGAAGCCCAGTTCTCCTATGAAGGCCATAAGGAGCTCCGCCTTGTCGTCCGAATAATCTTCGAAGGTGAATGTTACTTCTGTATAGTCTTGTGTATCCATTATTCTTCGCTTTTTGTTGCTTCATTATTCTTCTTCTCCTCCTTTCTGGCAATGCGGTTCTGCTTTCTTTCCTGGCGCCTCTGCTGCCTCAGTTCCTTCTTGGTAAGAGGCTTTGCTTCTGCTGCCGCAGCTGCCTCCGCGGCTGCCTTGGCTTCAGCCTCGGCCTTTGCTTTGGCTTTTGCTGCAGCCTTTGCCTCCTCCGGATGCTCGAAGGCATAGTTGAGGGAATCAAGTTGTTTTTGGTCAGCCTGGCTCAGGCTGTCGCCCTGGGATGCAGTTGAGAAATTGAGCTCGGCCTTTCTCTGCTCGATGCTGCTGAAGTTGCGGTTGTTCTGGAAGGCATTGTTGACTCCTCGGTCAAAGACATCGTGGATTGACTTGACGAGGTTGACCTGCATCGTGTCGATCTCTGAAACGAAGACAGGGATCTTCGTGTTCTTGAACCTGGCCTTGCCGATGCGCCACTTCCACTTGTCAGGTGTGCCGAAGATGTTGATGCCGAAGCGGATAGGCACAGGAGACTTGATCACGGAAATGTGGTACTTGAAGTCATCTTCCAGATTCTGGAGACCGTTGAGGGCGAGGGTATAGCGGTCAATCTTGAGGATGAACGGGAATACCTCGAGCATATTGTCGTGGATCACTCCGTTGACCTCCATATCGTCAATCTTGCCGGTCTGCTTGTTCTTGAACATAAGGATGCGGGCGAGAGTCTTGACGGCTCCGGTCTGCTCCAGCTCAAGGTTCTTTCCGTTGATCTTCATCACGCCGTTGAGGCTAGGCATAATGAGATTCATATTGGTGTCGATCTGGGTAGTCGCCGCAAGTTCACAGTTGAGCATACCCTTGAATGCAGTAAGCATAGGCATAAGGGAATCCACGGCAGGGAAGAGGGCGATGACCTGATCGGCGGAAATGTCGCTCATATTCAGGTTGAAACCGGCCTTGAGGTCCTGCTTTGTCCTGGTAGAGTAGAAGGCCTCCAGACCGAGGTTGCCCATATTCGTGATGGCCTTGGCGTCCGTAAGCTGGAGACATCTCTCCTTGCTGACAATCTTGCCGGAGAGGCACTCGACATTGAGGTTGTTGTATCTGATGCTGTCGAGATCGACGTCAATCTTCATAATGAGGTTCGCCGGAACGACGATCAGGGACATCTGGGCGCTGTCGGACACGGCGAGTGTGTCTGTTGCGACCTGGGCGAGATACTCGTCGTCGCTCATCGAAGAGAGAGCGTCGTTGGCCTCAGGCTGGAACTTGCCACCGGCCTCGGCTGCGGCAAGGAGCTCGTTTGCGTTGATGTGCTTGGAACCGACCTTGAGTCTGAGGAAGAGTAGTCCGCCTCTTGTGAGCGCCCTTCTGAGTCCTCTGAGGGAACCGCTGGCATTGATGCTGGATTCTCCTGGAGAGAAGGTGAAATTGCTGAGGTCTATCTTGTCGTTGGTGAATGTGCCGTGAACATCCAGGAGCCTGTTCCTGAGAGGGAAGTAAGGAGTGATTACTATACCTCTTTCGAGGTCGAGCGATCCCTTGATGTCCCAGTCCATAAGATACTTGCCGGTCTCCCTGTCAAGCCTGATGTCGATGTCGGACTTGCGGAAATCCTTCTCCTTGATGAAGTCAGGGACCGGACGGCCCTTCATTCTCTGCCTGTGAAGTCTGGCGAAGATGGAATCCTTAGGCACTCCAGGATAGGCTCTTTCGAGAGAATCCATAAAATGTTTCCTCTTCTGGACGTTCTCGTATGTATTGATGACGATGTCCGTCTTGAAGTCCAGGTTCTTCAGACCGATGCGGTTGACGCTTTCGCGATAGAAGAAACGGCCGAGACGGGCCTTGATGTTCATCTCAGGCTTGTAGTACTGACCGCTTGGCTTTCTGGTCATCTTGAACTCTCCTCCTGACTGGCGGATGCCTATGAACGCAGAGTCCGCAACCATCCTGAGGGCTCCGATGTTGACCCTTCCGATGAGAGGATGGACCATACCTGCGAGGTTGAGAGCCTCCTGGCCGTTCACGCCCTTGAAAAGAATCTTGCTTCCGGCAACGGTGATGGCCGAGCCGTATCTTGCGTTTAGACTGTCGAGGGTGAACTTCGCGGCCGTCTCGCCCTTGCTTGGAGCTAGAGAGAGCAGAGGATTGATGACGAGGGCGTCGACCGTATCGACGGCTTCGTGAATCCTGAGCGAATCTCCGGCAATCTGAATGTTGAGGTCTGAACCGCTGAAATTGTATGGGTCAAGCTGTGAGATCCTTGCGCTGCCTCCGATATTCATCTTCATCATACCTGAAGCCTCGAGACCCATTTCCGGGTCGGCCAGTTTGGCGGCCTTGGCCAGGTCTATGTTTCCGTTGCCCTTGAGCGCGATGAGAGGGTCGTCCTCCAGGATGTCCGTCAGCTTTCCGGAGAAGGCCAGATCGATGCCGGCGAAATTCATCGAAACCTCGTTGAAGGTAGCCTGAAGGTCCTCCTGGTTGCCTGTCGCCGTGATGTCGAGGGCAATGGTGCCTTTTTCAGGTACATTGACATAGCCGAGGGATGAAGAAGGAATCCTGATGTATGCTGAAAGCGGCGGAACGCTTCCGCTTGCGGAATCGAATTCACCGTCGCAGTTGAATCCGGCAGACAGAACGGCATTCGTCTTTATGTCCTTCGCGACAGGGAAATTCTTTGAAAGGAAGTCGAGAAGGTCGGCGAGCTTGGTCTCTTCAACCTTGAAATCAGCCTTGACCTTCGTCGTATTCTTCTTGAGCTCGACGTCGGCTTCTCCGAGGATTTCGAGGGTGGCTATGTCAGCCTTGAATTCCCTGAGGGAGACTGCCCTGGACTTAGGAAATGACAGCTCTCCGTCCATATTGATAGGAATCATCATTCGTCCAAAACCATTCGTGGCGAGGAAGGCCTTGGCGCGGGCGTTGACATCCATATGGTTTCTGTGCTCCTCAATCTTGAGCCTGTCAAGTCCGAGTGCAAGGGTGTCGGCAGGAAGACGGCCGGCTACGAAGAGGGAATCCAGCTCAAGGTTGATCTTGTTGCTCTTCATACCTCTGGTTGCGAGTCTTCCGTCGAAGTCGAACCTCTTCATCAATACGGCAGCGAAGAGGGTGTCGGAAATGTTCGTATAGATTACCCTTGGCTTGCCTTCGAGGACGATTTCACCGAGGGAGATGTTAGGCAGGGTGAATCCCGTGTCGGTGGTGTCCTCTTCCTCCTCCTCACCTGTAACGAACATATTCCAGTTCGCCGTGGTGGAGTCGTACTGGTGCAGATAGAATCTTGGCTTCTGGATCGTGAGCTCAGGCACCCTGATCTTTCCGAAGGCCAGAGCCATATAGTTGAGGGAAATGGACACATTGTTCACGCTGGCGAGAGTATCCGCTTCGGCTCCACGTCCGGCTCTGCGATGGAAACTCCTGACTCCCGTGGAATCGAAGGCCGCGAACCTGTCGTGAGGATAGGTGATGGAGAAATCAGTGAGGCTGACATTGAGATTAGGGAAGCTCTTGATGACTGACGCCTTGATTTCGCCGAAGGCGATGTCTCCTTCGACATATTCAGCCGCGATGTCGTTCACTATCTTGGTCAGTACCTTGCTGTTGAGTACGACCTGCATTGCGACGAGGGCTACGGCCCATACGCCTGCAACTGCGAAAAGGATACCTCTGAGAACGGGGTGTTTCCTTATTTTCTTTTCTTCTGCCATAACATACAAAAATAATAAAATATAGGAGTCAGGTGTGCTGCCTGGCTCCTATATTTTATCTGTTGTTCCGATTGGCTTTTTATCGTCTTGGAGGGCCTCCTCTGAATCCAGGGCCTCCGAATCCGCCGCGACCCTTCTTCTGCTGGCCGAAACGCCAGGTTACTGAAGCTATGATGTAGCGTCCGAGGGTGTTGTTGACAGACTCCTTGTGGTAGTTGGAGTTGTCCGTGACGGTGAGGTTTCTGGCCTGGTTGAGGATGTCGTATGCCCTCACTCCGAGGGTAACCTTGTTATGCAGGATCAGCTTCGTGATCTGGGCGTTCCAGACATACTCGTCATCCTGGGCTGTTGAGTAGCCGTCGTACCAGTTGTATTCAAGCTGGGAATCGACGCCTATGCCTGTGCTCTTCCAAGTGTAGTTCACGCCACCGTTGAGCTGGTTGTTCCAGGTGGCCGTGGTCGTGGTCGAAGCGATCGTGTACCAGGACTTGTTGAATTTTGTGCGTCCGCCGAACTGGAGCTCGAGGTTGTCGTTGCGGTAGGTCAGGCGGAGCCTTTCCGTGAAGCCGGCAGTCTTTGTCCTGTTCTCGGTGAACTTCGCGGCGAGGGTGCTGTTCTCGGCCGTGTAGTCGGCGTTGAAGGCCTCGTAGTCGAATTCTCCGTTCTGGTAGTATGTGTCGGTGTCGATATCCGTGCCGACATATGAGGCGCTCTGGCTGTAGGAAGCGTAGAGCATATTGAAGACAGAGAAGTTGGACTTCTTTAT
>JAILCZ010000046.1 GCA_024689985.1 Bacteroidales bacterium | reverse complement strand
GTAGTCCGGATGGAGGACTATATCGCGGCTCTTGTAACTGATCAGGTATTCGTCAAATGGAGGAAGCAGGATACAGCGCCCTTTCTGGAATCCGCGCGTTCGGGCGTCGTCAGTGAGGTAGAATTCCCGGCCGTGCCATTTCTCTGTATGTAGCCAATCGCCCAGCATGGCGATGCCCCTTTTGCAGTCGCTTTGGTTTAGACCGCTCCACCAGGAGAAGTCCTCCAGCGTGGCCGGCTGGCTGTGGCGGAAATACTTGCGCGTAAATATCATCAGGGCCTCGTCACGGTCCGTCTGTGCGGGTGCGGGCAGTTTGTCGGCAGAGAGGGCGTAGGTGGCTCGTATCGGTAATAAATCGCCGCTGCATATTACGCCGGCGAATTCAGACATGCGCAGGTGGTACGACAGCCGATGGTCGTCCATCAGGACATCACGCTCCGCCAGTCCCTGAACGATGTCTTCCTTTGTGGCGCTTCTTTTATCGGCTATTATCTGGCATAGGATTTCCCGAATGCGGAGGAGCTCTTCGTCCGGGATGGAGATGTGATTGCTGGCCATCCATCCTCTGGTGACGGCGATGGCTTTAGGCGCGCAGAGCTGGATAAAGGGCCAGTAGTCTTCTGCCGATATCAACTGCCAGGTGCCGCGCATCAAATGAAATCGGACGATTTCTCCGGAGTTGAAGGCCTTCTGGAAGGCTTTGAGCGAAGGCTTCTTTGTCCTCATAGTCACAGCCCAGCGCATCCCCTTATGATCTTGCGCCTGCATTGCGCCCATCCAGTTCACCACTTCTCTGGGAGAGGCGAACTGCGGGCAGATGAGCTGCTGGCTCAGCAGACGTTGGGATACTGGATTCATATAATTTGAGGCGTGAAAATAGAAATAATCTACCATTTACCAATGAGCTGTAAACCAAATTTGTAATTAGATGTGAAGCGGATTTAACCTTTGCCCCCTAATTTGTATCTAATATATTGACACACATCCATAACCATATGAAATCTCATCAACCACGTACCATTGTAATAGCATTGGCCTGCATTTTCATTTGTTTTGAAATGAATGCCCAGCGAATCGTATGTAACGAAACCTGTAAACTGGCTGATGCTTCGCCGGGAAATACAAGAGTCCGGAGGCTCTGGAAAAAGTGTTGATTGAAGAATCCCGCCGTCCGGTGAAAGAAAGGGCTTTTGCCAACTATTACGCCAATCCCGGTGGAGCCAAAGATGGTGGCCAGCACAATCTGCGGCAGTACCAGGGCCATATCTGCAAAGACGAAGGCGGTGAAATGACGCCTACCCCTGAGTGGTATGACTCTCCCGAAAGCGAGCAAATGACCATCCCCACTATGAAGCAAGGAATGACCGCCTTCCTTATTACAGGCGACTCATCCCGCAATAAGGTGCAAATTATGCCGGGAGGCGGTTATGCTACGGTGCAAATAGAACTGCCACGCAATTGGGACAAACTGATGGCGGATCTTGGGTATCTGCCTCTAAAGGAGTTCTGCTTTGAATGATAAGAGATAATAACCCATCGCCCCCGGAAAAAATCCGTGGGTATTTTTTTGTCTGTTTTTGAAGAACATATATATTTGCCTTCAACGAATAATCGCAACACTTACTATGGCTTCAAAGAAAGGCAAAATTCTGGTGGTCGACGACAATGCGGGCATACGCAGCGCGTTGAAAATCCTTCTTCCTATGTATTTCGAGCAGGTGGAGACTATTGCTTCGCCTTCCACTCTTGTCAGGATGCTTGAGCGCTTCCAGCCGGATGTCGTCCTTCTGGATATGAATTTCAACACCAGCATCAATACCGGCAACGAAGGCCTGTACTGGACAGGAGAAGTCAAGAAGATGGCTCCCGACGTGGAAGTGGTCCTTTTCACGGCCTATGCCGACATCGCCCTTGCCGTCGAAGGAATGAAGAGGGGAGCCTTTGATTTCATTGTGAAGCCTTGGGACAACGACAAGCTTGTGGAAACGCTCACCCTTGCCCGTGACAAGGCCCGCAGATCCCATCCGGAGCGTCCGCAGATTCAAACTGAGCACAGCGAAGGATCTATGTTCTGGGGTAATACTCCGGCAATGAAACTCATCCGCAAGACTCTCGACAAGATTGCACCTACTGATGCCACGGTCCTCATAACCGGTGAAAACGGAACTGGAAAAGACGTGCTGGCAAAGGAGATTCACGAGCATAGTCTAAGAAAAGGCAAACCAATGGTCGCCGTCGATGCGGGAGCGATTACCGAGACTCTCTTTGAAAGCGAATTGTTCGGTCACGTAAAGGGTGCGTTCACTGACGCGCATACCGACCATTTAGGAAAATTCGAACAGGCCGACGGAAGTACCCTTTTCCTGGATGAAATAGGAAACATACCTCTCCATCTCCAGGCGAAGCTCCTGCGCGCAATCCAGAACAGAAGTATCGTCCGCGTTGGTGGAAATGAGGCGAAGCCGGTGGACATCCGCCTTATCTGCGCGACGAATATGGATCTGGAACGCCTTGTGCGTGAGGGCCGTTTCCGCGAGGACCTGTACTATCGCATCAATACTGTGCACATCGCTTTGCCGGCCCTTAGGAACAGACGCGAGGACATCGTTCCTCTCGCTGAAATCTTCCTCAGGAAATATGCACAGAAGTATCATCGCAATCTTGAAGGCCTGGATTCCTCGGCCGTTTCCGCCCTTGAATCCTATGGCTGGAGCGGAAATATCCGAGAGCTTCAGAACTGCATTGAGAAGGCTGTGATTCTTTCGGAAGGAAGCCTTCTTACGGTTCAGGATTTCCAGCTTTGTGAACATTATTCTGAACATTATTCTGAACGGACGGAGGCCCTCAGCCGTGATGTTTCTCCTGCCGATGAGGAGAAGAAGGTCCGCGAAGCCATCGAACGTGCAAACGGCAATATCTCCGCCGCTGCGAAGATGCTCGGAGTCAGCCGTCCTACTATGTACGCCAAACTTAAGAAATACGGTTTGTAGTGTCAGTCGTCAATGTCATAATTCTCGTTGTCGCAGTCGCCGTATTGGCAGCTGTGATTGCCGCCGTATATGTCCGCAGCAAGGATATCAGGAAGGTGGCATATATGATGGATGCCCTCGAGGACGGTGAACTGAATTTCCGTTTCAGGGACAAGAACAAGCTGAACAGGACTCTCAACCGTATCCGCACAATTTTCGAGCAGCAGCGTCAGCAGCACGAGCAGGACTCCTGGACAAAGCTCATCAGGGTCCTTACCCACGAGATTATGAATACGGTTTCTCCGATTGCCTCCCTCTCCGATGCTCTTGCAAAGTCAGTCGATGAGAACGGCCACAGTGAGCTTGACGTGAAGGCCGGACTTGAGACCATCTCCGACAGTTCCAAGAATCTCATCGGTTTCGTCCAGACTTACAGGCAACTCTCCGGAGTGGCAAAGCCGATACGCAAGGCTCTTGAGCTTCAGGACCTGATGGACAACGTCATAGGTCTCAACAGTGAATTCATTACTTCGTCCGGAGCCGTATGCAAATATACTCCGGCAGAGCCTGACCTTATGATATTCGCCGATGAGGGACAGATCTCCCAGATTCTCATCAACCTTATAAAGAATGCCCTTCAGGCTGGTGCAAAGCATATCGACATTTCTGCCCGTATGGGCAAGGAGGACGATGTCATCGTTGAGATTGCGAACGACGGAACTCCGATTCCTGCTTCCGCCCAGGAGCAGATTTTCATTCCTTTCTACACTACCAAGAAGGAAGGCTCCGGCATCGGACTCAGCATCTCCCGCCAGATTATGCGCGGACATAACGGCTCTCTCGAACTTCTTCGCAGTGACTCATCCCTCACCGTATTCGAGCTTCGCTTCAGGTAATTCTGTTGTGCTGGCTTTATAGGAAATCTGTAAAGTGTAAAGTTGATTGTAAAGCTGAGTGTAAACTTTACACTTTCCTTGTTTTGTGGCGTGTATGCTAATTATTGATTATCAGTTGTTTACATTGTTTGGCACGGAGAGTGTTCCGTGTCGGGTGTAAATGAAAGTTATTTATAAATACTTTTTCATCAACTGTTTTATGATAGTGACTCTGGCGTTCGCAGTGAGTGCGAGCGCCAGCGGTCCAAAAGTGATGAACCTGAATGATTGTATGAAGTATGCAATCTCGAGTTCCACAAAGATGAAAATCCAGCAGGCGGAATCAGATGATGCAAGGATAGACAGAAGAATCGCGGCATTGAGCCTGTTCTCTCCTCAGATAAGCGCACAGACTTCGGCGTACTACAATTTCGGACGAAGCATCGACCCTCAGACCAATACATATTTCAATACGACCTCATTCCATAACAACTATGGCGTGAGCGCGGGATATGACCTGTTCAACGGCTTCCAGGCCGTGAACAACTATCGTATATCCAAGACTGGTATGCAGATAGCGGAGTCACTTGAAGACCAGGTGGAGGCCGATATCTGCCTTGCGGTTATGGAGGCATATTACAATGTGCTTTATTACAAAAATCTCGTGGCGGTGTATGAGACTCAGGCGGAGGTTGCCGCAGAGGTGGTGAAAAAGGCGAGAAGACAGGAAGAACTTGGACAGAAGGGTCACGCTGATGTAGTACAGATGGAAGCCGACCTCGCGGATTGTCAATTCAATCTGATCAATACGCGCAATACATATAAGTCTCAGAAGATGATTCTGGAAGACCTGATGTTCTGGCCTATGGACCAGGAACTTCAGCTTGCTGAAGTGTCTTTGTCTTCAGTGGCTGAAGATGGTATGGTTAGTGGAGCGGATGGTGGCGGCGAGGCTTCAGTTGTTTCCGTTGCCCTCGAGAACAGTCCTGTTATGAAGATTGCGGTAATGCGCCAGGAAAATGCCCAGCTGGAACTGACGACGGCCAAGTGGCAGCTGGCTCCTTCCGTCGGAGTCTATGCGGGGTGGAGCACAAGTTATTACAATTATCAGGGAACATCGACCGATGCTTTCAACAGTCAGTTCCAGAACAATGGAGGAGAGTATGTTGAACTTACGGTTTCGATTCCGATCTGGAACAGGTTGAACAGGGCGTCGAAGATTTCCAAAAGACGCAATGCCTATCTCAAGGCATCAGCCGAGGTGGAGCAGAGGCGCAGGGAAGTGGAGAGTGAGGTACGCCGTGCAGTCCAGGACTGTGAGGACGGGGCTTCTGCCTATTTGCAGGCCAGATACCGTGCCGAGGTCCAGGCTGAAGCGTACAGGCTGAATATGAAGAAAATGGACCAGGGGCTTATTTCTCCCATTGAATTTCAGACGGCAAGCAACAATTACCTGAAGGCTCAGTCTGATATGATGGGAAGTATGTTCAAGTATCTCATCAAGAGAGCCGTGGTCAAATATTATAACGGAGTGAATTACATAGAACAATAATATGGATAGGATTATTGAAAGACAGACAGGATGGAGGACGGCTTTTACCTCCAAGGCGACTCCATATTGGGTGGGTGTCTTGATGGCCGTTCTGGTACTGTATCTTATCGTAAGGCCTGATGCCAAGGTGCTTCGCGTGGACAAGGATTCCATCATTGTTTCAGAAGTGGTGTCCGGCGAATTCAATGACTATATCCGTATCAGCGGCAGAGTGCAGCCTATGACTACTATTCAACTCAGTCCTCAGGAAGGAGGAGTCGTGCAGTCGATTTTAATTGAAGAAGGTTCGAAAGTCAAAATCGGAGACCCTATCCTGATCCTTTCAAATGACAACCTTGACCTGCAGATTCTTAATTCCGAGGCTGAACTTGCCGAGAAGGAGAATATCCTCCGCAATACCCAGATTCAGATGGAACAGCAGAAACTGGACGTGCGACAGAATGAACTGGAGTATGGTACCCAGCTGGAGAGGCTGCACAGGGCCTATGAGCAGCAGAAAGCTCTCTATGAGGACAAACTCATAGCCAGGGAAGATTATCTCAAGGCCAGGGAGGATTACCTTCTCGCCAAGAAAAAATACGATCTGATCGTGGAGCGCTCGAAGCAGGACAGCCTTTACCGCGGCACCCAGATTTACCGTATGAAAGAGAGCCTGGACAATATGCAGCTCAATATGCAGATGATCAGGAAACGCAAGGCCAATCTTGTGGTCAAGGCTCCTATTGACGGAGAACTCGGTCTTCTGGATGTTGTCCTCGGTCAGAGCATCGCAAGCGGCACGAAGATCGGCCAGATCAATTCCGTGGGTACCTACAAGGTAGAAGCCCAAATTGACGAGCACTATATAGACCGCGTGGTCTCCGGCCTTCAGGCGACGTTCGAGCGTCAGGGCGAGACTTTCTCGGCCATTATCCGCAAGGTATATCCTGAGGTCCGTGAGGGTAAGTTCCAGGCTGATTTCCGTTTTGACGGACAGCAGCCGGACAATATCCGTGCTGGTCAGACCTACTACCTGAATCTTCAGCTTGGACAGCCAGAGGAGGCCGTCCTGATACCTCGCGGCACCTTCTATCAGAAGACCGGAGGAAAATGGATCTATGTGCTGAGCAGTGACGGAAGGAAGGCCAACAAGAGAGAAATCCGCATAGGCCGTCAGAATCCTCAATATTATGAAATCCTCGAAGGCCTTGAGGAAGGCGAAAAAGTCATCGTGTCAGGTTATGAGTCCTATGGGGATTCTGATGTTCTAGTATTTTAGGTATGGCGCTCATAAGGAAAAAGAACGTATCGACTCTGATTAATATAATCGGAATGGGCGTGGCTCTGGCGGCCGCTATGATTCTGTCGGTACAGGTCAAGTGGGACGTCACGTTTGACAGAAATTACGAAGGCCACGAGAATGTGTTCATTCTGAAGAACAACTGGATGGACCACGGGGATTATTATCCGTTCGTCTGCCGTCCTGTACTGGAGAAACTCCGTGACGCCAGCCCAAATGTTTCGGATGTGGGAATTATGCATCCTGAGGCCACTGAGGCTTACAGTCAGGAAGAGGATAAGGGAAATGCCGTGTTCGCCGAGACGATCAAGGCTGACAGTTCGTATTTCAGCATCTACCCGTTCAAGTGGATTGAAGGCTCGGGAAAGGATTTCAATTCCAGTGACGCGATTGCAATATGTGAATCTTTTGCCAGGAAGATGTTCGGTGACGAAAGCGTGGTCGGAAAGAAGATTGTCACGAGGAATGGGGAAACTAAGCATATTGTAGGAGTCTTTGAGGATCTTCCCGAGAATTCATTGCTGAAAAGCGAGGTCATCAAAAATATCGGAAATGCTTCCATTGACGATCCGACGGAATGGAGCTATATGGGTTTTCTGAAGTTGAAGGATCCATCCTTGGCAGATGATACCAGAGAGGCTGTCTTCAAGTCAATAATGGAATATTTCGCCGACGAAATCGATGACGAAAACCTGTATCGTAGCGGAATGCAATTATGCAATCTGCACGACGCCCATTTCGAACCGGTGCGTATCGGTTATGACACGACAAACAGGTCCATTGTCTATACACTGTCAGCAATTGCGTTTCTGCTGATTCTCATAGCGATTATCAATTTCATCAATTTCGCATTTGCGGAGATTCCGTTCAGCATCAGGGAAATCAATACCAGGAAGGTGCTCGGTGAGAGCCGATACAGTCTTGTTTTGAAGCAGGTTATTCACGCCGGCGTGATTTCGGTAGTCGCATTCGGCCTGGCCTGCCTCATAATGCACGCCGTTTCCCTGTCTTCATTCGCTTCCTATGTCTCGGGAAGCATAAAGCTGCAGGATAATCTCGTGATTGTCTTTTCAATGCTTTTCCTGTCGGTGCTTATTGCAGTGCTCGCGGGATTGAGCCCGGCACTGTATTCGACTTCACAACCGATGGCAATGGTCCTGAAAGGCTCCTTCGCATTGAGCATCAGGGGCAGGGGACTCAGAAATCTCCTCATAGGACTTCAGTTCGTCCTTTCTTTCGTATTCATCATCATATCATTGTTCGTCGGTGTACAGGTAAAGTATATGTCGAAGAAGGATATGGGATTCGAAAGAGCATCCATAATCCAGGTCGGCGTCGGCTATTATTCCGGACGGCATAATGATGCCATCAAGGAACATCTGTTTGAGAATCCGGCTGTTATGGACATTACCTTCAGCGATGCTCCTATCGTGTCAGATATCAAGATGGGATGGTCAAGGACAAATGATGAAGGAAATCAGGTGTATTTCGAAGTCCTTCCCATAGATTATAATTTCACCGACTTTTTCGGAATTCCTGTCCTTGAGGGAAGGTCATTCAGCCAGGCAGATATTCAAAGCGAGTACGGATGTTTCATCGCGAATGAGAGTTTCTTCAACAAATATCCTTCGTATCATATCGGCAGCCTGGTTGGAGCACACGTAGATCAGATTGAAATCGTCGGAAGCGTAAGAGATTTCAATTACAAGAATCTGAAACAGCCGATTGCGCCTTTGCTCCTGTTGTGCTGGGGCAAGACTATGTGGCGTCCTTTTTCCACTATGTATGTCAAAGTCCACCCTGAAACGGATTTCAATGAGATTTCATCTTATATCAAGAATACCATCTGCTCAATCGATCCTTCAAATGAGCCGGACCAGATTGACATACAATATCTGGATAACTGCATAGAGGATGATTACAAGAGTGAAAAGTCCCTTGGAAAACTAATCTCCGTGGCCTCTTTCGTGGCTCTTCTGATAGCTATTATCGGAATTGTCGGCCTGGTGTTCTTCGAGACTCAGTTTATCCGTAAGGAGATTGCTGTACGCAGGGTCAATGGCGCCACGATCGGAGGTATCCTGAGGATGATCAACAAAAAGTATTTCCTGTTGGTCTGCGGCAGTTTCGCTATTGCAGTTCCCCTTGCTGTAAACTTCATATTATATTGGCTCAAAGGATTTGCCTACAAGGCCCCGATACCTATATGGATATTCCTGCTTGCGTTTGTGCTTGTCGCTTTGATTACCGTTCTGGTCGTCACGGCCCAGAGCTGGAAGACAGCCAACGTCAACCCTGTAGAGTCGCTCAGAAATGAATAATATAGATTTAAAGATATGATCAAAGTTACAAACCTATCCAAAGTCTTCCGTACGGAAGAAATTGAAACTACGGCACTGAATGGAGTTTCCTTTGAGATTAAAGACGGTGAATTCGTCGCCGTAATGGGACCTTCCGGCTGCGGAAAATCGACCCTTCTGAATATACTGGGCCTGCTGGACAATCCGACAAGCGGTTCTTACGAACTACTTGGAACGGAAGTGGGCGGCCTCAAGGAAAAGGAGAGGACCAAATTCCGCAAAGGAAACATTGGATTCGTGTTCCAGAGCTTCAATCTGATTGACGAACTGAACGTCTATGAAAACATCGAACTTCCGCTACGATACCTGAACATCTCCGCAGCTGAGCGCAAGGCCAAGGTTACGGAAATTATGAAGCGAATGGCAATCAGCCACCGTGCACAGCACTTCCCTCAGCAGCTTTCCGGAGGTCAGCAGCAGAGAGTGGCCATCGCCAGAGCCGTGGTTGCCGGTCCGAAGCTTATCCTTGCCGATGAGCCGACCGGTAACCTCGATTCAAAGAACGGCAAGGAGGTGATGGACCTGCTGAAGGAACTCAATTCAGAGGGTACGACCATCGTGATGGTAACTCATTCACAGAAAGATGCAGCCTGCGCACAGCGTACGATCGACCTGTTTGACGGTCAGATTGTCTCTGATGTTAAGAACGAACTGTAATCGGACAGAATGAAGAACAAGGGCGAATTGCTGATCAAGGTGCTTTCTCTGGGAGCAGGCCTTGCCGTGGGCATCGTGCTCATTGCGAAGGTTTGCTTCGAGATGAGTTATGACGGCTTCTATGATGATGTGGACAGGATTTATTCCATACATACCTGGTACGACCAGAACGGTGTGGAAAATGACTACCATCAAGTGAGCGGAGCTGTCGCTGTTGGCTTTATGAATGAAGTCCCGGGTGTGGAATACGGAACCAGGACGACATTTGTCTACAACACCAATTCATATATCGATGAATACGGTAACAAGCTGTCCGCACATCTTGCCCTTGCTGACACTTGTTTCTTCAAGGTCTTCAGCAGACCGATTCTCTCCGGTGATCCATTGAAAGCACTGGATAAGCCAAGGACGGTGATGGTGAGCCGGAGTTTTGCGGAGAAGATTCTGCGCATTACTTTGAATGAACAGGGGGAGGCCCAGTATGACAAAGTGATAGGAATGCGGATCCATAATTCCGACAGGAAGGATGTGATGATGACTATTGAGGGCGTGTTCGAGGACTTTCCGAAGAACGGAACCCTGGATTATGACATCCTTCTTTCTTCTAAGACTTTTGGCAGCGAAACTACCGAAAACTGGATGGGAAACGACAGGTACAAGGGCTATGTCAAACTGGCCCCTGGCGTGGACCCGTCAACCCTTGCTCCGGCAATCCGAAAGATGCAGGAGGCACATCAGCCTCTGGATTTAATAGAGGCACGGGGACTGTACTTGAAATATTATCTGGCACCGTTCAGCAAGCTGCACACTTCTGATCCGGAGGTGAAATCGCAGGTGATTATGCTGTCGCTGGTGGCTTTGCTGCTTATCTCCATAAGCCTGCTGAATTATATTCTGATAGTTATTTCGTCAATGGTGAAGCGGTCGAAGGAAATCGGAGTCCGCAGATGCTATGGAGCGGAGACTGGTGATATCTACAAGATGCTGTCGAAGGAAGCTGGAGCGCATATCCTGCTGTCATTAATCCTGGCGTCAGTAATTATCGCCTTGGGCCACGGGTTGGTCGAGAACCTGATTGGTGTGCCATTTACGGCCCTGCTTGTTCCTCTGAGCGTGTCTGCAATCGTTTCGGCAATGCTATTTGTCCTTGTCGTGGCTATCGTCATTCCGGCCGAGGTTTACAGACATATTCCTGTTTTTGCGACCCTTAAGAATTTCCGGGACAAGTCCAGACGATGGAAACTCCTGCTTCTTGGCGTGCAGGTTCTGATCAATGTGTTCCTTGTCGTGATGATGCTTGTGATAGGACGGCAGTATAATGTAGTCACCAAGACCGATCCTGGCTATGATTACAAGGATCTGTATTATTTCGACATTTACGGAGGAGATTACCAGAACAGGATTCTTGCGGTCAAAACGCTGGAATCTTTGCCGCAGGTCCGCGGAATAACTGTTTCGTACAATCTTCCTTGCGAGGGATCCACGGGCAATAATGTCCGTCTCCCGAATGATGACAGGGAACTCTTCAATATCGCTGACCAGTATGAGTGTTCTGAAAACTACTGCAGTCTGCTGGGCATTCCTTTCGTAAGCGGACGTGCCCCGAGGGATAGTTCGGAGGTCGCCGTGGATGAGAAGTTCGTCAGAAAAATGATGGAATTCGGCTATTGGGAAGACGGAGCTGTGGGTAAGCCCGTGTCCATTACCGGCCACGATGGCTTGACGGATTTTGATGACAGAAAGATGCTGACCGTCTCCGGCGTATATCGTTCTTACCTCATAGGAAATCTGATGGATGTGGATGAAAGGCCGAGCGCTTTGTTCTATGGCGAGTATGACAGCCCTTTATCCTGGATGCCACACATTATATTCAAGGCTGAACCTGGC
>JAILCZ010000033.1 GCA_024689985.1 Bacteroidales bacterium | reverse complement strand
CTTCGTGTTCTCGACGGGTGAAAAGATTGACTCTATGATGATCACCGGAGTCGTTCAGGACTGCAACACCCTCAAGCCGAAGGCCGGAGCGACCGTGATGCTATACAAAGACTTCGCGGATTCAGCCGTCTTCAAGCACCGCCCTTATGCGGCCGCCAAGACTGACGACTGGGGCTTCTTCAGCATCAGGAACATCCAGGATACGGTTTACCGTCTCTACGCCATCACCGATGCCGCATCGAACAACATCTACGACCAGGACAACGATCTCATCGCCTTCGTGACGGAAGACGTGAAGCCTGTCCACGTAGCCAACGACACCGTCTATGAGCTCAAGAAGTTCGATATGAAGGACACTCTCAGGTGCCTTGCCCGCAATGCGGAATACGAACTCAACCTCTTCAAGGGCAAGACTTCCCGTCAGATGCTGATGAACAGCGACAGGACTGACGCATACCGCAGCCATATCACATTTATGGCTCCGAATGTAAGAATCGACTCGCTCTGGATAAAGGGCGTAGCCGCCAACAGAATCATCACCCAGTTCAATGCCACCAATGACAGTCTTGAAATCTGGGTTAATCAGGAGAAGAAACTTCCGGATACGCTCAAAATTTCCACGAAATACTATAAAAGCGACTCTACAGGAGTCCTGAAGCCTTCAGTGGAGGAAGTCAAGCTTGTCAATCCGAACCGCGTCGTAAGAGGCCAGAAAAGGCAGCCGAAGACGCATGCCGACAGCGTCTGCACTCTGACAGTGACGGTAAAGCCTGAAACCGTGGAAAATGACGGATTCCAGCTCGAGTTCAAATATCCTCCTGTATATGAGAGCTTTGATTCCGTAAAATTCATCGCGAGAAACCCAAGAATGAAGGATACTCCTGCAAAATTCACCGTGGTCCGCGATACACTCAACCTCAGGAAGTACACCATTATGCCGAAGGACAAGCTCCTTGAAGGCTGGACATATATCCTGAAAATTCCTCACCACGGATTCCGTGATATTACCGGCTTCCAGAACGACAGTCTCGAGACCACTGTCTCACTGCCTTCTGACGAGAAACTCAGCTCGCTGACCCTCGATGTCACCAATGTCAATGCCCGTTATATCGTTGAACTTCTTGACGAAAAGCGTGCGAAAGTGCTCCAGAAATTCGTAATCGACAATGACGGCCCTCTGATGTTCAAGTACCTCAAGGAAGGAAAATACTGCGTGAGGGTGACTGAAGACAAGAACCGCAACGGAAGAGTGGATGTCGGAGATGTGCTGGAAAAGCGTCAGCCTGAGAAGGTGAAGTTCTTCAAGCTGAAGAACTCATTCGACATTCCGGTAATGGAGAGGATGGAACTTACGCAGACTATGGACCTGAAGGCCCTGTTTGAAGACAAGAAAGAGGAAGAATAATGAAGAAGATCCTTATATCATTGCTGCTTGCGGCTCAGTGCGGATTCATTTCATTTGCCCAGGAGGAAAAACTCGATTCCCTGGACATAAAGAATCTCGTCGAACTGGAGAAGCCTGTATATACTGACGAATATCTGGATACCGTAAAGATCAGAAGGAAATTCGTCGTGAACGATTATACCCTCCTGGGAATAACCTACGGAGTCGGAATGCATCAGATGTCATTCAATCCGGCACGTGACATCACGACCCGTTTCAGCCCGGATTATTTCGGAATCACATACACCCGATACGGAAAGCTCTTCGGCTATATGCCTTATTTCGGAGTCCAGGTAGGTCTCTTCTACGGACACGAAGGCTACAAGTTCAAGATAAACTCAGAGACCGGCACTTCATCGTCAATCGAAGGAGCCAACAACGTGCTCATAGACATCGTCGAAGTACCTGCCCTCGCTATTATGCATTATGATTTCTCCCATTTCAAACTGATGGGAGGATTCGGACTTTACGGAGGCTACAGAACTGGGATCGAACGTCAGGGATTTGCTGTCACCGAAGGTCTGGAAAATGCATTTGCAGATTATGACTACCGTCTGACCTACGGCCTCAAGGGAAGCCTCGGATTCGGAATAGTATTCGATCCGGTGGAATTCCACGTTAACGCAATGCTCAGGTACGGCTGGGGCTCACTCTATCAGCCTGACCACGACCCTGACTACGGACAGTACTATTACAGATTCGCATATCCATTTGACATAATGATTACGGCCGGAGTACATTTCCAGCTGACCAAAAGAGTAGGAAAAACAAAGAAGGATCTTAGAAGAGAAGCATACGAAAGTGTGTTCGGAACAAATAAGGAGAAGAAATAATGAAGACACTTACAGTCAAGGTAGGAAACGTCCTTATAGGAAGCGAGAACAGAATCGTTCCGCAGACAATGTGCAATACACATACTTACGATATAGATGAAACCGTGGAGCAGTGCCGCCGGATGAAGGAGGCCGGATCGCAGCTCATCAGAATCACGGTTCCTGGAATGAAGGAAGTCGCCGACATCAAGGCCATCCACGATAAGCTCAGTGCCGAGGGCATCGACACTCCCCTCGTTGCAGACATTCATTTCTCGTCTGAAACAGCGATCGCCGTTGCGGAAGTCGTCGAGAAAGTCCGTATAAACCCCGGAAACTTCCATCGTGACCACGAGATCGCCAAGAAGCAGTTCGCCCGTTTCATCGAGGTTTGCAAGGCAAACAACACGGCTGTCAGAGTCGGTCTCAACCACGGCTCTCTCGGAGACTATATAACCAACCTCTATGGCAACACGCCTCTGGCTATGGCCAAGGCTGCTATGGAATGGATTGATATGTGCGTTGCGAACGATTACTACAATGTAGTGGTGTCCCTCAAATCCAGCAACACCATCGTAATGGTCGAGGCTTACAGGCTTCTTGCCAAGGAAATGCAGGCCAAGGGCGTGGTCTTCCCTCTTCACGTCGGAGTGACCGAGGCTGGAAACGGTGATTCAGGCCGCATAAAGTCCTGCGTAGGAATCTCAACCCTTCTTTCAGAGGGAATTGGCAATACGGTCAGAGTTTCGCTCACTGAGGACCCTGTAAATGAAATTCCAGTAGCCCGTTACCTCTGCGACAGATATGACGGACTCATCAAGTCTTCACTCAAGGAGGAAAAGCTGGAAGGCAAGAAGGGTACCGCTGTTTATGACGCCCCTTCAAGGGAGAGACTCATCGAGGATTTCTCCTGTGATTACGGAAAACGTCTCCTCGACAGGGAGATTGACGAAGTCGTGCTTAAAGGCTCATATGTCGGTCCGGACGGCACGAAGATAATTCTCGACGGTTCGGCCGAGGCTGATTACCTCGTAGATGAGCTTCAGCAGGCCGCCAGACGCCGTTTCTATAAGCCGGAGTACATTGCCTGCCCTGGATGCGGCAGAACGATGTACAACCTCCAGGATACCTTCGAACAGGTTAAGAGCCGTACATCTCATCTCAAGGATGTGGTGATAGCCGTTATGGGCTGCATCGTGAACGGTCCAGGAGAAATGGCAGACGCTGACTGGGGATATGTCGGAGAAGGCAACCACAAAGTCAGCATCTATAAAGGAAAAAATCCGATACTTAAACACGTACCGGATTCTGAAGCTGTAGATAAACTAGTAGAACTGATAGAGGCGGATAAAAAGCAGGACTAAAGTTCTGCTATAACCGTCTCGCAGGTTCTTGTGAGATCACCTACCTTAACTTTTATATCAGCGTCAAGCGGGAGGAACATATCGATTCGTGAACCGAATTTGATGATTCCGCACTGCTTGCCTCTCTCTTCCTGTTCGCCTTCCTTGGCGTAGCAGACGATTCTTCTTGCGAATGTTCCTGCAATCTGACGGAAGAAAACTTCGCCGAACTCATTCTTCATAGCAATGGAAGAATGCTCATTCTTTTCTGATGCCTTAGGATAGAAAGCCATTAGATGCTTTCCTGGATGATATTTGTAATATGTGATCTCTCCTGACATCGGCCAGAAATTGGCGTGTACATCGAAGAAATTCATATATACGGATACCTGAATGCATTCTTTCTTGAGGTATTCCTTTTCGTAGACTTTTTCGACGATTACCACTTTTCCGTCTGCAACGGAAAGGACTGAGCGTTCATCTCCAAGTGGTTGACGATGTGGAACTCTGTGAAACCAGGTTACAAAACAGATGAAAACAAAGACAATTACAATGAGCGGTTTGGACACATATTGTATTGTGATGCTTCGGTTTATGAGGTAAATGGCTGCCAATCCCAGGATCCAAGCCAGGGCGATTGTTCCGTAGCAGTCTTTATCTAAGTGCATAGTGATTTGGATTTGCGGTCCTACAAATATATTAAAAAATTAGAGTAGGTCAAACAGCGAAAGGTAAAGTGCACCTGCTGGAAGGGCAAATATTGAACTGTCGAATCTGTCAAGAAGTCCACCATGTCCAGGGATGATATTTCCGGAATCCTTCACATCATAATGACGTTTCCACTGGGACTCGAAAAGGTCGCCGTAAACACCTGCTACATCCATAACGATGGCCAGGCCGATGCAGTGGATTATAGGGAGTTTTCTGGAAGGAACACCTGTCACCATATCCGGCGCGAGAAGAAGGCCTACCTGAGTAAGGATTATGGCACATACGACAGCCATAAACATACCGCCCCAGAATCCAGCCCAGGACTTCTTGGGAGAAATGCTCGGGAAGAGTTTCTTTCCGTTCTTTCCGAAAGAACATCCGAAGATATATCCGCCTACGTCCGTTGACCATACGATGATGTAGAACGCGAGTATGAGGGCTCCGTTATATTCGTGATGCGTAAAGATGATCAGGTTGGAAAGCGATATAGGAACTGCGATATAGAGCAGAGCCGTGTACATACTTGCGTATGTGTGGTAATCCGACTTGTCCTTCACGTAGAGCGAATGGATCATCAGTATGAAAACCGGAATGATAGCCAGCGCGACATACTTCACGTGCAGGCCCCAGCCGGCGTGGAAGAATATGAGCAGGAAGAAAACGACTCCTGAGAGTATCGTCATAATCTGGGAGAGAGGGTGACTCTTCCCTATCGTGATCCTGCAGAATTCAAATATCATCGTGCTCATAATGAATACCATCAGGGCAGCAAATGACCACTTGCTCGCAAGAAGGCAAGTGATCATTATGATGATGAATAGAGTACCTGAAATGGTCCTCTTAGTCAGCGTGTTCATCTGATTCAGGTTTTACTTTAGGTCCGAGGATGTTTTCCACATCCTCTGCGAATATTACTTCTTTTTCAAGGAGGAGTTCGGCCATCTGCACGAAACCTTCCTTGTGAGATTCGAGAATTTCCTTGGTTCTGTCGTGAACCTTCTGAACTAGTTTCTTCACTTCTTCATCCATCAGCTCGGCAGTCTTCTCGCTGTAAGGCTTCGTAAGGTCATAGCCGCGTGAGCCTGTCGAGTCATAGAATGAAAGGTTGCCCACCTTGTCGCTCATACCATAGTACTGAACCATACCATAAGCCATCTGGGTGATTCTTTCGAGGTCATTCTGTGCACCGGTCGAAGGCTCTCCGTTGATGATTTCCTCTGCGACGCGTCCACCTATGAGGGAGCACATCTCGTCCATCATCTGTGACTTCATCCAGAGCTTTCTCTCCTCAGGAAGATACCAGGCGGCACCGAGTGCCTGTCCTCTTGGAATGAGGGTAACCTTGAAAAGAGGATTTGCGAAAGGAAGGAGCCAGCTGACGGTTGCGTGACCGGCCTCGTGGTAAGCGATGCTGCGGCGCTCCTGTTCAGTGAAGATGGCATTCTTCTTCTCAAGACCTCCGATTATTCTGTCGACAGCATCGAGGAAGTCCTGCTTTTCGATTGTCTTCTTGTTCTTTCTCGCAGCCGTGAGAGCGGCCTCGTTGCAGGCATTGGCAATGTCAGCTCCTGAGAAGCCTGGGGTGTGCTTTGCCATAAATTCAATTTCGAGAGTCTCGTCAACCTTGAGTCCCTTGAGGTGAACCTGGAAGATTTCCTCTCTCTCCTTGAGGTCAGGAAGGTCGACGTGAATCTGACGGTCGAATCGTCCTGCACGCAGGAGGGCCTTGTCTAGGATGTCAGCACGGTTGGTCGCGGCGAGCACGATGACACCGCTGTTGGTGCCGAATCCGTCCATCTCGGTAAGGAGCTGGTTCAAAGTGTTTTCGCGCTCATCATTTGAAGAAAAGCCTACGTTCTTGCCACGGGCACGGCCCACTGCGTCAATCTCGTCGATGAAGACGATGCAAGGAGCCTTTTCCTTGGCCTGGCGGAAGAGGTCACGAACTCGTGACGCACCTACACCTACGAACATCTCCACGAAGTCAGATCCTGAAATCGAGAAGAAAGGAACATTCGCCTCACCTGCCACGGCCTTTGCGAGGAGGGTCTTTCCAGTGCCCGGAGGGCCGACGAGAAGGGCTCCCTTAGGAATCTTTCCACCGAGTGCCGTGTACTTCGTTGGGTTCTTGAGGAAATCGACGATTTCCATCACTTCGTCCTTGGCTCCGTAAAGTCCGGCGACATCCTTGAATGTCACCTTGACTTCGTTCTTGTCTGCGAGCTTGCCGGTAGAGCGGCCTACATTGAAGATTCCGCCGCCAGGGCCTCCGTTTCCACCGCCCATATTACGGCCGATGCCACGGAACATAAATACCCACATTATGATGAGAAGGAGCGGGAACATTATCCATTCCATTATGTCGCTCCAGGACATATTGTCGTTCTCCATCACGATCTTTACGTGATTTTCAGGAGATACTTCAGCATTGAGAGCACCGAATTCGGCCTCTGCATCGAATTTTCCTGACACGAGGAAGATGAAGTGAGGAGACCTCGAAGGCACGTTGCCTCCGAACTTGTCCTTATATTTTTCGAGTTTGTCCGGCTTCATGGTAATGCTGCCC
>JAILCZ010000099.1 GCA_024689985.1 Bacteroidales bacterium | reverse complement strand
GGACATTGTGCTCCGCGCAAGGATAAGGGAAATAATCCACCTGGACATTGTTCTCTATGCACTTCTGCACGAAACTGAGGCTGTGCTCCCAGACGACGGTCTTGTCGATGGCGCCCTGACAGATAAGCAGCTTGCCCTTGAGGTCGGCTGCCTTATTTATCAATGAAGTCTTTTCATAACCCTCAGGGTTTGAGTCAGGAGTCTCCATATAGCGTTCACCGTACATCACCTCGTACCACTTCCAGTCGATGACTGGCCCTCCGGCGACACCGACCTTGAAGGTCTCCGGATAATTGGTCATAAGCGAAATCGTCATAAAACCGCCATAGCTCCAACCGTGCACTCCGATTCTGGACGCATCCACATAAGGGAGACTCTTGAGCATCTCCACTCCCACCATCTGGTCTGCCATTTCAGCCTGACCGCACTGACGGTGGATAGCCTGCTCGAACTCAAGGCCTCGGTTCTCGGTGCCCCTGTTGTCCTGGACATATACGATATAACCGCGCTGAGCCATAAGATACTCCCACATACGGACGTTTCCGAGCCAGGAGTCGTTCACCATCTGGGAATGAGGGCCGCCATAGACATAGACCACGACAGGATATTTCTTTGTAGGATCGAAATTCAGAGGCTTGAACATCCTGTACCAATTGTCATACTTTCCGTCCGCAGACTTCACCGTTCCGAGGGTCACCTCGACGCGGGCATAGTCCCCGAGCGGATTTTCAGCCTCCATCAAAGTCTCGATGAGCTTTCCGTCAGCCTTTCTCCTGAGGACGACGCGGGGAACGGAGAACGAAGAATACGTATCCGTAAACTCAGTGCAGTCATCATTCATAGCCACATTGTGCCATCCCCTCTCCGGGGTGAGCCTCTGCACCTTGTCCTTCCTGGTATCGAGCCTGAACAAATGATTCTCGACAGGAGAGACTTCCGCGCTGGTATAATATACATACCTTCCGTCGTTGGCGACATAGGCCACGTCGGCATCCACCTTGGTAAGACGGGACACGGTTCCGAGGGTATCGCAGAGATAGAGATTGCGGTAGCCGTCACGGTTGGCAGTCCTGTAGATGAAATTGTATGAGCCCTTCAGGAAATAAAGAGGATCCTGAGGTTCCACATACTTGGAATTGTCCTCGGTGAGAATAGTACGGACAAATTCACCATTGTCAGCACGATACATATTCAGACGCATATGCTTCTGGCTTCTGTCAAGAACCTGTATGAAGACATACTTGTCATCCGGACTCCAGCTGACATTGGTCAGATATCTGTCATCCTTGAAATCTTCCACCTTGACATAGACAGTGCTGCGTAAATCAATGTCATATATGCCGAGGCTGATCCTTTCGGATTCCATTCCGGCCATAGGATACTTGATTTCAACAAGGGTGCCGGTCCTGGATCCGATATTCAGGAGAGGAAAAGTAGTGACGAGGCTTTCGTCCTTTCTGTAGAAAGCGAGACGCTTTCCGGAAGGAGACCAGAATATGCCGTTATTGATTCCGAACTCATTGCGGCTCACGCTGCTTCCGAAGGAAATATTCCCGTCCTGGCTCTCCGCAACGACACGGTAATCACCATTCTTGTCAGAGATCGTCAGTTTCTGGCCCAAATCACAGACATAATACCCTTCAGGAGTTTCGAACTTGGTCCTGGATGGTGATTTGTAACGCCTGGGATAAACCTTGCCTGAATATACGGCATCCTCCATCGAGATAAGCTTTCCGTCTGGATTGCCGGCTGGAATCGAATAAACCGTTCCCGGCTGGGCAAAAGCGGAAAGCCAGAGCCCCAGAAGAGCTGTCGTCAAAATAAATCTTTTCATATTCTCGCAGTTTCAGAAGCAACCTTCGCAGCAGCCTCGGCAAAGTCCTCGCCTGATGAAGCATAGAGGACGCCACGGCTGGAATTTATAAGGAGACCGCTCTTGGAATTGGCTCCGTTTGCAATCACCTCTTCAGCGCTTCCTCCCTGAGCTCCGACGCCAGGTACCAGGAAGAAATTGTCCGGACAGAACTTTCTGATTTCCTGAAGTTTGTCAGCCTTGGTAGCACCTACTACGAACATCATGTTCTCCGGCGTGGAAATGGACATACATTTTTCCATCACAACCTGATAGAGAGGCTTTCCGTCCTGCTGGGCGAGCTGGAAATCTGCCGAAGACTTGTTTGAAGAAAGCGCGACCACGATGACATACTTTCCGGGATACTCCAGGAACGGAGTGACAGTCTCGGAACCCATATAAGGAGAAACAGTGACGGCATCGAAATCCATCTGTTCAAAGAATGTCTTGGCGTACATCTTGGCTGTATTTCCGATGTCTCCCCTCTTCGCGTCTGCGATAAGGAAGATCTCAGGATACTTTGCCCTTATATATTTCACGAGGTCCTCGAGGACTTTTATGCCCTCATAGCCATAAGCCTCGAAAAATGCGAGGTTAGGCTTGTAGGCCACGCAGTAAGGAGCCGTGGCATCCACGATGGCCTTCGCGAATTTCTCGATTGCATCAGCCTTCGAAGAAGCCTTTGCCTTCACACACTCAGGGATCTTGTCATAATCGACGTCGAGTCCCACGCACAGGGTCGTACCCTTTTTCTTTATCTGAGAAAAAATCTCTTCAGTTGTCATTTATTGCTGGTTTAATAGTACTGGTAGAAAAGCGCGATTGATTCCATTCCGGCAAAGAGCTGCTTCAGGAGATAGCTCTCGTTAGGAGAATGGATTGTATCCCTCTCGAGGCCGAATCCCATAAGGAGAGGGTCGATTCCGAGGATTCTCTGCATATCTGCAAGCACGGCGATGCTTCCGCCTCCGCGGCTCGGAACAGGTGTTATTCCATAGACTTCTTCCATAGCCTTTGACGCAGCCTGGAAGGCGTGCGACGTAATAGGAATGAGGAAGCCTTCTCCACCTTCGAAAGGAGTGACCTCAACCTTCACGTAATCAGGAGCGATTGACTTGAAATAATCGGTGAAAAGCCTGGTTATCGTAGCGGAATCCTGATTCGGAACAAGACGCATTGAAATCTTGGCCTGGGCATAGGAAGGAAGAACCGTCTTGGCTCCTACTCCGGTATAGCCACCCCAGATTCCGCACACGTCCAGCGAAGGGCGGATGCCCACACGCTCGAGGGTCGTATAACCCTTCTCACCCTTGAGGGCCTTGACATCGAGGAATTCCTTGTACTCCTTTTCATCATATGGGGCACGGGCAAGTTCAGCCCTGTCTTCAGCCGAAAGCTCAACGACCTTGTCGTAGAAGCCTGGAACCGTGATGCGTCCGTCCTCATCCTGAAGGGATGCGATCATAGAGCAGAGCACATTGATAGGATTTGCCACGGCTCCCCCGTAATGTCCG
>JAILCZ010000078.1 GCA_024689985.1 Bacteroidales bacterium | reverse complement strand
ATGTTGGCGATGCCTTCGCCGATGAGCTCAGTGTTGGCGTTGTGGCTGTGGCCGGTGACTCCGTTGGTGACCATTGCGGCGAGAAGGCTCTCGATCGCGCAGAGGATGGCGATCGTGAAGGCAGGAGAAACGAGGCCGCGGAGGGTGTCGAAACTCATATCGAAGTGAGCCATCTTAGGGAGGCCGAGGCCGTTTGCGAGCTCAGGGAACTTGGTGCCGATGGTAGCGAGGTGGATGCCTGCGAACTGGTCGAGGCAAACTGACGCTGCCGTGCCGACGATGAGGGCGATGAGGGCGCCTGGAATTCTCTTGAACTTCATATTCCAGAGGGCGATGATAGCTGTGCAGGCGATGCTGACGCCGGCCTCTATCCAATTGATGTCGCCGATGTGCTGGAAATAGCAGATCCACTCAGGAATGAAGCCTGAAGGAACCGCGAGGCTCGTAAGGCCGAAGAAATCCTTCATCTGGGTGGAGAATATGGTGACGGCGATACCTGAAGTAAAGCCGACTACGATCGGATAAGGAATGAACTTGAAGACAACGCCCATACGGCAGAGACCCATCACGATGAGGAAGACTCCGGCCATAATGGTGGCGATTGCAAGGCCCTCCATTCCATACTGGGAAATGATGCCGGCAACGATTACGATGAAGGCTCCGGTTGGACCTCCGATGAGGTACCTCGTACCTCCGAGGAATGAAATGAGGAAACCTGCTATGATTGCGGTAATGAGACCCTGCTGAGGGGAAACGCCAGAGGCGATACCGAATGCAATTGCGAGAGGTAGGGCGATGATGCCCACGATGAGACCTGCGATGAGGTCGGAAGTGAAGGTCTTTGCGTTGTAATTACCCTTCTTGAACAAGCTGAAGAATTTTGGCTTGTAGATCTGGCTTAAACCCATTGTTTAGCTCTTTATGTTAATACCATCTAATAAAACGGGCGCAAAGATAGAGTTTTTAAAATAATTTACAAACTTATCACGACAACTTTATGCAGAATTTATCGATTATGCATCATCCTTTCCCTGGCAATCATACAGGCCCCAAGAACTCCGGCTTCATCGCCCAGAGCTGAGGTCAGCACCTTGACGTTGCGGCTGACCAGTTTGAGGGAATTCTGCCTGATGGCGAGGGAGACATACTGCTGGAAATTATAGGACGCAGCCTGTGCCACGGAGCCTCCGATTATGATGGCCTCAGGATTGAAGATATTGATCATCGCAGCCATATGCTTACCCAGTTCCATACCCGTATGTGAAATCAGGTCGATACACAAAGGATCGTCATCGTCCGCGGCCCTGACGATGTCGGCGACCGTGACCTTGTCTCCCCTCCTGACCTTGTTGGTAAGGACGCTGGACTCACCGTTCCTGATTCTCTCCACTAGTTTCCTGTGGATGGCGCTACCGGAAACCTCAGTCTCTATGCAGCCCTTCTTGCCGCAATGGCAGAGAATGTTGTTGTCATAGAACGGAACGTGACCAAGCTCTCCGGAGAATCCATTGGTACCGGAATATAGCTCGCCGCCGAGGATGATGCCCATACCCAGACCCCAGCTGACATTGGCGTAGAGGACATTCTGCCAATTCTGGTCATTGGTCAGATACTCCGCAAAGGCCATAGCCTTGGTATCATTCTCAATCGAAACCGGTATGCCGAGGCGCTCTGAGAGAATCTCCGCAAGAGGGGTGGCCTGAGTCTCCTCGAAATTGAACACTGATGCGCTCGTACCCTCCTTGGAATCCACTCGTCCTGAAAGATTGAAGTTCGCCCTTGCAATCTGCGGGCGGATATTCGCGTCGGCTTTCGCAATGAAAGACTCGATCGTGGAAATCACATTCTCGAGATTCGTATTGGAATTCTCGAAGACATAATCCTGGAAATGCTCCTCGTGGACAATGTGGCCAGTGAAATCCATAATGGCGATGCCGAGGTCACCCTCGTGGACGTCCACTCCGAGAAAGTAAGAAGAAGCCTTGCCGACGCCATATACAATGGCCCTTCGTCCCCTTCCTCCCGACTCCTCAAGAGCAATTTCATCCAGGAGCTTTTCCTCCTTCATCCTGGCCACGCACTTGGCCACGGTAGTCGTGCTTAGCCCTGTGATTTCCGTAATCTCAGGGATGGTGAATTTCGACTCCGACATAAGGAAATGCAAGACCAAGGACCTCACATATTCGTATGTATCAATGTTTTTCGAAGGACGGTAAGCGCTCATATTTATCGTTTTTAATTTTACAAATATAAGGTTATTTATCAAATTAAGAAATTTAATTTTAACCTTAATTTACACATATGATTTTGATATTGAACACTTTGACGATTTTCGAATTAAATTTTTCTGAATTTTAAATACCCTTTTCAAGTTTTTGTTTCTGCTTGGAAAAAAGCCTCTCTATTTTAGTTATGGAAAAAACATTTTTCAATTATGAATATAAGTCAGAGAGACTATTTGAAAAAAAATGCAGAATGGTACAAGGAACAGCTCCTTGACAACATAATGCCATTCTGGCTTGAACACGGACTTGACAAAGTCAATAGCGGCGTATATACCTGCGTAGACCGCGACGGTACTCTTATGGACTCTACGAAATCAGTATGGTTCCAGGGACGTTACGGATACACCTCGGCTTATGCCTACAACCACATTGAAAAGAACCCTGAATGGCTCAAGGCCTCAAAATCCTGCATCGACTTCATTGAAGCGCACTGTATCGACAAGGACGGCCAGCTCTTCTTCTCGGTGACTGCCGAAGGACAGCCTGTGAGAAAGAGACGCTATGTTTTCTCAGACACATTCGCCGCAATCGCTATGGCTGAATATGCGAAGGCGAGCGGAGATATGAGCTACGCAAAGAAGGCAGTGGATATGTTCCACAACATCCAGAGGATGCTCAACACCCCTGGCCTTCTTCCTGCAAAGAGCTTCATCCCGGGCAGAAGCCACTCCATCACGATGATCCTCGTGAACGTGGCCCTCGTGCTCAAGCAGGTCAGCGACGATCCAGCCCTCGACGAGCAGATCAGGACCTCAATTGAAATCATCGAGAAATACCTTCTCAGCGAGAAGTACAAGTGCATCCTCGAGAGCGTGACTCCGGAAGGAGGCCTCATCGACACCTGCGAAGGCCGCGTCATCAACCCAGGCCACGGCATCGAGACGGCGTGGTTCCTGATGAACGCGTCAGAGATTTTCTCCGAGCCTCACTACAAGGAACTCGGTCTCAAGATTTTCGACTGGCAGTTCGACTGGGGATGGGACAAGGAGTACGGCGGAGTTATCAACTTCCGCGACTGCAAGGGACTCCCTTGCCAGGACTACTCCCAGGATATGAAATTCTGGTGGCCTCAGTGCGAGACCGTAATTGCCTCCCTTTTCGCCTACAAACTTACCGGGGACGACAAATACCTCGAGAGATACGAAATGGCCAACGAATGGCTCAAGGCCCACCTCGTTGACCCTGACTACCCGGAATGGTACGGCTACCTCCACCGCGACGGAACAGTCGCACAGCCGGCAAAGGGCAACCTATTCAAAGGTCCTTTCCACATTCCGAGAATGCTTACCGTCTGCCAGATACTTATTGATCAGATACTTAACAAGTAATGAAAAAACGTCTCATATTAACATTAATAGTTGCGTCACTTATTTCAATCTGCTGTAAACCTGAAACGAGAAACGACAACTATATGTGGTTCGACTGCGAAGCCAACTACGAGGTCCTCTCAAATCCGGACTCAGTCAAGTCCTGCATTGAGAGAGTGAAGGACCTTGGCTTCGACAATGTCGTGGTTGACGTAAAGTCCATTATGGGCGAAGTCCTCTACGACAGCAAGTTCGCACCATATATGAGTCCGTTCAACGGAGTGGAACGCTCACGGGACTACGACATGATGCAGCTCTTCCTCGACTACGGTCACCAGGCCGGAGTCAATGTCTACGCCAGCCTCAACATCTTCTGCGGCGGCCACAACTTTATGGACAGGGGCATCATCTACGGAGACCACGCGGACTGGCAGAGCATCTGCTACGAAAATGGCAAGCTCGTGCCGATCAGCAGCATCAAGACCAACTACAACGGTATGGTCAACCCTTCAAACCCTGAAGTACAGAGCTACGAGCTCGACATCCTGACGGAATTCGCCAGGAAATACCCTGAATGCGACGGCCTGATCTTCGACCGCCTCCGCTACGACGGAATGACAGCCGATTTCAGCGACCTCAGCCGAAGCCAGTTCGAGGAGTGGGCCGGAAAGAAGGTGGAGAACTTCCCTGAGGACATTCTCAGCTGGTATGACGAAAACGGCAATCTGCGTGAGACCTGGGTTCCAGGTCCCCTCTTCAAGGAATGGTGCGAATGGCGTGCTTCCGTCATCAAGGATTTCGTCAGAAAAGCCCATTCGGAACTCAAGTACATCAATCCAGACTTCAGGATCGGAGACTACACCGGAGCCTGGTACCCGACCTATTACCAGGTGGGCGTGAACTGGGCGTCAGAAGCCTATGACCCGTCAGTCGATTTCGACTGGGCCACGCCAACCTACAAGAACACCGGATACGCCGAGCTCCTCGACCTGTATATGACAGGACTCTACTATTCATATATAACGAAGGAAGACATCGACAAGGCCACGCAGACGAAAGGCCAGAGCAGCGAAGCCGGACTCCAGCTCGAACTCAAATATTGCTACAGCGTGGAAGGCGGAGCTGAAATCGCCAAGCAGATCACGAAGGGAGTCGTCCCTGTCGTAGGATCGATCTACGTAGAGCAGTACCTCGGCGAGATGGACAAATTCAAGGAGGCAGTAAAGCAGAGCCTCAAATCCACAGGCGGAGTAATGGTCTTCGACTACAGTCATTTGGGAAAACATAACCTCTGGGGCGACCTTGAGGAAGCAATGAACACTATCAATAATTAATAATCTCTAACATGAAGCCTATCAAAAACAGAAGTATTTCTGTAAGGATGGCGATGTGCCTGCTGGCAATGCTGGTAAGCATAAGCACATTCGCACAGAACACACTGAAAGGAAAGGTGACCGACCAGACAGGTCAGGCACTTCCAGGCGTAACTGTATTGATTCAGGGTACAACGAACGGAACCGTAACAGGACCTGACGGATCATACAGTCTCTCAGTCAAAAAAGGTGACACCGTAGAGTTCACGTGCATCGGTATGATGACGGTCACAAAGACTTACGACGGCACCAACCGACCAGTCAACATTTCTATGGAAGACGATGCAATGATGCTCTCCGAGACTGTCGTGGTCGGTTACGGCACACAGAAGAAGAGCTCCCTGACGAGCGCCGTATCGGCAATCAAGGGTGACGACCTTCTTAAAGCACCTTCAACCAACGTATCACAGGTCCTCGCAGGACGACTTCCTGGTATTTCATCAGTCCAGGAGTCTGGTGAGCCTGGTCTCGACCAGGCCAGCCTCCGCATCCGCGGTTCAGTTTACGGCGTAGCCTACATCGTGGACGGATTCCCTGTAAGCGACATCAACGACATCGACCCTGCCGACATCGAGAGCGTATCCATCCTCAAGGACGGTGCATCAGCTGCAGTTTACGGTCTCAAGGCTGCCGGCGGCGTGCTCATCATCACCACCAAGAGAGGCGACAAGGGTGAGGCTAAGATCACCTACAACACCTCAATCGGTGCTTCGATGAACGCCAACTTCCCTAAGTTCATGAACGGTCCTCAGTACGCATACTATTATAATGTAGCCCAGATGATGGACCAGATGGCAAACGGAGAAATCTCATCAGCCAGCGAATACAACCCGTACTTCACCAAGGCCAACATCGAGGCTATGCTCAACGGCGACCCTACCGACGGCTGGGACAACGTTGACTACATCAGCGAAGTATTCGGAACAGGTATGACACAGAAGCACAATGTTACCGCACAGGGCGGAACCGACAAGACGAAATACTTCGTATCATTCGGTTACCTCGACCAGAAGGGTAACATCGACAACTTCAACTACAAGAGATACAACGTCAGAGCCAACATCGACTCACAGGTCGCGAAGAACCTCAAGTTCACGGTAGGTCTCTCAGGCGTACTCGGCAAGCGCCACACCCCTGCATACCTCTCAGGAGGATCAGACGGCGGCAGCACTGAGGTGGGCTGGTTCTCAATCGCACGCCAGGCCATCCAGATGCACCCATACCTTCCTAAGACATACGGCGGATACTACACCGGAAGCGTGCAGAACAACCAGGCATACCTCGTCAGCCCTCTCGCAGCAATCTACGAATCAGGCTACAAGGACACCAGGAGCACCACTTTCTCGGTCAACACCTCCCTCCAGTACGGCTTCCCTTGGATCAAGGGGCTCTACGCAAAGGTTTCAGGCTCATTCGACTACAGCAACTCCTACAACAAGAACCTCAGCACCCCATACACTATGATGCAGATGTACAAGACTGACACGGGTGACTGGGCTTGGAAGCAGAGAACCGACAACCCTCACGTAAGCGACAACGTCATCAACCTCGGAGAAGGCTCAACCTACTACCAGACTCTCGTAGGACAGGCAAGCCTCAACTACTCCGCAGCGTTCGGAGTCAACCACGTTGACGGACTCGCCCTCGTCGAGGCCCGTGACAACAAGAGCAACGGACTTTCGGCATACGCAAAGGACCTTCCTTTCGCATCACTCCCTGAACTCAGCAACGGAGTAGCGACCAACTCCCCTATCGGAGGATGGAGCGGAGCCTCAAGAAGCGTAGGCTACGTATTCCGCGCCAAATATGACTACGACGAGAAGTACCTCGCCGAAATCACCACCAGACTCGACGGTTCATACAAATTCGCAGGAATGGAAGGCAACCGCTGGGGTCTCTTCCCTTCAGCCTCCCTCGGATGGAGACTCAGCAAGGAAGAATTTATGAAGAACATCAAGGCAATTGACGACCTCAAGCTCAGAGCCAGCGTCGGTCTGCTCGGAAACGACAGCATCAGCGAATATATGTTCCTCAGCACCTACTCACAGGCTGCCAACGTAGCCCTCGGCAAGAAGAACGGCTCGACAACCATCAACCCTGCATACTACACGACAGGCATCGCCAACACCGACCTCAGCTGGGAAAAGACACTCAGCTACAACGTAGGATACGACCTCACGATGTGGGGCGGCAAACTCGGAATGGAAGTTGACGGATTCTACAACTACACCTACGATATGCTCACATACCAGAGCAGCGGTTACCCTTCATCAATGGGTGGCTACTACCCTACCTGGGCAAACTACAATAGCATCGACACAAAGGGTATCGACATCCTCGTAAGCCACAGAAGCCACTTCGAGCTCCTCGGCAAGCCTTTCTGGTATGACGTAGCGGCAAGTATGACGTACTCCAAGACAAGATGGCTCAAATATCAGGACAACCCTAACATTCCTGACTACCGCAAAGTCGTGGGCACAACCTACGGAAGCATCCTCTGCTGGAAGGCAGACGGCCTCTTCACCAGCGAGGAAGAAATCGACGCCAGCCCTTGGTACGGCACCCGTCCTAACGTCGGCGACATCAAGTATGTCGACATCAACGGAGACGGCAAGATCGACGAAGACGACAAGGGATACTTCGGACGCAGCAACCGTCCTCAGCTCACCTTCGGTCTCAACCTCAACTTCAGCTGGAACGGATTCGACTTCAACGCACAGTTCACGGGCGGAGCCCTCTTCGACGTATCCCTCACCGGAACATACTACAACGGATACGACGACAACACGATCTGGACCCAGACCTTCAAGGAAGGCGGCAACTCGCCTCTCTTCCTCGTCGAGAACGCATACAGCATCTACAACACCGACGCAACCTTCCCGAGAATCACCCTCGGAACGGCAAGCCACGGAGGAGACAACGGTCTCAGCTCAACATTCTGGATCAGAGACGGCAAATACGTCCGCCTCAAGACCGCACAGCTCGGTTACACCATTCCTAAGAAGGTCACTGACGTAATCGGCATCGAAAGCCTCAGAGTCTTCGCGGAAGGCCAGAACCTCTTCACCATTGACGGACTTCCTGAGGGAATCGACCCTGAGTCTCCTGGAGTCAACAACGGTTATTACCCACAGCAGAAGCTCATTATGGGCGGTTTCACAATTACATTCTAAAGGATATGAAGACGATAAAGATATCAGCAATAGCACTTGCATCCGTGCTCTGCCTCGCAGGCTGCGACTCATACCTTGATATGACACCGACTGACAGCGTATCCGAGAAGACAATCTGGGCTACCACCAAGTCAGCAGAATATTCAATAAACTATCTGTACACATATATCTGGGATCTCAATTCAGCACCAACGGCCATCGGTCTTACCGAATCGCTGACTGATGAACTTAAATATACATCGTACAACTACAACGCCATGTGCTTCATCCCATCGGAGATGTCATACGGCGGAAGCGTTCTCACCAACACATACGTTGACGCATATATGGGTTATTGGGGAACGCTTTACACTGCAATCAGAAGGGTAAACGCCGACCTCGGCTACCTTAACGCATACGGAACGATGGAATCATCCGAGAAGGCCCGTCTCGAAGGCGAGCTCAGGTTCCTCAGAGGATTTATGTACTTCGAACTCGTCAAGAGATACAAGGACGTGATCATCTACAAGGACCTCGGATCCATCACCAAGGACAAGGCCATCAGCACTGAAGCCGAAGGATGGGCCCTCATCAAGGAAGACCTCGCCTTCGCGGCTGACAACCTCCCTGAGCAGGCATCCGCAAACGGACGCATCGACAAGGGAATGGCCCTCGCCCTCACCACGAGAGCGATGCTCTACGCAAAGGACTGGGATGCCGTCATCGACGCTGCCAAGGCCCTTTCAAAGATGGGCTATGAACTCGAAGACAACTATGCCGACGCAACTGCCAAGACTCTTGCCGCAGGCAACAAGGAGGCCATCCTCCAGTACACCTTCGACCTTGCCAACGGTCTCACCCACTCATTCAACTTCTACTACACCCCAGGTGGTGACTACACCGTAAACAACGCCACAGGCGGCGGATACGGAGTACCTACCCAGGAAATGGTCGAAAGCTATGAACTCGCCACCGGCGGCGAAGCCGACTGGAGCGACTTCCACTCAGGAAGCACGACGAAGACCCCTCCATACGACAAGCTCGAGCCAAGATTCGCAGCCACGATCCTCTACAACGGAGCATCCTGGAAGGACCGCACCATCGAGCCTTATGTGAACGGAACGGACGGATGGGCAACCTGGAAGACGGAAAAGGAGCCTAAGGGCCGCACAGTCACCGGCTACTACCTCCGCAAGCTCGTCGATGAAAGCTACGACGTGAACACATCCGGAAGCTCACAGCCATTCACCTTCCTCCGTTACGGAGAAGTACTTCTCAACTACGCTGAGGCAAGCATCGAGAATGGTGACGAAGACACGGCACGCGACCTTATCAACGAGATCCGCTCACGCGTCAACCTCCCTGATATCAGCTACAGCGGCGACGAACTCGTCGAAGCCTACAAGCACGAGAGAAAGGTAGAGCTCGCATACGAAGGCCAGCGCTACTGGGATCTCCGCAGATGGGAAGACTCAACCAAGGACTACCCTACCGGACTCTGCAACTACCAGCAGCACGGCTTCAAGATCGAAAAGTCAGGCAGCGACTTCGTTTACAC
>JAILCZ010000053.1 GCA_024689985.1 Bacteroidales bacterium | reverse complement strand
CTGACCGTCTCCGGCGTATATCGTTCTTACCTCATAGGAAATCTGATGGATGTGGATGAAAGGCCGAGCGCTTTGTTCTATGGCGAGTATGACAGCCCTTTATCCTGGATGCCACACATTATATTCAAGGCTGAACCTGGCTCCGTCAAGGAAATAGAAACTGCATTGAAGGCGGCGATTCAGGACAAGGATATCAACATCAATTATTATGCGGACAAGATGCTGCTTGCCTATGATGAAAGCAGGAAAATGCACAATACGTTGATGCTTGGATCAATCTTCAGTATGCTCATCGCAATAATGGGTCTTGTCGGATTCATAAGGGATGAGAGTATTCGCCGGTCAAAGGAAATGGCGATCAGAAAGATAAACGGAGCTTCTTCAAGTGAAATCCTGGGTTCATTCGCCGCGGACATCATCAAAATATCAATCCTTATGTCGGTGCTGGCCAGCATCTGCGCATATTACGATGCCGGCAGGTGGCTGGAGAATTTCGCAGAAAAGACTCCGCTCAGTCTTTACTTCTTCATCCTTGGCTCATTGCTTGTCCTTCTGATAGTTATGGCTGTCGTCAGCATAAGCAGTATGCAGATCCTTCGGGCCAATCCTGTGGACTCCCTGAAAAACGAGTAAAAAAAGTTTTAAAAAAATTTTAAAAAGTTCTTGGATTTCCGTCTGTAATTAGTAACTTGCAGATGAAACGAAAGTTCAGCATAATTCATTTCAAGTGATACGCATTTCTAATAATAATCAGCAGCAGAATTCTCAGAACCAGCAGGTCCTGGGCTTCTATTGCGTGCGTATTGCTCCAGCCGGATTCGGCACGGATTAAAGAAGCAAAATGACATACAGAATATGAGGCTGGTCCAAAAGACTGGCCTTTTTTATTTGTGTGCAATTTCAAGGTAGCGCAGGCGGTGTAGGGAAGTGTTCGGAACAGTAGTGTTAAACGAGATAATTATTAATGTTATGATGAAAAAGATTGAAGCTATCGTGCGAAAGACGCACTTTGAGGATGTCAAGCAGGCTCTGTTTGACACCGACATCAACTGGTTCTCCTATACTGAGGTGAAGGCCATCGGCCAGGACAGGGAGGACAGAATCTACCGAGGCGTAATGTATTCCACTGACGTCATTTCCCGCATTGAGATCAAGATTGTCTGCCGTGAACAGTTCGTTGATTCAGTCATCAACGCAATTATGGAATCGGCCAGAACGGGTGAAGTTGGAGACGGACGAATCTTTGTCAGCTCAGTTGAAGATACCTGGTCGATCCGTACAGGAGAGCACGGAGATACGGTGCTCAGAGATAAGAAATAAGAATGGCAGAAAGTAGTGTAAAAACCTTAAGATGAAAGAATTATGAATGAAATTGGATTTTCTCTCGATACAGTATGGATGTTGTTGGCCGCAATCCTGGTCTTTTGGATGCAGCCTGGATTTGCCCTCTGCGAAGCCGGACTTACCCGCTCGAAGAATACTGCTAACATCCTTATGAAGAATTTTACGGACTTTATCATCGGCTCCCTCCTTTTCTATTTCGTGGGATTCGGATTTATGTTCGGAAGTGAAGGCGCAGGCTTCATAGGTGCTCCTAACTGGGGCGATCTTTCCTTCTATAAAAGTAACCTTCCTGTCGAAGGATTCCTGATGTTCCAGACAGTATTCTGCGCAACTTCCGCCACCATCGTCAGCGGTGCTATGGCTGAGCGTACGAAGTTCTCGATGTATCTGGTTTACAGTGCAATAATCTCTCTCTTCATATATCCCGTCGAAGGCCACTGGACCTGGGGCGGCGGATGGCTCAGTGAAATGGGCTTCCACGATTTCGCAGGTTCTGCCATAGTTCATAGCGTGGGTGGCATACTTGCCCTGATCGGCGCCCTGGCCCTTGGCCCTCGTCGTGGAAAATATGGTAAGGATGGTATGAGTCGTGCAATTCCGGGACATAACCTTACCCTTGCGTCACTTGGCGTGTTCATCCTCTGGATGGGCTGGTTCGGATTCAATCCCGGCAGCCAACTCGCCGCAACCGGCGAAGTGAACAGAATCGCAATCTCACACGTCTTCCTGACGACCAACCTTGCGGCTGCCGCAGGCGGTGCGGCCACACTCTTCCTTACCTGGTTCAAATATGGTAAGCCGACGCTTTCAATGACCTTGAACGGCATTCTGGCGGGCCTCGTCGGAGTTACTGCCGGCTGCGACCTGGTCTCACCCCTGGGTGCCGTTCTCATAGGTCTTGTCTGCGGAACCCTCCTCGTATTCTCTGTAGAATTCATCGACAATAAACTTCATATTGACGACCCGGTGGGCGCTTCATCAGTACACGGCGTCAGCGGCGTTCTCGGTACTCTTATGACCGGTCTGCTTTCAGTTGACAGCGGAGTGCTCTATGGTCACGGATGGCATTTCTTCGGGGTGCAGTGCATAGGTATGCTTGCCATCGGACTGTGGACGGCCATCTGTGGATTCCTGCTCTTCTACGGCATCAAGAAATACAAGGGACTGCGTGTCGGAGCCCGCGTGGAAGAAGAAGGTCTGGATGTTTATGAACACGGTGAAAGCTGTTACAATTAATAACACTTTGTAAACCACATTATTAATAAAAATAACCTTTAATAAGTTTTTGGTTGGGAGAGCCGGGCAGTGATGCCAGGCTCTCTTTTTTTAGTATATTTACATTATAATTTTCAACAGGAAACCCATATTATGATCGTCAGCATACTATCCGACAATAGGACTGCGGAACCGGATAAATACCGAACGGAACACGGAATGTCAGCACTCCTGAAGACGGATGAATATTCCATACTCCTGGACACCGGAGCGTCGGGATTGTTTATGGAAAATGCTGACACGATGGGACTTGACTTGTCTGACCTGAATTATGTCTTCATCTCCCACGGTCACGCCGACCACGCCGGAGGCCTTGAATCTCTTCTCCGGGAAAATCTATCTGTAAAGGTGCTTGTGTCTCCTTATGCCACCAGTGCAAGATTCCATTCGCTTCGTGGCGGAGAGCATTGTATCTCCCCGAAGTGGCCTCTGGATCTTATGGAAGGCAGGACGACCTGGATTGATTCCACACTTGAGATTGCGCCCGGCATCAAGGTG
>JAILCZ010000162.1 GCA_024689985.1 Bacteroidales bacterium | reverse complement strand
GACTACAGAAATGAAATAGGAGGATTCACATCCCGCGAACAGCTCAAGAAGGTTCCTCGCCTCGGCGCCAAGGCCTTCGAGCAGTGTGCAGGCTTCCTCCGCATCAGCGGAGCGGCCAATCCTCTGGACAACTCCGGAGTGCATCCGGAATCCTATCATATCGTGGACAGAATGGCCAAGGACCTTGGCGTGGACACGAAACATCTTGTGAGCAACGCGGAGCTCTGCAAGAAAATTGACGCGAAGAGATACGTGGACGGAGGCGTGGGCCTCCCGACAATTAATGACATAATAAGCGAACTCGAAAAACCGGGACGCGATCCCCGTGAGAGCGCCCAGGAATTCAGTTTCGCAGAAGACGTCCGTTCCCTCGAAGACCTCAGCAGAGGAATGCAACTTCCGGGAATCGTGACGAACATTACAAATTTTGGAGCATTCGTGGATATAGGACTGCACGAAAACGGCCTCATACACGTCTCGAAGATGGGACAGGGCCGCGGACCTGTAGATCCTTCAAAGGTGGTTAAACTTCATCAACAGGTCTTGGTCGAGGTATGTGACGTCGACCTGGACAGAAAGAGAATCTCCTTAAGGCTTATAAAGAAGTAAACTTTATGAAGAACAACTTTAAGGTTTACCTCCTGGCATGCCTCACCGTGTGCCTATGGGGTATTTCGTTTCTATTCAGCAACACCCTGATCAAGCAGGGAGTGCCTACGGAGTTTTTTGTCCCTGTCAGAATATTCCTGACGGCGGCGGCCCTCTTTATGGCGAACCTGATCGAAAGGGGCAATCTCAAATTTATGCGCATCCACAGGGGTGACATCTGGAAATTCTTCCTTATGTCCCTCTTTGAGCCCTTCCTGTACTATATGTTGGAGGGATACGGCATCGTCTATACCGGTTCGCCGGCCTTCTGTTCCCTGATCATCGGACTCATCCCGATGTTCTCGGTCCTCGTAGGAGTTGTCTTCCTCAAGGAGAAACTCTCCAAGACCAATGCCGTCGGAGTATTCGTCTCCCTCATCGGTATCATCCTCGTGACCCTCAAGAGGCCTGAGACCAATCCGACCTTCTTCCTCGGAGTCGGCCTTCTGCTGCTCGCAGTCTTCGCAGAGGTGGGCTACGCCTCGATGACCAACATCATCTCCAAGGGCTACTCGGCCCTCACCATCACGATGTACCAGTTCCTCCTCGGATCCATCTGGTTCATCCCTGTCTTCATCCACAAGGGTCTCCCTGCCTATGATCCCGTGACCTACCTTACCTGGAGCGTCGTCGGACCTATCGTATTCCTGACGATCTTCTGCACCCTCCTCGCCTTCACCTTCTGGACATTCGCAATCCGCCGCCTCGGCGTGGCCAAGTCGGGTATGTTCCAGGCTCTAAACCCTGTCGTTACGGCAGTGGTCGGAGTTATGGTCGGTCAGGAAGTCCTCTGCGGCTGGCAGTGGGTAGGCGTCGGCATCACCGTCCTCGGCGTGCTCGGCAGCCAGCTCAGGGTTCCGAAGAAATTGAAGAATCTCATGGCCTAAAAGCCCAGAAAACAGGAAATCTAAAGTGTATGAAGAACCAGAGGACTGCCGGAAGGCTTTTCCTCCACAAGGTCTCCGTCTGCAACTACCTTCTTACCAGAAAGATACACATCCTTCACCCATCCTTTCAGGGTCCTGCCCTCGTAAGGAGTCCAGCCGCATTTGTATGCCGGCTTTCCCACGGTGAATTCTTTCTCTGGGTCAAATACCACCATATCAGCTACATAGCCCTCCTTCAGATAGCCTCTGTCCTTGAGGCCGAAGATGTCGGCTGTGCGCTCCGACATAGCTGAAGCCACTCTCTCCAGGGGAGTCTTCTCCTCGAGAGCCACGGTGATAACTGCTGAAAGGGAATGCTGGATTGACGGCACGCCTGACGGGCAGCTTGTGTACGGCCTGTCCTTCTCCTCGAGAAGATGAGGTGCGTGGTCGGATCCTATCGTATCGATGATGCCGTCGTGAAGGGCGTCGCGCAGGAGTTTCCTGTCGTTCGCCGTCTTGATTGCCGGATTGCATTTGATCTTCGCGCCAAGGGCAGGGTAGTCCTCGTCGCAGAAAGTAAGGTAATTCGCCGAAGTCTCGCCTGTGATCGCAGCCTTCTGGATCTTGGCTGCGCGTATCATATGCACCTCCTCTGCCGTCGTTACGTGCAGGAGATGCAGGTGAGTCCCACATTCCATAGCCTTCTCCAAGGCCCTGATGCTTGACATAATGCAGGCCTTGCGGTTGCGTATCTCAGGATGCTCCGTAATCGGAATGTCATCCCCGTACTTTGCCCTGGCCGCTTCGAGGTTCGCCTTGATTATGGCCTCGTCCTCGCTGTGGATGAGTATCGGCCTTGTCTTGATGGCGAAAATCTTGCTGATCGTGGACTGGTCGTCAACGAGCATATTG
>JAILCZ010000124.1 GCA_024689985.1 Bacteroidales bacterium | reverse complement strand
GCGCTCTGAGCCTGGGCTGCAGCCTTTACGGATGTAGCCTGGGCCATCTTGGCCTGAACCTGATATGAACGGATGTAAGCGACGGTGTCGCCCTTCTGCACCTTGTCGCCCTGCTTTACGAAGAGGGTCTCGACACGGCCCGGTACCATACCGGAAACTCTGTATTCGCTGGCTTCAGCCTCGCCCTGGAGGACGAGCGGTTTAGGCTTTGATACGATGTAACCGATTACTGCGATTGTGAGGATGATTCCGATGAGTGCAAGCAATCCGATAACGAGATTGTAATTCTGCTGCTGTTTCATATCTGTTATTTTTTATTTTTCATCAATGTCTGACTTGAGGTTGCCCTCTGCTTTGTTGAGGTTGCTGTTGGTCATCTGCAACTCTATGCCTGCGTCAATGTATTCTGAATGAGCCTTCAGCCAGGCTGTCTGGGCTCCCATTGCTACCGTCGTGCTGACGACTCCGTTCTCGAAGCCAAGCGTAGCTACCCTGAGGTTCTCCTCGGCGTGCTTGAGGTTGTTCTCCGCCATCACGAGCTTCTCCACTGCTTCGCCCTGCTGTTCGCGGAGCTGGCTTACCTGGAGATTGATGAGATTCTTCGCATTCTCATACTGGCTGCGGTAGAGCGTTGCCTCTGCCTTGGCCTTCCTGGTCTTGTTGAGGGCGTTGAATCCGTGGAATATAGGGATGTTGACCACTACGCCGGCGTTGAACATTCCGCCCCATTCCTTCTGGAATCCGTTGTACGGGTTAGGGTTGCTCATAAGGTAATTTGCCATCAGGGCAACCTTAGGCATCATATCTGCCCTTGCCACTGCTACCTTGCCGTCGTAGATCTGGCTGGCGAGGTCGAGGCTCCTTGTCTCGGACCTGTCTGCCCAGATGTCTTCAATCGGTTTCTCCGCTCCGAGCTGAGGGACAGGGATGGCGTCCAGGGCTTCGTCAGCGAGGACGATATCGGAGTTGAGGTCGAGGCCTACGAGCTTGCAGAGAAGCATCTTGGAGAGCTTCAGTCCGCCTGTGGCCTTGGTGAGGAGCATATCAGCCTCGTTGGCTTTCACCTTGATGTTGAGGGCGTCGGATTCAGTCGCAACTCCTTCAGCTATGGTGATTTCGACATCTTTCTCCATCTTATGGAGGAGGTCGGCGTAGGATTCGGCGAGTCTCTTCTTCGCCGCTACCGAAACCGCCTGCCAGTAAGCCTGGTCGACGTCAATTATTGTCTGCTGATATTTCGTGTCGTACTGAGCCTTGGCGAGTTCTTCGGCGAGGCGTGCGATCTTGTTTGCCGCGATGATCTTGCCGCCCATAAAGACTGGCTGCTGGAGGGATACTCCTGCGATGAACACGTTCTCTATGTCCACCTCGAAGCTCTTCTGCATCTCTGCACCGAGTGAATTGAGGGCAGTGGACACGTCTGTCTGCGACAGGGCTCCGAGTACGGTCTGCCACATAGGGCTGTTCACATACTCGAGGGCCGCCTGAGGATTGGACTGGATTGCCGTCATCAGCTGGGTCATAGTCTGGGTTAGGTTGCCCTGCACTCCGGTCCCTAGATTGGACAGCATCGTGCCCATATCTTCGCTGATGAGGTTGATGTTCTCCGAGTTGTACATATAGGCACCTGTGGCCGATATGTTCGGAAGATAATTGGAGAAAGCGATCTGTCTGTCATATCCCGCCATTTCGACTTTCGTGCGGGCCTGCTGGACGTCCTGGTTGTTCTCAATGGCCATCTTTCGGCAGTCTTCAAGGGTCAGAGTCTGCTGAGCCTTTGCTGCTGATGGCATCGCTGCCAGTGTTACGAGGATGGTCAGAATCTTAGTTAGTGACTTCATAATGGTATAAATTATTCCATAATTCCTATTAAAGGTACGAATAATTCTTTGTATACGATACTATTCGTACCGGCAGAATTTGACTGCAAAGATGTTGCCCCCGGGATTGTCATTTTTGATACTTTTTAGGTCGAAAATTTGCAAAAGGTCGAATTTTTGCCCATTTTTACCTTGGTAGTATTGAATTTTATTATAAAATCGTAGAATCCTTAAACTAAAAGTTATGGAAGATTTGATGCAGACCCTGAATATCAGCAAGCTGAAAGCCCTCTTCCCGGGCGAGTCGGTTGCGGGTCTGGGTGATGACTTCTTCATCGCGGATTTCAGGTATGACAGGAGCCTGAAAATGTTCAGATATCCCTGTCGTTTTGACGGTTACATTGCCATTTTTTGTCTGAAGGGACATTTCAGCCTGGACCTGAATCTCAATACATTTGAATTAAAGGAAAACACCCTTATCTTCAGCGTCCCTGGCAATATCATCAGGGTATCCGAGATGAAACTCGCCGACCTGGAGAAATTCCGTTTCTTTATGATAGCGGTCTCACGCGAATTTATGTCGAGCCTCCGTCTGGACTTCAATCATCTCTTCAACGAGAGTATGATTGTGTTCAACAATCCCTGCATCCGCCTGAAAGGGGACAGCCTCAGGGTGAGTGCCAAGTATCTGGACCTTGCGGCAGACCTGCTTACATCGGACATTCCTAACAAGAAGGATTCGGTGGCATCCCTGCTTTCTTCGGTTCTGTATCTGCTGGCTTCTGTCTGGGCACAGGCTATTTCTGCCGCCAAGCAGAGCGTGTCGGCTCCTTCGGCCAGGAACAAGATGGTGCTGGATCAGTTCCTGCGCCTCGTCACCGAGTATCACAATACCGAGAGGAACGTGACATTCTATGCGGAAAAGCTCTGCATCACTCCGAAGTATCTGTCAAAGATCATCAAGAACATCAGCGGCCGCTCTGCTCCGGAGTGGATAGATTCCTTCGTCGTCCTCGAAGCGAAGAACCTTCTCAAATACTCGGACATCTCCATTAAACAGATTGTCTATAGGCTTCATTTCTCGAATCAGTCCGTTTTCTACAAGTTTTTCAAGGCTCATACTGGAATGACTCCGTCAGAATATAGAAATAGTTAGAAAATCGTCTTTTGGGGAAAATTGTTGTCTTTTGGTTGAATCCATTTGGTCATTAGGTTAAAAACTTGGTATATTCGTCCTCGGTGCACGGCAAACAGGTGACTGTGAGACGCGTACCTTGTTAAGTTCGTTTTATATACAATCGTCTGCATAAACAAGTGTGCGGGCGATTTTTTTCTTTTTATTACTCTTTTTTCGTAAATTGGTACGATTTTACGCCGCATAGATAAAACACAACAAAAATAATAATCATTAAAATGTCACAGAAAAATTCAAACCTCCCTGCGATTATCGTGATGTTCGCGCTTTTCTTTATGATTGCGTTCGTCACAAACCTCGCCGGTTCAATGGGAACTATCGTTACTGAGCAGTTCGGTGCTTCAAAGGCTCTTTCTCAGCTCGGTTCCCTCGCCAACTTCATCGCATACGCTTGTATGGGTATTCCAGCCGGTCTCATTCTCAAGAGAAAGGGATATAAGTTCACATCTCTTATGGCTGTCGTTATCGGTTTCGTCGGAGTCGGCATCCAGTTCCTCTCAGGTTATGTTGAGTCTTTCGCAGTATATGTAGCCGGCGCTTTCGTAGCCGGATTCTCTATGTGTATGCTCAACATCGTCGTAAACCCTATGCTCAACACCCTCGGTGGCGGCGGAAACAAGGGCAACCAGCTTATTCAGCTTGGTGGTAGCTGCAACTCAATCGGTGGTACCATCGCTCCTGTATTCGTAGGTTGGCTCGTCGGAGGTTCCCTCAAGGGCGCTACAGTGGCAAAGGCTGCTCCTGTAATGATCCTTGCAATGGCAATCTTCGCTGTCGCATTCATCGTCATCCTCCTTACCAACATCCCTGAGCCTCATATGGAGACTGCAGAGGAGAAGGCAGCACGCAAGGCCGGAAATGCAAACAAGGACCCACACAGCCCTCTTTCATTCCGTCACTTCGTTCTCGGCGCCATCGCCATCTTCTTCTATGTGGGTATCGAGGTAGGTATTCCTAACACTGCAAACGTTTATTTCTCACAGCAGATCAGCCCGGCTCTCGTAGGTACTCTCGTCGGCCTCTACTGGTTCTGTATGCTTATCGGCCGTCTCGTGGGCGGTGCCATAGGTGCGAAGGTAAGCAGCAAGACTATGCTTTCAGCAACTGCCTCTGCTGCCATCGTTCTCATCCTCGGCATCATCTTCATCCCTGAGACAGTTATGGCAGGAACAGTTCCTGTAGTCCTCATCTGTATGATGCTCTGCGGTCTCTGCACATCCATTATGTGGGGTTCAATTTTCAACCTCGCTGCTGAAGGCCTCGGAAAATACACTGCTGCGGCTTCGGGTATCTTTATGGCTCTCGTCTGCGGTGGTGGTATCATTCCGTTCGTACAGAATGTCATCGCTGACAAGGTCGGCTCTCTCCAGAGCTACTGGCTTCTCGTTGCCTGCCTTACATACCTCATCTACTATGCGGTTGCAGGTAGCAAGAACGTGAACAAGGACATCAAGGTTGACTAATTTCAGAATATAATAATATAGAATACTAATAGACTATGGCACTTGATTGTGTTGTCGGAATCGACATCGGAGGTCAGACCTCGAAACTCGGCGTCGTTGACGCCAGAGGAGCCGTTTTGGCTCAGACCGTTATTCGTTCAGATATATACGGCGCAGATGCAAAGGCTTATGTTGATGCCCTTGCTGACGCCACTCTCAAACTTATAAGTGAAGCTAAGAAGGAAGGCCAGATCCGTGGAATCGGTGTTGGCGCTCCTAACGGAAACTACTACGAGGGTACGATTGCTTACGCACCGAACCTCGCGTGGGCTGTAGGAACATCAATTCCTTTCGCAAAAATGCTTTCTGAGGCTGTAGGCGGCATTCCTGTTTCCCTTACCAATGACGCAAACGCTGCTGCAGTAGGTGAGATGACATACGGAGCCGCTAGAGGTATGAAGAATTTCATTATGATCACCCTCGGTACAGGTGTCGGCAGCGGCATCGTCATCGACGGCAAGATCGTCTATGGTCACGATGGCTTCGCCGGCGAGCTCGGCCACACTACCGCAGTCCGTTACAACGGTCGTCACTGCAACTGTGGCAAGACTGGCTGTCTCGAGGCATACTGCTCCGCAATCGGAGTTGCCAAGACTGCACGCGAGTGGCTTCAGATGTCAGACGAGCCTTCACTCCTTCGCGGCGTTGACAACATCACTTCAAAGGATGTTTACGAAGCTGCAAAGGAAGGCGACGCCCTTGCAAAGAAGATCTTCGATTACACCGGAACAATGCTCGGTATGAGCTTTGCTGATTTCATCGCATTCTCAGCTCCTGAGGCTATCGTCCTCTTCGGTGGTCTCGCTCGCTCGAAGGAATTCCTCACAGAGCCTATCGAGAAGGCAATGAACGCATACTGCCTCCCATTCTGGAAGAACAAGGTAAAGCTTGTATATTCTTCCCTCAAGGAGTCAGATGCCGCCATCCTTGGCGCATCCGCTCTTGCCTGGGAACTCTAGAGACGTTTCTTTTAACAGATATAAACAGCTAAGGGCGCCCGTGAAAAACTCACGGACGCCTTTTTTAGTGTGTTATTGCTCTTCGAGTATCTGCTTTACTCTGTGCTTTATCAGGATGGATTCGGAGCCTTCTATTCATAGAGTATATTGAACCTCAAAAGCAGCACATACATAGCTTATTGATTCTTTCATATCTCGTCTTAGAAGAATAAATCGTCCAAAAGATGGAGTGGAATATTTGAATTGTATACTTCAAATAATTCTTTCAGTTTTGGCTCTCTCTCATCATCGATGTCGCATTTATTCATGATTTCGAGATCCCCATTGAAACGAACAAATAAGGTAGTTGGCATATAATCGAAATCAAAGTGCTCAAAGAACTCTTTACGCCAGATCCTTCTTTTTTCAGAAGGATCTTCATCGTTGTTTAAATCAATGTGTAATTGTTCTTTCAGTCTTTTTTCAATCGCGACAAGTTTCTCGGGTGAAATAGAAAGGATTCTTTTGTCGTCATCAGTGTAGTCTAAGTTGAATTCAACCTCGCAGATATGACCAGAGGGGTTTATTTTTATTCTTATGTTAAACCCTTTTTTTAATCCAGATAGTCTTTGACAATCTTGAGCATCAAAGACCTCTTTGAGAAGAACTCGCCCTGCTTCGTGATTAACGTATGTGTCTGTGGTACATGGAAGCATCACAAAACCAGCTTTTTTTCTTCGTATGTTAAAATCGTCGTAGTCTCGTATTCTATTGTTGATGCTACGAAATGTGATGTGCTTATGTTCTTTTGTGAATGACTCGTATGAGAATGAGTGTACTATGTACTTACTATTTTCAATAGTGAGAGTGTCACAATCCTTATGGCCTGCATAGTAATTCCTTGTCTGTGAATACAAGGAAATACAGAGAAGACACGATAGTGAAATCAAAAGTGTCCTTTTCATAAAACTATCTGTTACTTTATATGTTTTAACCTAAACTAGCCCTGTACTCTTGATATGATTTTTCAAATGCTTGCCATGCTTCTCTAAAATAATTAAATATTCTATTTTCCTGACATGTGTGAAATAACTTTATATATACAGCTTCCGCCAATCCGAGGATTGACAGAAGCCATATATATACATGTCTTAATGATTCTTTCATCTACTTTTTATGTTCGCGTGTTACTACTATATCATTCCCATTGAAAGATACGTATAGGTACGTTCTTAAATAAACAAAATCACATTTTTCGTAGATGAACTTTTTCAATTGCATTCTTCGCTCAGAGGAGCTCACTTCCTCTTTATCATCTTTGAGGTCTATTTTCAGTTTTTCAATTAACAGACTTTCAATGGCTGCAAGTTTTTCAGGAGAAATGGCAAGAATTGTCTTGTCATCATCGGTATATTCAAAACAGAATCCAACACCACATACATTGCCGTATTTGTCAACAAACAGTTCCAGTCGTAAGAAGTTATCCTGGCTAGTTAAAGACAGGCGTTCTTCGTTGCTGAATACCTGCTCTAAAAGTGCTTTTGCGGCAGTTGTTTTGGTGAACAGGTTATATCTATAAAGTTTTTCTTGATAATAACCCCCGACTTGCGTTCCTGTTTCTTTATTCCTCGCTTTATATAGTTGTCTTATAAGGGAATAGTTGTTGGTATTTGTTACATATACCCTACAATACTCATCAAAATTGGGAAAACTTGGATATCTTGATGTCCTGTAATTGGTATTGTTGACAAATATTGTATCGGGTTGTCTCAGCCCTGAATAATAATCTTTTGTCTGTGCACTAATACAAAACCCTATTAGGCAAAGAAGTGATATAACTATTGTCTTTTTCATAATGCAATCGATTTATTTTTCATATAGATGTTTAATTCTGTCAATTGGACTTAAATCCGGAGTCATCTTTTCTTAGTTTAGTTTTATTCTCTTTGTTGGCATTTGCTGTAGGGATTTGAATAAAGCACTAGAGGTATCTTTTGCCATTATTTCTACTTCCTTTGCCTTCTCATCGATGATGTCACAGTGATTTAAGATTTCGAGATTTCCATTGAAGCGTATTACAAATTCTGTTGGCAAGTAATCGAAGTCATAACGCGACAAGAATTCTTTGCGTTTATTCTTCCGTTCTGCAGAAGGATCTTCATCTTCGTTAAAAATAATTTGTAATTCTTCTTTCAAGATGCGTTCAATTGCAACAAATTTTTCTGGTGGAATTGATAGGATGGCATGATCGCTTTTGGAGTAAACGAAGTAGAAATTAACCTCTCGGACTTTTCCTGTCTGGTCAACATAAATATTTATGCGGATCCAATATCCGGCTAATTTTTGGCAATCATCGTCGTCAAATACTTTTTTGAGTATTCTTTCACATAAATCATGTTTAACGTATAAATCTATAGGACGTGGATATTGTACACAATTCGGATCTTTCCGTCGTATATTATAGTCACTATAGTACAGAATACTATTATTGATATTAGTTAATGCTATGGATCTATATGGTGGGTTTTGAAAGGAGTATACGATGTATTTATTATCATCAACAATGAGGGTATCACGACTATTATATATTGAATAGTAATCCTTGATTTGTGAGTACACAGAAAAACTGACAAGACTCATTATTGAAATAAAAAGTATACGTTTCATAATGGTATTTGTTTATTTAATGTGTTTTAGCCTTTCTATAGGTGAGAGATTATTCGATAACTCATTTAAATTATTATTGTATTCAGGATATGATTTTTCAAAATCCCGCCATGCTTCTCTAAATGACAGCGGCGCCAGCTTCATTTAGGGAAGACTCGGAAAGCAAATCTTCCTGACAGGAAGAAACCAGGGTACCTCCGTCTTTAATAGTGAGTTGGTTAACATTGGTAATTAGGTTTTAGTAAAATCGCGCGATATTCAAATATAATATATATGATTTTCAAGAGCAAAGAATACGGTAATGACACAGATCGAGAACGACGAGAATACAAAAAGAGCAGACTGATTTTATCAATCTGCTCTTAGTTGTTCTATTAAATGTCTAATGGGTGTTTAGTCGAGAGAATGGATGGCAAGACCGGAGGCGAGCTTAGGCTCGAACCAAGTTGTCTTTGGAGGCATGATCTTGCCGCTGTCTGCGATGTTGATGAGCTGCTCCATTGAAACAGGGTAGAGGGCGAAGGCAACCTTCATCTCGCCGCTGTCAACTCTCCTGGAGAGTTCGCCGATTCCGCGGATACCGCCGACGAAGTCGATTCTCTTGTCAGTACGGAGGTCTTTGATTCCGAGGATCCTGTCAAGAACGAGGTTGGAGAGGATGGTGACGTCGAGGACTCCGATAGGGTCGTTGTCATCGAATCTTCCCGGCTTAGCCTTGAGGCTGTACCAGTTCTTGTCAAGATACATACTGAAGGTGTGGAGCTCTGAAGGCTTGAAGTTCTGCTCATTGCCGAGCCGAGTGTTGTCGTCTCCGATGTATGAAACCTCGAAGTCTTCAGCGAGCTTTGCGAGGAACTGCTCTTCGTCGAGACCGTTGAGATCCTTGACTACGCGGTTGTAGTCGATGATCTTGAGCTGGCTCTCAGGGAAGCAGACTGCCATAAAGTAGTTGTATTCCTCTTCTCCGGTATGGTTCGGATTGCCGGCCTTCTTCTCTGCGCCGACTCTGGCAGCAGCCGCTGTGCGGTGGTGTCCGTCAGCTACATAGAAGGCTTCAACTTCCGTGTTGAATGTCTTGGTGATGGTCTCGATGTCCTTGTCGTCATCGATTACCCAGAAGGTATGGCCAAAGTCGTTGTTGTCCTTGAAGTCGTACTCAGGTGCACCTGCGGTGTACTTTGCGACGATGTCGAGGAGAGTCTTGTTGTCGCGGAATGCGAAGAACACAGGCTCTATGTTGGCGTTCTGAATTCTGACGTGGATCATTCGGTCGTCTTCCTTATCCTTGCGGGTAAGCTCGTGCTTCTTGATCCTGCCTTCAAGATAGTCGTCCACGTTTGCGGCGAGAACGATTCCGTACTGGGTACGGCCGTCCATCGTCTGGGCATAGACATAGTAGCAAGGCTTCTGGTCCTGTACGAGCCAGTTCTTTGCCTTCCACTCCTTGAAGTTGGCCACAGCCTTGTCATAGACTCTCTGGTCGTGGTCTTCGAGGATAGGATCGAAATCTATCTCAGGTTTGGTGATGTGCAGAAGAGATTTCTCTCCGGCCATCTTCTTGGCCTCTTCAGAATTGAGGACATCATATGGTGGGGCCGCCACTTCGGTGACGATTCCCTTAGGCGGGCGGATTGCCGCAAATGGACGAACCTTTACCATAGCCTACTTGTTTACCTGGAATTTGGTGCAGCCATCCTTGAAGAAGGCTACGATCTGATTTGCTGCTGCGAGACCTGCGTTGATGTTTGCCTCAGCTGTCTGGGCGCCCATCTTCTTAGGTGTGGCGAAGATTCTTGTACCGAACTTCTCCTTGAGGGCAGCGTAGTTGTCAGGAGCGACGTCAGTAATGTACTTGAGGTCTGTTCTCTCCTCAAGAGCCTTCTCGAGACCGGCTTCGTCGATGACTTCCTTGCGGGCAGTGTTGACTAGGGTGGCTCCCTTAGGCATCTTCGTAATGAGGTCGTATCCGATTGAACCGATTGTCTGAGGGGTTGCAGGAATGTGGACTGAAACGAAGTCGCAGCCAGCATAGAGAGCCTCGAGAGACTCAGCAGGCTCTGCGCCGCCTTCCTTGATCTTCTCAGCTGAGAGGAACGGGTCGATTGCGTAAACCTTCATTCCGAGGGCCTCGGCCTTCTTTCCGACGAGGCGTCCTACATTACCGAAAGCCTGGATGCCGACCTTCTTTCCGAGGATCTCGCATCCGGCAGCAGGGGTGAACTGACCGCGTGACATATAGATCATCATAGCGATAGCGAGCTCAGCCACGGCGTTTGAGTTCTGGCCAGGAGTGTTCTCCACGACTACATTGTGTGCGGTAGCCGCAGCGAGGTCAACGTTATCGTAGCCTGCGCCTGCGCGAACGACGATCTTGAGCTTCTTGGCTGCGTCGAGGACTGCAGGAGTGACTTTGTCTGAGCGGATGATCATTGCGTCTGCGTCAGCAACTGCTGCGCAGAGGTCAGCCTCTGATTCATACTTTTCGAGAAGAGCGACCTCGAGGCCAGCCTTCTCTGCGATATCTTTGATGCCGTTTACCGCAGCTGCGGCGAATGGCTTCTGTGTTGCTAAGAGAATTTTCATTTCAACTACTTTTTTTAACCGAATGATTACTTCTTTAGGTTTTCGAGTTACTTCTTGAGAGCTTCGAGTTACTTCTTGAGAGCTTCGAACTCCTTCATACAGTCTGCGAGAGCCTGAACGTCTTCAACTGTGCTTGCGTTGTAGATTGAAGCACGGAAGCCGCCGACTGAACGGTGACCCTTGATTCCGACCATACCCTTCTCCTTTGCGAAAGCGAAGAACTCGTCCTGGAGGTCTTCCTTGCCAGGAGCCATAACGAAGCAGACGTTCATAATTGAACGGTCCTTCTTCTCGGCTGTGCCTGTGAAGAGAGAGTTGCGGTCGATCTCGTTGTAGAGGATGTCAGCCTTCTGCTGGTTGCGCTTCTGGATCTCAGCGACGCCGCCCATTCCCTTGAGCCACTTGAGGGTCTCGTTCATAACGAGGATAGGGAATACAGGAGGAGTGTTGAACATAGACTCCTTGTCGAGGTGTGTCTTGTAGTCGAGCATCGTAGGGATGTAGCGGCTTACCTTGCCGAGGATGTCCTTCTTGACGATTACGACTGCGACACCTGCAGGGCCTGCGTTCTTCTGTGCGCCGGCATAGATGAGGGCGTACTTGCTGACGTCAACAGGACGGCTGAGGATGTCTGAAGACATATCCGCTACGAGTGGAACAGGAGAATCGATGTCCTTTCTGATCTCAGTACCGTAGATCGTGTTGTTTGTAGTGATATGGAAATAATCTACATCCGTAGGGATTGTGAACTCAGGGATGTAGGTGTAGTTCTTGTCTGCTGATGAAGCAACTGCGTATGCTTCACCGAAAGCCTTTGCTTCCTTGAGGGCCTTCTTTGCCCATACACCGGTCTCGAGGTATGCAGCCTTCTTTTCGAGGAGGTTCATTGCTACCATAAGGAACTGAAGAGAAGCTCCGCCACCGAGGAAGAGAACTTCGTAGTCTTCAGGGATGTTAAGCAACTCTTTCCAGAGAGCGCGGGTCTCGTTCATCGTTTCTTCCCACTCCTTCGATCTGTGCGAGACACAAAGAACCGAGACTCCCGTCCCTTTGAAATTCTTGATTGCATCTACTGATCTGTCCAGAGCTTCCTGTGGGAGCAGACATGGACCTGCGTTGAAAACGTGAACCTTTTTCATTTTTTTGATTTTATATAATTAAATTTTTTAAAATGTGGCTAAAGGTAGTGATTTTTTAGCGATATCCCAATAAATACGAAATTATTGCCATCCTCACATACATACCGTTTCCGGCCTGCTGGAAGTAATATGCGTAAGGAGTATCGTCCACATCAAGGGCTATTTCGCCGATTCTTGGCAGAGGATGCATAATCTTCATCGTCGGTTTGACGTTCTGGAGCATATCTGCCGTGAGTTTGTAAAAATCTTTAACTTTATTGTATTCGTCGATGTCGGAGAACCTCTCCTGCTGGACTCTTGTCATATAAAGTATGTCGCAGTCGTCGAGATGGTCTTCGATTTTTTCAGCGAATTCGTATTTCACACCCTTTGAATCGAGGAAGTCGAGATACTTCTTCGGAATCTGGAGTTCTTCAGGAGCGGTGAAGATGAATGTCGGATTGAAATAGTACATAGCCTCCACGAGAGAGTGGATCGTGCGTCCGTACTTGAGGTCTCCGACCATATTGATCTTCAGGTTCTCGAGGCGTCCCTGGGTCTTGAGGATGGAATACATATCCAGGAGGGTCTGGGAAGGGTGCTGGTTGGCACCGTCGCCCGCGTTGACCACCGGAACGGGAGAAATCTTAGCCGCGATGTCGGCCGCACCTGCCATAGGGTGGCGCATCACGATCATATCTACGTAATTTGATACGATATGGATTGTGTCCTCGAGAGTCTCACCCTTTGCGACGCTGGTATTGCGGGAATCAGGAAAGCCGATCACTCTGGCGCCCAGCCTGTTGACTGCGGCCTCGAATGACAGTCTCGTTCTTGTGGACGGTTCGAAAAAGAGGCAGGCGATGACCTTGCCTGTAAGGAAATTCTGCTCTCTGTTTGCTTCGAATTCCTTGGCCACGCTGAGGATGTGAAGAAGTTCTTCTTTTGAGAAATCCTGGATTGAAATGAGATTCTTGGACATATCTATTGAGTTTGTAATTCTGTGAGCAAGCAGCCTGAGATGTCGGAGATCCTTTCCCTGAATTTTTCTTCAAGTGAGAGTCTCACCCTGGTCTCGAGCCTGCAGATCGTCGAAAATTCCTGATTCTTCTGAGGGAGGTCGAGGTCTTTGAGAACCTTCATCACGTCATTCATACTCAGGTATTCGAATTCCAGGGCAAACATCTTGCCAGCTATCTTCTCGACTATCTCCGCATTCTGCAGGGCGTCGGAAGTGGATGTCTTGTAGGCTCGGATGAGTCCCGGGATTCCCAGCTTTATTCCGCCGAAATAGCGTACGACCACCACGAGGATGTCGCTCAGGCCCATAGATTCTATCTGGCCGAGGATCGGTCTGCCTGCTGATCCGGAAGGCTCTCCGTCATCGTTGGAACGGATTCTGTCAGCCTTGTAGCCGAGCCTCCAGGCATAGCAGTGATGACGGGCGTCGTGGTATTCCTTCTTGATGGAATCCACGATCTGTTTTATCTCGTTTTCTGTTTCGACTGGAAAGGCATGGGCAATGAATTTGCTGCCATTGTCCTTGAAGAGACCCTCTGAATGTAGGGCGATGCTCCTGTAGGAATCCTGAATGTTTCCCGGGGTGTCCATACCGGGTGCAAAATTAGGGAAACTGGCAATATTTTGCAACCGGATTGGTTTTTTTTGTAACTTTGACGACGAAAAAACAAAGAGACAATCAACGGAATTATGAGATATAGATTAAGAGTAACGCTTACCGGTATAAAGGGCTTCTACAGGCTGTACGAACTGGAGGGAACGATGTCATTGTACGATTTCCACAAGCAGATGCGTGCGGATATGGAATTCCCTCAGGATCAGCTCATCCTTTTCAAGGCGCTGGACGCTGATGAAAAGGTGGTTGCAAGATATGGCCTTTTCGACCTCGGAGCAGGAACTGTTGACGAAATAACCATCGCCGAGGCAGCCGAGAAGGGAATCACCAACTTCGTGTATTTCTATGACGTTACCAATAAGAAGAGCGTGAACATCGCCTTCGAGGGTGAGCCCGAGGAAAAGAAGGGCAAGCTCACCATACCTGTTGTCGTGGATACAAAGGGTCCTAACCCGATTGAATTCGAGAACGGATATGTGGCTTACGAGGATCTTCCGGACGATCAGAAGCATCTCCCTGGAGAGAACAGCTGGGCAGCTGCCGGCTTCGGCTCCGAGGATGATGACGATGACGACGATGAAGATGATGACGACGAAGACCTTGACGACGAGGATGAGGACGATGACGAGGACGGCAAGGAGATTTACGACGAAAACGAAGGTCTCTAGCATTTTATGCCGGGCAAACTTGTCATAGTACTTGGTCCGACTGCTGTAGGCAAGACTGACTACAGCATCGAACTTGCGAAGAAATATGACTCGCCTATAATTTCCTGCGACTCGCGTCAGATATATAAGGAAATGAGAATCGGTACGGCAGTACCGTCTGCTGCGCAGCTATCCGCCGTGCAGCATTATTTTATCCAGACCAAGAGCGTGACCGAGCCGTATTCGGCCGGCCAGTATGAGCTCGATGCAGTGGCCCTCATTGAAAAGCTCTTTGCCGAGGGGCACGAGACACTGGTTATGTCCGGAGGAACTATGTTCTACATCGATGCCGTGTGCAAGGGGCTGGATGACCTGCCTTCGGCGGCACCTGAACTTAGGGCTTCGCTTCTGGACAGGCTGAAGAATGAAGGCGTCTCCTATCTTGCGGAGGAACTCCGCCAGGCAGATCCGGAGACATATTATTCCATAGACATACAGAACGGTCAGCGCGTAATCCGTGCCCTCGAGGTCTTCCTCGAGACAGGAAAGCCTCTGTCCTGGTACAAGACCCACAGGGAGAAGACCCGCAGCTTCGAAATCGAGAAAATCGGACTTACAAGGTCGAGGGATGTCCTGAATGCCAGGATAAACCAGAGAGTCCTCGATATGATGGACGAAGGTCTGGTCGAGGAAGTGCGCTCCCTGATTCCTTACAGGGACCTCACGGCTCTTCAGACCGTGGGCTACAAGGAACTATTCTCTTATTTCGACGGCATCAACACTCTTGAGGAAGCCGTTATGTCCATCCAGAGCCATACCCGCAATTATGCGAAGAAGCAGATGACCTGGTGGAAAAGAGACAGCTCGATCCATTGGACCGAGCTGCAATAAATCGATATTTGAATATCTGCCTAGAATGGCATATCGTCGGCTGATGCGTTGAAGCCGGCCGGAGCGTCGTCGATTGACGGTGCAGGGGCTGGCGCCGGTGCTGCCGGACGTGCCGCAGGGGAAGGTGCCTGTGCACCCGCAGCGCTGAGGCGCCATACGCGGATGTCATTGTACCATCTTCCGTTGTATTCCCTTGCGCGGATGTTGAAGGATGCCTTCACGGTGTCGCCTTCCTTGTATTTTGCAAGTTCGTCCACCTTGTCCTGACCCCACGCTGTAAGGCAAATCTGTGCAGGGAAGTTGCCGTCCTGATATTCGAGGATGAAATCCTGCTTTGCCCATGCTCCTCTTGCTGACGTGCCTGAGGCTACGCTCAGCTTCTGGAGAATCTTTCCTTCAATTTCCAATGCTGCCATTTTTATTAGTTCTTAGGAGCTTTTTCTACGTAAGCCTTTACAGAATCGAGCTGAACTTCGAAGAGAAGAACGCTGTTAGGTTCGATGTTGCCTGTTCCTCTTTCGCCATAGCCGAGCTCTGAAGGGAGTACGAGGTTGATCTTACCGCCTTCGCCGACGAGCTGGAGACCTTCTGTCCAACCGGAAACGACTCTGTTCATAAGAAGCTGAACAGCCTTGCCTCCTTCCGGAGTCTGGTCAAATACGGTGCCGTCGATGAGGCTACCCTTATAGTGTACGAATACGGTATCCTTAGGACCTGGCTTTACATCGTTGCCTGGCTCTACGATTGTGTACTGGAGACCGCTCTCAGTTACCTGTACGCCTTCCTTCTGCTTGTTCTGCTCGAGGAAAGCCTCTGACTTCTCAAGATTTACCTTCTTGGTGTATTCGCCTCTCTTCTCGAGGAATGAGTTGAATGCATCGTTCATAGCCTCAGGGTTGATCTTGAACTGCTTTGCGAAAGCTGAATCGCGGAAGTCACCCTTTGCTGCGAGGAAGTCCTTCATACCCTTCTCGATCTCAGCGTAGTTGAGGTCGTCACCGAAGTTGTATCCCTTGAGGAAGCTACCGAAATTGATACCGAGAAGGTAGCTTACTGAGTCTACCTGTGCCTTGCTTGGAAGAAGAGCCTGTGCCTCTGCACTGCCTTCCTTTGGGGAGCAAGCGATTGCTGAGCAGATAACTGCAGCAGCAGCGAGAATTTTAAATGTTTTCATTTATTTAAACTAGATTTTATTGGTTTTCAGTTTTGTCCAAGCCGTGTCGGCGGCTTACAAATATCGCAATTTTAATGAGAAATCGGGCAACAAAAATTGCTTTAGTCAAAAACTTCAAGTAAATTCATATTCAAATCTGTGTGCGCCTATGGAAATTACATCTGAAGTGCTTCACGCGAAACTCAAGGAATTCTTTGGGTTTGACGCATTCAAGGGCGATCAGGAGCAGATAATTTCTCATCTGATCTCAGGTAACGACGCGTTTGTGCTTATGCCGACGGGTGGTGGCAAGTCGCTCTGCTATCAGTTACCGGCTCTGGTTATGCCCGGAACGGCGATTGTCATATCGCCTCTAATTGCCCTGATGAAGAATCAGGTCGATGCCATTCGTGGATTCGTCGCGGGCAATGACGGAATTGCCCATTTCCTGAATTCTTCCCTCAACAGGCAGCAGATTGCCGAGGTGGCGGAAGATCTGATTTCCGGTACTACGAAACTCCTGTATGTGGCTCCTGAAACACTCACCAAGCAGGACAACGTGGATCTTCTGAAGAAGGTCAAGATAAGTTTCTTCGCCATAGACGAGGCCCATTGTATATCTGAATGGGGCCACGATTTCCGTCCTGAATACAGGCGCATCAGGGACATCGTGGAAGAGATCGGACAGAAGGTGCCGATGATCGCACTCACGGCCACGGCTACTCCGAAGGTGCAGAGCGACATCCTCAAGAGCCTCAAGATGCCTTCCGCAAAGGTCTTCAAGTCTTCGTTCAACCGTCCGAACCTCTATTATGAGGTAAGGGACAAGGTGGATCAGGACAAGGATATCATAAAGTACATAAAGCAGAATCCTGGCAAGTCCGGAATCATATATTGTCTCAGCCGAAAGAAGGTGGAGGAGCTTGCGGCCCTTCTGCAGATCAACGGCATCAAGGCCCTTCCGTACCACGCGGGCCTCGAGGCAAAGGTCAGGGCGGAGAACCAGGACAAGTTCCTGATGGAGGAGGTGAACGTCATCGTAGCCACCATCGCTTTCGGAATGGGCATCGACAAGCCTGACGTAAGGTTCGTCATCCATTACGACATCCCTAAGAGCCTCGAGGGCTATTACCAGGAGACCGGCCGCGCCGGCCGAGACGGTCAGGAGGGAGTCTGCATTACATATTATAGTTATAAGGACATCCAGAAATTCGAGAAGTTTATGCAGGGCAAGCCTGTTTCCGAGCAGGAAATCGGCAAGCAGCTCCTTCTCGAGACTACTGCATACGCCGAGTCGAGCCAGTGCCGCAGAAAGCTGCTGCTCAATTACTTCGGAGAAGATTTTACCCAAGACAACTGCGGTAACTGCGACAACTGCCTCCATCCGAAGCCTGTGTTCGACGGCAGGGAGGATATGTGTCTGGTGATCAGGCTGATCCATACCCTTCCGGAGCATTTCAAGATAGAGCATCTTGCCAACATCCTTGCGGGCGAGTCCAATTCCATCATCAAGTCGTATCATCACGACAAACTGAAGGAATTCGGAGCCGGCAAGCCACATAGCCCTAAATTCTGGGCTACTGTCATACATCAGGGCATAATCCTGCATATCCTTGACAAGGAAATCGAGTCATACGGCTTCATCTATGTCACCGAGGAAGGAGAGAAGTTCTACGCCAATCCGTACAGAATCAATCTCGTGGAGGACAGGAAGTTCTCGTCCGGAGGGGATGACGACGATATGGACGATATTCCTGCAGGAGCTGGGAAGGGCGGCGGAGGTGCGGATCCCGTGCTTCTGCAGATGCTCAAGGACCTGAGGAAGAGCCTCTCTCACAAGCTTCAGGTTCAGCCTTGGATCATCTTCGGAGACCCTTCTCTGGAGGATATGACGATTTCCTATCCTCTTACGATAGAGGAACTCTACAAGAATTGTCAGGGAGTGGGCGAGGGCAAGGCCAGAAAATACGGCAAGCCTTTCCTCGACCTGATTGCCAAGTATGTGGAGGAGAACGACATCATCCGCCCGGACGACTTCGTCCTGAACGCTCCCGTGAGCAAGTCTCCTAACAAGGTTTATATCATCCAGAGCATCGACAGGAAGCTTTTCCTGGACGACATCGCGGATGCAAAGGGTATGACGATGGAAGAACTGCTTTCCGAAATCGAAACCATAGTCGCTTCGGGTACGAAGCTGGACATCAACTACTACATCCGCCAGGTGGTGGACGATGACGTGGTGGATGAAATCTATGATTATTTCAAGGATGAAGCCTCTTCTGATTCTCTTGAGGATGCAATAAAAGATCTCGGTTCCGATTATGACGAAATCGAGATAAGGCTTGTAAGACTCAAATTCCTCGTTGAGGTCGCGAATTAGATTTCCGGCTTGAGAGGAACGGCTTTCCTGTTTTCAAAATGAACCAGATACCTGAAGCCCTGGGCTTGCAGGAAGGCTATCGTCTTCTCGAAATTGAAGCCCACGTGGTCGGCCTTGTGCGAATCTGAGCCGAGGCTGATGAATTCTCCTCCGAGTTCGCGGTATCTTTTGAGGATGTTTTCGTCCAGGACAGGAGTCCTGCCATTGTATTCCTGGTAGGTCTTCGTGTTGATTTCCAGGGCCTTGCCTTCCTGGGCGAGGAGCCTGAGAATCATATCGAGGATGTCGCTGAAGTCTTTGTAGAGGATGCTGGTCTCGGGATAGTCGGCGTATCTTACGATGTAGTCGTAGTGGCCCATTATGTCGAAGTCGTCGCCTAGCCATACGAGCTCTTCGTAGAGTGTCGTGAGATAATGGCCGTAGGCTTCCTTCCAGTCCTTGCCCTGGTAGTACGAGCCCCAGAACGGGTCAGTTTCGTCAAGGTAGTGGCAGGATGCAATGATTTCGTCGAAGCGGTTGCCGTCAATGACCTTGCGGATTTCGTCCCTGTAAGGCTTCTGTACTCCGATCTCTATTCCCTTGAATATGCTGAAGCCAGGCAGAAGGGCGTTGACTCTGTCGATTTCCGCCTGCTGAGCCGGAATGTCGAAGGTCTCCGGCACCATATTTTCGTAAGCTGCCTTCATAGGAGGAGTGTGTACGTCGCAATGGTCCGTAAAGCACATTCCTGAAAGGCCTATTGATGCCGCCATCCTGGCGGTCTGCTCGACGGTCGTGTTCTTTCCGTCGAACGAGAATTGACAATGATTGTGGTTGTCGTAAACGTTCTTCATTAACTCAAACCTTCAATTTCGCCGTTGACCACGTCTATCTTCATAGCCTGAGGTATAGCCGGAAGGCCCGGCATTCGGATGATGTCTCCCGCTATGGCCACGATCATTTCGGCACCGGCATTTATCACGATGTCCTTGATGTCGAAGTTGAATCCCGTAGGGACTCCGTATTTCGTAGGGTCCTGTGAGAAGGAGTACTGCGTCTTGGCGATGCAGACAGGGAAGTCGGCGTATCCGCTCGAGACGGCCTCGTCGATCTTCTTGAGGGCCTCGGATGAGAAACTTACGGATGCTGCTCCGTAGATCTTCTTCGCAACGGCCTCGATCTTCTCCTGGATGGTCTGGTTGTCGGCGTATGTTAACTTAAGAGGGGCGGACGGTTTCTTGTCGATGGTCTCGACCACGAGGTTGGCGAGGTCAACGGCACCGGTGCCGCCTTCGTTGAATGCGTTGTTCAGGGCGAATGGCACTCCGAGAGCCTTGCAGTGCTCCTTCACGAGGGCGATTTCCTCGTCCGTGTCGGCTGCGAAGCGGTTGAAGCAGACCAGTACCGTCTGGCCGAAGCCCTGGATGTTCGCTATATGTTTGTCGAGGTTGGCGAAGCCGTTACGGACGCCTTCCTCTGACGGTTCCTTGATTTTTTCGACAGGGATGCCACCGTGCATCTTGAGGCCCTGAAGAGTGGCCACGATGATGGTGAGGGCTGGCTGGAGCCCGCTCTTGCGGCACTTGATGTCGTAGAATTTCTCCGCTCCGAGGTCTGCGGCGAAGCCTGCCTCGGTGATCACGTAGTCTCCGTATGTCATAGCCGTCTTTGTAGCGATGATGGAGTTGCAGCCGTGGGCGATGTTTGCGAACGGTCCGCCGTGGATGAATGCAGGGGTGTTCTCCGTAGTCTGCACGAGATTCGGGTTGATGGCGTCCTTGAGGAGGGCGACGATCGATCCGCCCACTCCCATATCCTTGACTCTGAACGGTTTGTTCTCGAGGGTGTAGCCGAGGAGGATGTTGTCAATCCTTCTGCGGAGGTCTTCGAGGTCCTTCGAGAGACAGAGGATGGCCATAATCTCGGATGCAGGGGTGATGTCGAATCCAGCCTCCTGAGGCACTCCGTTGGAGTATGGTCCGAGACCGGTGACGATCTTCCTGAGGGAGCGGTCATTGACGTCGAGGACTCTCTTCCAGAGGATTTCCTTCATTCCGAAGCCTTCCTTGCGGTGCTGGAAGATGTAGTTGTCCAGAAGGGCCGCGATCATATTGTCGGCTGAGGTGATGGCGTGGAAGTCTCCTGTGAAATGGAGGTTGATCTTGTCCATAGGGACGACCTGGGCGTATCCGCCTCCAGCAGCACCTCCCTTCATTCCGAAGCAAGGTCCGAGGGACGGCTCGCGGAGGGCGAGGACTGCGTTCTTTCCGATTTTAGCCATACCGAGGGCGAGGCCTACGGACACCGTGGTCTTGCCGATTCCGGCCTTGGTAGGAGTTATGGCTGTGACCAGGATCAGTTTGCTCCTTCTGACCTTCTCTTCGTCGATCTCCGTATATGGTACCTTTGCGATGTATTTGCCGTATGGTTCAAGCAGTTCGGAAGCGATTCCGAGCTTTCCGGCGATCTCTCCGATGGGAAGAAGTCTGGCCTCACGGGCTATTTCGATGTCTGTTTTCATAAGGTTGTTCGAGTTGTGTATGGCTATGTCTGCGAAATTACCTAAAAATTCATAATTTTGCATTTTTAATATAAGACAAATTGAAATGATACTCTTCGGTTATAAGAATAAGTTTTCAAGTTACCTCAGGGCTCTTGCAGCAATCGCCATCGGAATGATTATGTTCGTTGGCCGTGTTGATGCCTTCGAGACCCTCGCAAAGGTCATCGGTGCGATAATCATCGCCGCCGGAATCGCGTCTATCGTTTTCGCTATGACAAAGCGCGGAGAGGGCACGCTTCCGCTGATGTCGGCCAATGCCGTCCTCGACGTGATAATCGGTATCCTCCTGTTCTCGAATCCTGCGGGAATCGCAGCCTTCATCCCTAAGATCATCGCCTTCCTGCTGATTGTCTTCTGCGTCATCCAGTTCGTGGCCCTGCTTGGGTCGGCCGCACTCCTCGGAAGTGGAAGGGGCGGACTTCTGGTCCCGGTTTTGCTGTTCTTCGGTGCGGTTATGATTCTCACCAGTACTGGAGGAGAGGTCTTCATCAGGGTTCTCTGCGGAATCCTTCTCGTGATGTACGGATTCTCCGAGCTTGCATCGACATATAGGCTCCACAAGGCCAAGGATGCAGCCGAGGCAGAGTTCACAAGGCAGAGGGAAGAGGCTAACGAGGAACGTTCGGAGCCTACGAAACTTGATACATCTGGCATTTCAGACGCCAAAGAGGTAGAATACACCAAGGAAGACTAATGATTCCAAAAGAAACGGTCGACAGAATAATTGACGCCGCCAGGATTGAGGAGGTTGTCGGTGACTTTGTTACGCTCAAGCGCGCAGGCTCGAGCTTGAAGGCCTGTTGTCCGTTCCACAGCGAGAAGACCCCGTCATTCGTGGTCACTCCGTCAAAGGGAATCTACAAGTGCTTCGGTTGCGGAAAGGCCGGCTCGGCCGTCAGCTTCGTGATGGAATACGAGCATATGACCTATGTGGAGGCCCTCCGTTACCTTGCAAAGAAATATAACATCCCGGTCCAGGAGGAGGAAGAGACTCCGGAGCAGCTTGCTGCCCGCCAGAAGAGCGAAAGCCTTTATATCGTCTCCGAATTTGCCCACAAGTTCTTCATCAACGCCCTGAAGGAAGGGGAGGGAAGGGCTGTCGGCTACGCTTATTTCAAATCCAGGGGACTCGAGGATGAAACTATAGAAAAATATGGTCTCGGCTGGGCTCCGAGGGGTAAGTCAAACCTCAGGGATGCAGCCGTAGCCGCAGGATACAAGACGGAATATCTGGTTGAGACGGGCCTTTGCGCCCAGTTCGAGGACGGAACTGTCAATGACAGGTTCTACAACCGCGTGGTCTTCCCGATACATTCCGTTACCGGCCGCGTCATAGCCTTCGGTGCCAGGACCCTCCTGAAGGAGAAGTCCGAGACCGTGGCAAAGTACGTGAACTCGAAGGAAAGCGAGATCTATGTGAAGAACAAGTCTCTCTACGGCCTTTGGTTCGCGAAGCAGGAGATTTCCCGCAAGGACAAGTGCTTCCTCGTCGAGGGTTATCTGGATGTGCTCTCAATGCATCAGCTCGGCATCAAGAATGTCGTTGCTTCCAGCGGTACATCCCTCACTGACGGCCAGATAAGCTTGATCCACAGGTTCACGGAGAACGTGACCGTGATGTATGACGGCGACAATGCCGGCGTCCACGCATCCCTCCGCGCAATCGGAATGCTACTCAAGGCCGGAATGAACGTGAAGCTTCTCTTCATTCCTGACGGTGACGATCCTGATTCCTATGCCCGCAAGCATACCCTCGAGGAGGTGGAGACCTTCATCGCGGAGAATGAACAGGATTTCATCGACTTTATGACGGACCAGCTCCTCAAGGAGTCGCAGGATGATCCGATAAGGAGGGCTGAGCTGATCAATGAAATCGCCGATACGATTGCAGGCATCCCTGACGCCATCAAGCGTACCGTTTACATAGAAACTACGGCCCATAAGCTGAATATGGACCAGAACATCATCGCTGACAGAGTGAACACTACCCTCAGGCGCCTGATAGAGGATGAGCGCAAGGCCCAGGAGAGGCAGAGGCGCGAGTCCGGGTTCAAGCCGGCTCCCGGTGCAGTCGGTTCGAATGCCGTTCCGGGTTATCAGGCTGTCGCCTCCGGAAATGCGACGGCGCCCGCTCCGGCACCTGCTCCGTCTGTCCTCAAGGACCCGATGCAGCAGTATGAGACCAATACCCTGGTCGGTCCGTCAGAGAGGGAGCTGGTATCCTTCCTGCTCACGGACGGAACCGAGATGATGCCTTTCGAGAAGCTCACCAAGAAGCTTACCGGTGACGAGCAGAGTATGACGGTGGCGGAGTACATCGACGCTGCGTTCAGCGAAGACAATACGACCTTCATCAACGAATGTTACAGGAAGGTCTATGACAAATATATGGAAGGCTACTTCGACAAGGGGTATGAGCAGGATGCAATCCTGAAAAGCCTTCTGAACTGCGAGGACGACATCGTGAGGACGGTGACGGCAAACCTGTCTGTCAGCAAGTACAAGATCACGGTGGACAAGTTCGAGAAGTCGATGATGGCCAAGGGCTCCTGGCTCGTGAATTCGGTGCCGAAGAGCATTATGGCCTACAATGAGAAGAGGCTGGAATTCAAGCTCAAGGAAGTGAAGGAAAAGTTGAATTCTGATCCTGAACACCTGATGGAGAATCTGGTAACGCTCAAGAAACTGCAGGAAAAGTGGCTCGCAGTACGGGTGAAGCTCGGAAGAGAAAGAGAAGATTAAAATTTATATATATGGCAAACAAAAGTAAAAGAACATTGGTGACTTGCGCCCTTCCGTATGCAAACGGACCGGTGCACATCGGACATCTTGCGGGTGTGTATGTGCCTGCCGATATCTATGTGAGATATCTCAGGATGAAGGGAGAGGACGTACTCTATATCTGCGGATCTGATGAGCACGGTGTTCCTATCACTATCAAGGCACGCCAGCAGGGCTGCAGCCCACAGGATATCGTAGATAAGTACCACAAGATGATCAAGGACTCTTTCACGGGTCTCGGAATCAACTTCGACATCTACTCCAGGACTTCTTCGAAGGTGCACGAGGCAAACGCTTCGTCATTCTTCCGCCGTCTTTTCGACAATGAGAAGTTCATCACGAAGGAGAGCGAGCAGTATTACGATCCGGAAGCAAAGACCTTCCTCGCAGACCGTTACATCGTCGGAACCTGCCCTAAGTGCGGCAATCCTGACGCTTACGGCGACCAGTGCGAGAAGTGCGGCAGCACCCTCAGCCCTGATGAGCTCGTGAACCCTCGTTCAACCCTGAGCGGTGCCCAGCCTGAGAAGAGAAAGACGACTCACTGGTATCTTCCTCTCGACAAGTATGAGGAGTGGCTCCGTCAGTGGATACTCGAAGGCCACAAGGAGTGGAGAAGCACTGTTTACGGTCAGTGCAAGAGCTGGATCGACGGAGGTCTTCAGCCTCGTGCCGTCAGCCGCGACCTCGAGTGGGGTGTCCCTGTTCCTGTTGAAGGAGCTGAAGGAAAGGTCCTCTACGTATGGTTCGACGCACCTATCGGATATATAAGCAACAGCCAGGAACTTCTTCCTAACAGCTGGGAGAAGTGGTGGAAGAGCGAGGATACCAAGCTCGTACACTTTATCGGAAAGGACAACATCGTATTCCACTGCATCGTCTTCCCTTCAATGCTGAAGGCTTACGGCGACGGATACATCCTTCCTGACAACGTTCCTGCGAACGAGTTCCTCAATCTCGAGGGCGGCAAGATCTCTACTTCCCGCAACTGGGCGGTATGGGCAAACGAATACCTCGTGGACTTCCCTGGAAAGCAGGATGTCCTCCGTTACGTGCTCACTGCAAACGCTCCTGAGACCAAGGACAACGACTTCAGCTGGAAGGATTTCCAGACACGCAACAATTCAGAGCTCGTGGCGATCTTCGGAAACTTCGTGAACCGCGCCATCGTACTTACTCACAAGTATTTCGGCGGCAAGGTCCCTGCTGCAGGCGAACTGCTCCCTATCGACAGGGAGACCCTCGCCCAGGTTCCTGAGATCAAGAAGTCTCTCGAGGCTAACCTCGAAGGCTACCATTTCCGCGAGGCCCTCAAGGACGCTATGGAAATCGCCCGCCTCGGAAACAAGTATATCTCTGATTCAGAGCCTTGGAAGGTCGCAAAGACCGATATGGCCCGTACGGCCACGATCCTCAATGTCTGCCTCCAGATCTGCGCTGACCTTGCGGTCGCATTCGAGCCGTTCACACCGTTCGCAGCAGAGAAACTCCGCAATATGCTCGGCGTTTCCCTCTATGCAGGTACTGACCACCGCAAGGGTGAGCAGGAAACTGTCAACACATACAAGCCTGGCGAGTGCGAGGCCCTTCATACTGTCGATGCAGACGCACCTCAGGCTCCTCAGAGCGGCATCGTCCTTACTTGGGCAAGACTCGGTGAGGAGAACCTCCTTCCTGAAGGACACGAGATCGGAGCAGCAGAGCTCCTCTTCGCAAAGATCGAGGATGACGCCATCCAGGCTCAGCTCGACCGTCTTGAGAAGATCAAGGCAGAGAAGGAAGCCGCAGCTGCCGCAGAGGCTGCCAAGAAGGTCGTTCCTCAGAAGGAGGAATGCACCTATGAGGACTTCGAGAAGATGGACATCCGCACTGCTACGGTCCTCGCCGCAGAGCGCGTGCCTAAGACTGACAAGCTTCTCAAGCTTACGATTGACACTGGAATCGACACCCGTACCATCGTTTCGGGTATCGCTGAACACTATTCTCCTGAAGAGATGGTCGGCAAGCAGATCGTCATCCTCGCCAACCTCAAGCCTCGTATGCTCCGCGGCATAGAGTCTAAGGGTATGATACTGATGGCTCAGCAGGGCGACGGCAAGATGCGCTTCGTCACTCCGCAGGAGACCGTTACAAACGGTTCGATAGTAGGATAAACTGAAATAGAATTATTTCTTCATCTTCGCTTCGTATTCGGCTCGGGCACGCTCGACGGATGCGGAGCGTTTTAGCGTAAAGTTGGAGCCGAGATACTTAGTGCGCACGTCCTCGTCAGATGCGAGGGTCTCCGGGGTACCTGTCTGAAGGATGGTACCTTCGTAGAGAAGGTAGGCGCGGTCGATGATGGCGAGAGTCTCGCCGACGTTATGGTCGGTGATGATCACGCCGATGTTGCGGTACTTGAGCTTTGCGATGATGAACTGGATGTCTTCGACGGCGATAGGATCGACGCCGGCGAACGGTTCGTCGAGAAGAATGAACTTAGGGTCGATGGCGAGGGCGCGTGCAATTTCGCAGCGGCGGCGCTCACCTCCCGAGAGCTGTATTCCCAGGCTCTTGCGCACCTTAGAGAGGTTGAATTCGTTGATGAGGTCTTCGAGTCTTTCCTGGCGCTCCGCCTTGGTCATATCGGAAAGCTCCATAACTGACATAATATTGTCTTCAACGGACATCTTCCTGAAGACAGAAGCCTCCTGAGGCAGGTATCCGATGCCTCTCTGAGCCCTCTGGTACATAGGGAGCTTGGTAATTTCCTCATCGTCCAGGAAAATCTTACCACCGTTAGGTACGATCTGTCCCGTGATCATATAGAAACTCGTGGTCTTTCCGGCTCCGTTAGGGCCGAGGAAGCCTACGATCTCTCCCTGGTTAACTTCCATTGAGACGCCCTTGACGACTGTGCGGACGCCATATTTCTTGACGAGGTTTTCTGCTCTGAGTTTCATCTTTACTTAGTATCGAGGTCGAAGTCCTTGACGAATTTCAAGACCTCGTCGTTTTTGGACATAAGGTCCTGCGCCATTTCCACCTGTGTGTAAATTCTTTTTTCTACTTCCTTGGCCACTACCACATCCACGTCGAGGCGGACCTTCGTGGAGCCAAGGGCCTTCTGGAGACGGCCTTCGAGGTCGTGTATGATCTTTTCCTTGATCCAGTCACGCTGCGCCACGTTCATCACCGTGAAGGTGAGGACCTTGGCATCTCCGTCTTCCGTGATAGCGATCTTCGCGTTCGCAAGGGTGTTCGCAAGACGAGGCTGGGCGCTGTATGCCTGTGGCAGGAGTTCCCATTTTGCCGCAATGCTCTCGTTTGACGGGGCTTCCGCGTTTTCGTCGATGACCGTCGGCTTGACTGCGGCTTCCTTCTCGTGCTTCTCTTCCATTATGGCTGACATCGAGATGGCTGAGCCTGAACGTCTTACCCTCTTTCGAGGAGACTCGCCGTCCTGTTTTGGCTCCGGAGCTGGCGCTGGGGCTGGTTCCGGAACAGGTGCTGGTGCTGGAGCCGGTTCCGGTTTAGGTTCCGGCTTTGGCTCCGGTTTAGGCTCCGGCTTAGGTTCCGGTTTAGGCTCCGGTTTAGGCTCCGGCTTTGGTGCAGGAGCGGGCTGAGGGGCCGGCTGGGCTGATGCGACAGGTTTCGGCGCTGCCGTGGCCGTCGTGGCCGGTACGCCGCTGAGGAAGCAGAGCTTCATCAGGGTGAATTCGATATGGAGTCTCGGGTTCAGGCTAGCCTTGTATCCGCTTTCGCAGGCCATCGTGATTTCGAGGGCGCTGTAGATGAACTGGAGGGTGCAGGTCTGGGCCTGAAGACGGTATCTTTCCTTGATTGAATCCGGAAGTTCGAGAAGGGACTCCAGTCCGTCCGTCTTTGCAACGGCGAGGTTGCGAAGGTGTGAACTGAGGGACGAAATGAAGTGGATTGCGTTGAATCCCTTTGCGAGGATTTCGTCGAACTTGAGGAGGGCTGTCCTGTGGTCTCCGGCGAGGAAGGCGTCCACGAGGGAGAAGGTGTATTCGTAGTCGAGGACGTTGAGGTTGCGGATGACGTCGGCGTACTTGATGTCGGTACCGCAGAACGCCACGGTCTGGTCGAAGATCGTAAGGGCGTCACGCATCGCGCCGTCGGCCTTCTGCGCTATGATGTGCAGGGACTCGTCGTCGATGGTGATGTTTTCCTTCGCCGCGATGTCTCTGAGGTTGCGGACGATGTCAGGAATGCTGATCCTGTTGAAATCGTAGGTCTGACAGCGGGAGAGGATGGTAGGGAGAATCTTGTGCTTCTCCGTGGTGGCGAGAATGAAGATCGCGTGTGCAGGCGGTTCCTCAAGGGTCTTGAGGAAGGCGTTGAACGCGTTCGTCGTGAGCATATGGACCTCGTCGATGATATAGACGCTGTACTTTCCGACCTGTGGAGGGATCTGTACCTGGTCCATAAGGGCCTTTATGTCTTCGACTCCGTTGTTGGATGCGGCGTCGAGCTCGTGGATGCAGTAAGAACGGCCTTCCTGGAATGAAAGGCAGGATTCGCACTGTCCGCACGGCTCCATATCCTCGCTCGGATTGGAGCAGTTTATGGCTTTCGCGAAGATGCGGGCCGTGGTCGTCTTGCCGACTCCTCTCGGTCCGCAGAAAAGATATGCGTGCGCCAGTTGTCCCCTGAGGATGGAGTTCTTCAGGGTCCTTGCGATATTGTCCTGGCCGATAAGGGTTTCAAATGAGTCAGGACGGTATTTTCTTGCTGATACTATATATTCCGCCATAGATTACAAATGTACGGATTTATTTTAATTATTGCTTGTCTTTGACACGCACGATATTGAGGCCGTGGCGGGTCGGGAGAATGACCGATTCAACGCGGTCGTCGGCGGCTATCATCCTGTTGAAGCTGTCGATTCCGACGGTCTGTTTGTCCTGCGGCATAGGGTCTTCATAGACTTTTCCGTCCCAGAGGACATCGTCGGCCACTATGATTGCTCCGGGGCTCAGTTTGTCGAAGAGGAGGCCGTAATAATCGCAGTACTCCCTCTTGTTGGCGTCGAGATATACGAAGTCGAATGGGCCGTCCAGTGTCTTGAGGATTTCCTTGGCGTCTCCTATGTGGAGGCTGATTCTGTCGCTCACCCCGGCCTTTTCCCAGCCCTCGCGGATGAGGTCTTCGAGTTCGTCGTTGATTTCCAGGGTGTCCACTCGTCCCTCTCCCTCAGGCAGGGCCGAGGCGAGGCAGACTGCGGAGTAGCCTGTGAATGTGCCGATTTCCAGGATGTTCCTGGCTCCGGACATCTGCGCGAGCATCTTGAGGAACTGGCCCTGGTTTGCTCCTGAGAGCATTCTCGGGTAGTTCGTGCGGATGTTCGTCTGCTTCTGGATCCAGGCGAGAGCCTCGCTCTGAGGCGTCGAATTCTCGCGGATGTATTTTTCTTCCGGAGTTTCCATAGGTCTAAAGATAAATGAGCTTTGAGAGCTTTTCTTTTGCAAATACTTTCTGTGCTACGCTCTGCAGCAGTTCAGGGCTGAGGCTGCCGATTGCCTTGCGGTTTTCTTCGTCGGATGCCACGCGTCCGAAGGCCTGCATACTCTTGGCCATTGAGAGGCACTGGGTCTCCCCGTTGTCGGAGCTGACCGCCAGCTGGCCCAGTAACTGTCTCTTCGCAGCCTTGAGGAAGGCTGCCGAGAACGGCTTAGTGCAGAGCCTGTCCAGGACTTTGTCCACTTCGGCCAGACAGTTGTCCATATTCTCCTTGTCGCAGCCCAGGCTTATCGCCATCACCCCCGTGTCGGAATACTGGGTATAGGTGCATTCCACCCCGTAAACCCAGCCGTTCTTCTCACGCAGGACCTTGTTGAGCAGAGAATTGGACGCCGGTCCGGCAAGTATGTTCGAAAGCAGGACCACGGCCAGCCTTTCGTCTTCCTGGTAGAGGGAAGGGGCCGGTCCTCCGATCACGGCGTTGGCTTCGTGGTTGTGCATATCCTTGACAGTCCTGAAGAGCTTGGCCTGCTGTTTTTCCTGGCCGGCGATTTCTCCGGCATCGGCGTTTTCTTCTCCGAAGTACTTGAGCGCAAGCTTTTCGGCTTTTGCCGCGAGCTTATTCTCGTCAATGTCGGCGACCACCGAAAATACCATTCTTGACGGCCTGAAGTTGGCTGATACGAAGTCCTTGAGCTCAGGGCTCGTGATTTTCCTGACAGATGCCGCAGTGCCGAGGATGCTCCGGCCTAGGGACTGGCCTTCGAAGAGCTTCTCCTCGAATTTGTCGAAGATGTCGTCTGCCGGGCTGTCCTTGTAGGAGTTTATCTCGTCGATTACGACTCCGCGCTCTATTTCTATCTGCTCTTTCGGGAAGGTCGCGCTCGTGGCGATTTCGAAGAGCAGTTCCGCCGCCTTGTTGAGGTCTTCCTTGAGAACCGTCGTGTGAAGGACGATTTCCTCCTTCGTGGTGTATGCGTTCAGTTCTCCTCCCAGCTTGTCGAGGTAGCTGTTGATAACCGCGGAACTCTTCTTCGCCGTTCCCTTGAAGAGGGTATGTTCGGTGAAATGGGCGATTCCGTTGTGGAAACCGCCCTCATTCCTTGTTCCGCACCTTATGCTCAGAGCACAGTATGCGACTGCCGAGCCGCTCTTCTTCGCGGCGTATTTGAGTCCGCAGGGAGTCTGTCCGGTAATCATATCTTAACGGACGGCTTTGATCACCTTCACGTCAGAGAGAAGGAAACCAGGAGCCTGTTTTGCGGAAATCTTGTGTTTCTTGAAATAGTAGAGGTCGTGGTTCTCAGCGTCGATGAGCATCTTGAAGCAGTATGAACCTACCATTGCGTCTGAAGGATAGACGATGTATGAGACTACGGTGTTCGTAGCTCCGTTCTCGAATTTTGAGTCGACCTCGTCTTCCTCTGCGATGAGCATACCGTTGCCCATAGCGTCCTTGATAGTGGCCTGGCCTACGCTCGGGCTGAGGTCATCTACTGAGAAGAGAATGTCCTTGGTCTTGGTCTTGCCTAGTGCGGTGTTGTAGAGTGTAAGGCCAGTGTAGCCCTTGAAGTCGCTGCTGATTGCCTTTCTGGTGTAGTCCTGGATGATGTCGAGGAGGGCACCGAGATAAACGGTCTCCCTTCCGGACGAAGCTGTGCTTGCCTTGTAAGGGACTGTGACTACTTCGTACATTTCGCCGACTCCGTTCTCTGAGCCTTCTCCTCCCTTGACGAGGGTGAGGAAGTCAATTCCCGGAACGCTTTCCTTCTTGAACTGCCCCTGGACCGTCATAAGGAAGTAGTAGTTGGTGGATGACTTGATGTTCTCGAATTCTTCGAGGGTGCAGAACTCATACGGAGAGATTGTCCATACGGCCTTGATCTCTGCCTTGAGAGTCTCGTCATCTATTGAATTGCCTGTGAGGACCACCTTCGTGGTCTTGGTCTCAAAGTCGCTGAGCTTGGCTTTTTTCGTGGTGATCTTCATCTGTGCGTCTGCAGGAAGGATGAAGAGGATTGATGCGGCCACTGCCGCCATTATTGTAAAAATCTTTCTCATAATTCTAAGCTGTTACATAATCGCGTACGTTCTGTACTGAAATTTCGTTGTCTCCGAGGATGAGCAGGCGCTCAACCACGTTGCGGAGCTCTCGGATATTGCCAGGCCAGTTTTTCTCCTGGAGGAGTTTCACTGCTTCCGGATTGAAGGCCCTTACCGGCTTTCCTGTCTCTTCCGCTATCTGTCTGCTGAAATGCTCGATGAGAATAGGGATGTCGGACTTCCTCTCGTCGAGGCTTGGCACCTTGATCACGATGACGCTGAGACGGTGGTATAGGTCCTCACGGAAGTTGCCCTCTTCGATTTCCTTGCGCAGGTCTTTGTTCGTCGCCGCGAGCACTCTCACGTCCACGTCGATGTCCTTGTCGCTGCCCACCCTGGAGAGCTTTCTCTCCTGGAGGACGCGGAGGACCTTGGCCTGGGCCGCAAGTGACATATCTCCGATCTCGTCGAGGAAGAGGGTGCCGCCGTCGGCCTGCTCGAATTTGCCCTTGTGCTGCTTGATCGCAGAGGTGAAGGCTCCCTTTTCGTGGCCGAAGAGCTCGCTTTCAATGAGTTCGGAAGGAATCGCCGCGCAGTTTACCTCGATGTAAGGCATAGCGCTTCGTTCGCTCTGCTGATGGAGGCTGCGTGCCACGAGCTCCTTTCCGGAGCCGTTCGGACCCGTGATGAGGACTCTCGCGTCTGTCGGAGCCACCTTCGCTATCATATCCTTTATGTGTCCGATCGCCTCTGATTCACCGATCATCTGCTGACCGTAAACTTTTTTCTTGAGGGCCTTCGTCTCTTTCACGAGGTTGGTCCTTTCGGTCGCGTTCTTGAGGGTGATGAGGATTCGGTTGAGGTCGAGAGGCTTCTGGATGAAGTCGTAGGCTCCCTTTCGGATGCACTCCACGGCAGTGTCGATGTCTCCGTGTCCGGAAATCATTATGATCGCCGAATCGAGACCTTCCTTCATCGCACGGTCGAGGAATTCGATGCCGTCCATATTAGGCATCTTGATATCGCAGAATATTACGTTGTATCTCTCTTTTTCGACCATTCCGAGGGCGACGTTGCCGTCTTCGGCAACCTCCACTTCATAGCCTTCGTCACTCAGGATGTCCTTCAGGGAGTTCCTGATCGCACGTTCATCGTCGATTACAAGTATCTTCATATTAAATCTCCTTTTGAATGGGTCAAAGCCTATCCCCGCAAATATCGGACAAAATTCTCTTCTTTGGGCAATTTTTTCTAATTTTGCCCTGACTATGCTAGTACCTGATATCATTATCGCGGTTGACGGATACTCTTCTACAGGCAAGAGTTCTTTCGCCAAGCTGCTCGCCAAAGAATTTTCATTCCTTTATCTGGATTCGGGCGCTCTCTACAGGGGAGTGACTCTCTTCGCGCAGGAAAACGGCCTCATCGCCGCTGACAATGCCATCGACCTGCCCGGTCTTGAGAAGGCTCTGGAAAGTCTTGATCTGCATTTTGAGAATGTGGACGGCAAGAGTATGCTTTTTACAGGAGGAAGGAACATCGAGAAGGAGATCCGCACGATGAAGGTGTCTTCACAGGTCAGCCCAATCGCCGCGGTCGGTTTTGTCCGCGCCTTCGTGGATGAGAAACTCCGCGGATTCGGCCGTGACAAGAGGGTAGTGATGGACGGAAGGGACATCGGAACGACGGTTTTCCCTGATGCTGAGATCAAGCTCTTTATGACTGCCAGCGTCGAGGTGCGCTCACAGCGCCGTTTCGACGAACTCCAGGCAAAGGGCGAGAACCCTGATATGGCTGAGGTTATGAAGAATCTCCAGGAAAGGGACTACATAGATTCGCACAGGGAGGTTTCTCCTCTCGTGCAGGCTCCTGATGCCTTCGTCCTCGACAACTCGTCGATGACGTTCGCCGAAGAACTCGCCTGGGTCCGCGGCGTAATTCAGGGTAAATTCGGAATTCTGGAATAGACAGTGGCGATTACTGTAGAAATAGACGGCAAATCCGGTTTTTGCGGAGGTGTGATCAGGGCTATCGGCAAGGCCGAGGAGTTTCTTGATTCTCAGAAGGGGTGCACTTTGTACTCCCTCGGTGCCATCGTGCACAACGAGGCGGAGCTTGCAAGACTCGGGTCCAAGGGCCTTGTCACCATTGACAAGAAGGGGCTGGAGGATGCCGCCGGCAAGACAGTGCTGATCCGTGCCCACGGTGAGCCGCCACAGACTTACGAGGCAGCTTCAAAGCTTGGCGTCAAGCTTATAGACTGTACCTGCCCCGTAGTGCTGAAGCTTCAGGTCAGCATCCGCGAGGCTTATCAGCGACTTCACGAGGACGGACGCCACGGAAGCCTCGTGATTTTCGGAAAGATCGGACACGCAGAGGTCCTCGGCCTCGTCGGTCAGGTCGGAGGCGATGCCCTCGTAGTGGAGAGCAAGACTATGCTTGAAGACGCGATTGCCGAAGGCAGACTGGATTTTTCCGGTCCTATCGAGGTCTTTTCCCAGACGACAAAGAGCCCTAGCGGCTATGCGGAGGTCTGCGACGTGATAAAGTCGCATATTTCTGACGAGAGCCTGCTTACGGTCCACAATACGATCTGTTCCCAGGTGTCATCCAGACACGCCCAGCTCAGGGATTTCTCCCGCAGCCACGACATCATCATCTTCGTTGCCGGCCACGCCAGCTCCAACGGAAAGGTACTCTGTGAGCTCTGCCGCTCTGAGAATGAGAGAACTTACCACATCGGTTCTACGGACGACCTGAAGAAGGAGTGGTTCCGCGAGAATGACAGGGTGGGAATATGCGGAGCGACATCGACTCCAAAGTGGCTCCTGGAGGATGTGGCGAAGAAAATTTTGGAAGGTTGACGGCAAATTCATAAATTTGCGCCGCAATCTCTTTGCAATCAATCGAATAATATTTTATAACAGATAATTTTTATGGCAACAACAGCAGATTTCAAAAATGGCCTTTACCTTAATTTTAACGAGAAGCCTTGTATGATCGTATGGTTTCAGCACGTTAAGCCAGGAAAGGGTCCTGCATTCGTAAAGACAAAACTCCGCAATCTTGAAAACGGTCGTATCCTTGAGAACACCTTCACAGCAGGTGCAAAGATCGAGACCATCGACGTTGAGCGTCGCCCTTACCAGTTCCTCTATGAGGACGAGCAGGGTTACAACTTCATGCACGAGGAGACATACGAGCAGATCAACCTTCCTAAGGATGTTGTTGAGAATGCCGATCTCATGAAGGAAGGCCAGCACGTTGAAATGATGTTCGTAGCAGGTGAGAACGAGCGCTGCCTTACTTGCGAGCTCCCTACATATGTAACCCTCCAGGTTACCTACGCAGAGCCTGCAGTCAAGGGCAACACCGCTTCTACTTCAGCTCTCAAGGAAGTTACCCTCGAGACTGGTGCGAAGATTATGGTTCCTCTTTTCATCAATCAGGACGACGTCATCACAGTTAACACAACAGACCGTTCATACGGCCAGCGTGTATAAATTACCTTATATGCAAACAGGGCGACCCGAAAGGGCCGCCCTGTTTCGTTTATAGGGGTTGTCAGTCAAGATTCACCGGTTCGTAAGGAAGTCCCCAGACGTCTGCGACTGCCTTGAAAGTAACCTTTCCGCCCACGATGTTGAGTCCCTTCGCGAGGGCAGGATCGTCCTTGCAGGCCTTCTTCCAGCCCTTGTCAGCAAGTGCGAGGGCATAGACGAGGGTTGCGTTGGTAAGCGCCATCGTAGAGGTGTAAGGAACTGCACCAGGGATGTTGGCAACTGCGTAGTGGAGGATTCCGTCCACGAAGTAAACAGGGTCTTCGTGAGTGGTAGGATGAGATGTCTCGAAGCATCCTCCCTGGTCTATGGCGACATCGACGAGGACTGTGCCAGGCTGCATAAGCTTGAGCATATCCTTTCTGATGAGTTTTGGAGTCTTGTCACCAGGAACGAGAACCGATCCGATGACTACATCCACGTCGCGGAGCTCCTTCTTGATGTTCGCATCGCTCGAGTAGAGGGTGTGGACATTGTTTGGAAGTTCGTTTCCGAGCTGACGGAGTCGTGGAAGTGATATATCTGTGATAGTAACGTCGGCGCCCATTCCGGCTGCCATTCTTGCTGCAGCCTCTCCTACGATTCCGCCACCGAGGACGAGAACCTTGGTAGGAGGCACACCGGGAACTCCGTTGATGAGCTTTCCGTTACCGCCCTTTGTCTTCTGGAGGAAATATGCTCCGTTGAGGGCTGCCATACGACCTGCGACCTCGCTCATTGGGGTAAGAAGAGGAAGAGACCTGTCGGCTTTCTGGACTGTTTCGTATGCAAGACAAACTGCACCGCTGTCAATCATTGCGGTAGTGAGGTCCTGCTCACTTGCGAAATGGAAATAAGTAAAGAGAAGCTGGTCTTTTCTGATGAGCTTGTATTCAGGCTCGATTGGCTCCTTAACCTTTACGATCATTTCTGCCGTCGCGTACACATCTTCAATGGTTGGAAGAATTTCCGCTCCTACCGCCTCGTATTCCTTATCTGGAAATCCACTACCATCTCCGGCTGTGTGCTGTACATAAACTGTGTGGCCGTGCTTGATCATTTCAGCAACGCCAGCAGGGGTCATTCCGACGCGATTTTCTCCCTGCTTGATTTCTTTTGGAACACCGATTTTCATAATGTTACTGGGTTTTTAATTGTGTGGTTTGCAATTGTTTGCACTTAAATTTAGCAAATCTGCACCAATGTTGTTCCAGAAGAAATGAATTTTTTTTGAAGAAATCAGTGCTTTCTTTCCCGCCAAGGATATTTGTTGTAGTATCTCGAATAGTTTTCAGGGTACTCGTTTGAGTCTATCCAGTAGCCTCTCTCCTGTTCGTATCCTGCCGTGGTGCCTTTTATAAGCCTCTCCAGCTTGCTCTCCTCATAGTAATGTTCCTCGTAGTCCGGGCTCTTGCCGTATGGGGCCACTACGTTGACGTCGAATTTCAGGACGGCTTCTCCGTCAGGCTCGATGTTGCCGTAGAGATAGATCTTCTCCTCCACCAGACCGACGCTCTTGGATGAGTTGTATCTGAACTGGAGGGTCAGTTCCTTGTCCGGAAGTATGATGTTGTTGATCTTGCCGTCGGTCGAGATGCATCCGCAGCTCGGAACGATGTCTATCAGCACGAGAGGTTCTTTTCCGATGTTGGCTATTCTGTATGCGATCTCGAGCTCCTGGCCCTGGATCATAGGGTAGTAATGTCTGATTGAGTCCTGCACGAGAATGGAGGTGTATTCCACCTTCTTTCCGCAGGAGTTGGTCGCCAGACTTGCGATGACCGTCGCCGTCATTACAAGCGCTATGTTCAGAAGTCTTCTCATTTTCTTACATCAGTTTAATGTACAGATCCAGCCAGACTATCTTTCGGATCAGGTTGAGTTTCAGCGTTTCCACCGCCTCCACGTATGTCATTTGTTCTTCTCCGTTCACGTCCCACTGTTCAATCGGCCACATTTCGGCGTTGATGACCTGGGATGGATGTATTTCGTCGGCCTTTTCATCCAGCATCGGAAGCACTTTCTCGAATTCCATCTTCAGCGTGTTCCAGCGCTCCTTAAGTCTTGACCTGTAGCCGTCGTCATTCATCAGGAACGAGAAATATGTCGTCTTCATCGCCAGCAGGGTGTTGGAGTAGGTGCTGGAGAATGTGCCGTAGTCAAAGTCCCAGACAGGTCCCGCGTACATCAGGGAGTCTCTGTCCTTATACATAAAGACGCTCTTCGGATATTTTATCTCGGCGTTTCCGCAGACTTCGTTCACCAGGATGTAGTCTATGAATGAGTCAACGTCTATGTAGTCCTTATATCCGCCGGAGGTCAGCCTGTCCACATCGTACAGACATTCCTCGAATTCAGCGACATAGTCCTGGATTTCCTGGAACATCTCATCCGTCGGATCGTCCGGATCCTTGAAGTTGTATGGCAGGCTTCTCTTCGGCGAATAGAATTTGTAGTCCTCGTCATAGTAGGAGTCCAGTTCCAGTATCACTCCGTCGTCGGAGATGTTCACCCTGCTGCCGTTCCTCCTTATCGCCTCCACTACCTGATAGAGGCCGAGGTGTACTCCGTTGAGCACGAGCTCGGCGTATTCGCTTCTGGGCGTCCACGCCATATCCGTCATCCTTGCCAGCTGGAAGGCCACTTCGTTTCTCAGTGCCGTCTTGTCTCCCCAGTTCGCCAGCAGGCACCATCTCTTGCCTTTGGGCATTCCGAGAACCGACTGTTTATTCTCGAATTTGATGTTGTAGGACTTTTTCGGAAATGTGAGGGACTGGTTTCCTCTTGCCTTGGTACGGCAGATGTACTCCAGCTGAGTCACTCCGTCAGCTCCTACGATCTTTATCGAGCATCCTTCCGTCGGGATTTTCTCATCACTGGAGTCGATGTCGCTTCCGTCGGGGGTGTCTATGTATATCACAGGCAGTCCTGTGTCCTCATACGATTTTATATATGTGTTCGCCAGTGAGGTCCAGTCGATGACTGCATCGTTCTCAGTTATCGTGAGGTCTGTCCAGTTGATGTCGTCCTTTTCTTCGTCGGCATTTGTCCTTTCCGTACAGCCTGATATCGCTAAGATCAATAATGACGCTATTATTGAAATGTGTTTCATCCCACTAAAAATGTATGAAGAT
>JAILCZ010000109.1 GCA_024689985.1 Bacteroidales bacterium | reverse complement strand
AGAACCGAGTTCGCTGATGTTCGGAGCTCTGAATCCGCGGGCGACATTTGCCTTCACGAGCATATTCTCATTGATGTCGTAAACTGCTCCGAAGCTTGCGGAGATGCTGCTGAAGTCTTTATTGAATTCGGTAAATTTGTCGTCAACTTTCTTTGTGCTGACGTGCCTGTAGTCCAGGCGGAGTCCTCCGCTGAGATGCCATCTGCCGAAATCTCCGGAAGCCGTGCCGAATGCTCCTGCGTCGAAGAGGCCGTAATCAGGAATCAAGGCTTCTTCTCCTTTGTTCTCATTGGTCTGGTACATTCCGTTCAGGCCGTAGTTCATCCTTACTCTGGCAGATTCGGATGTGGCGTATTTAAGGTCATAGCTGAGGGTTCCGAGATTCATATGGATTCCCGGTTCCGTTCCTTCTTCGAATTCTTTTCTCGTATTCATCTGATAGGCCAGAATCGCAATTATTCTGCCGTTTCCGGCCACGAAACTGTTGTCCGAGGTGACCTTCAGGTGGGACACATCCTGATATGGGTAGCCGTGGTTGTAGGACAGGGTGTTGCCTTCGTCTTCTTCCGTCATCGTAGGCTTGAGGTTGAACCAGGATGCCTTGAGCCAGGAATGTCCCCAGGCACGGCTCAGTCCTACCATTCCGTCGAGGGTCTTCTGGGTGAACTGGGTATTGGGAACGTAGCCGTCTTCGTCATTTTTGTACGAATGGGCTGACTTGATGCTGGCGTGTCCGTCCCAGATGAAGCCGTCTTCATTTCCTCCGGCGAAGAGGGAGGTGCCGAGCAGCCCGTTGTTGCTTTGGTATTCAGATGCCCATCGGGCCATCCTCGTGCCTGTCGGAAGGGTAGGGTTGCTCTTCATTATGACGACTCCTCCGATGGCATCTGAGCCGTACATCAGGCTGGCTGGGCCCTTGAGGATTTCAACCGAAGAAATCTTGCTGTCGTCGATTTCCAGTCCGTGTTCGTCGCCCCACTGCTGGCCTTCCTGGCGCACTCCGTCGTCAGTCGTCACCACGCGGTTGTATCCGAGGCCTCTTACCACAGGCTTGGAGATCCCTCCGCCCGTCGTGATCTGGGAAACGCCCGGGAAGCGTGCAAGCTTGTCCATTACGTTCGTGCCGCTGAGGGACTTGAAAGTGTTTTCTGATACATATATTGTAGGGAGAGGGCTCTCCTTCATTTTTGTCAGTCCGGTAAGGCCTGTTACTACGGCCTCGTCAAGTATGATTGTCGTATCCGCTACCTCACAGGTCGGATTAGCTGCTGCCGCAAGAGAAAGCGGAAGCAGGAAAGATAATATTGTCATATTAATTTTCTGTTTCTGATTAATTGATCGGGTTTTCCACAGTCAGGTAAAATACTAGATGCAGAAACAGACGGGCGGAGCCCTGAGATTGTAATATCTATGATTTTCGCTGCTGAGAAAGTGGACATCAGGCAGATCTTCCTTGTGGAAGCGCGTGATGCCGAACTGGAGGGCAGCAGCTGCCGCTCCAAGGAAGGTTGCCCACAGGAAGTTGCACAGAAGGCAGGCATCGTGCAGGTCTCCGAAGTTGTCGGCTTTGTCGAAGTGGAGCACTCCGGCCTCACAGAGAAGGCAGATATGCTCTTCTTCGTGGCAGCCGCCATCGTGGTGATGATGGTCGTGCCTATGAAGAACCGAGAACAAAAAAGCTGGCAGAAATACCGTCAAAAGTACTCCTGCCAGGATTTTTCTTCTTATTTCGATTCTATTTGCTGCCATTTTGAGGAGCAAATATAATCAAATTGTATTTTCTGCAAGTAATTTTAGCATTTCCAGAGACCGTGAAGGTTGCAGTGCTCGCGGGCATAGAGAACCTTTGAATCGGTCTTGAATTCAGCTACAGGCTTGTCTTCAGGTGTGAGGTCCTTGCGGAGCACTCCGTCCTCGGTGATGAGCTCTATCCACTGGATATAATGTTCAGGTGTCATAGGATGTTCTACTGATCCGACGCTTACACGGTATCCGTCAGCGATCTTCTCAACTACAGGAACGTGCTTCTCCTGAGCTGCATCAGTGTCATTTTCCTTGAGGAGCTTCATCGGCTTGCCACAGCATACCGGTGTGGCGCCGCTTTCTACAAGCACTTCGACCATCAGGCCACACTCCGTGCACTTGTAGATTTCGTTTTTCTTAGCCATAATCCTAATAATTGTCAACGTGAACTTCGAAATAAGACTTCGGATGGTTGCAGGTAGGGCAAACCTCTGGAGCCTTCGTGCCTACTACGATGTGACCGCAGTTGCGGCACTCCCAGACCTTCACTTCGCTCTTCTCGAATACCTGAGCGGTCTCCACGTTCTTGAGGAGGGCGCGATAGCGCTCTTCGTGACGCTTTTCAATGGCAGCTACGAGACGGAACTTAGCAGCGAGAGCCGTGAATCCTTCCTCTTCAGCAGTCTTTGCGAATGAATCGTACATATCTGTCCACTCATAGTTCTCTCCAGCAGCAGCGTCAGCGAGGTTGGACGCTGTGTCTCCGATTCCGTTGAGTTCCTTGAACCAGAGTTTTGCGTGCTCCTTCTCGTTGTCAGCAGTCTTGAGAAAGAGTTCTGCGATCTGCTCATAGCCTTCCTTCTTTGCTACTGATGCGAAATAGGTGTACTTGTTTCTAGCCTGGCTTTCACCTGCGAAAGCTGCTTCAAGATTCTTTTCTGTCTTGGTACCTGCGTATTTATTAGCCATAGTCCTTTTAATTTTTGGGTTTATAGATTGAGTAATTTTTAATTGTTCAAAATTAGCTACTACGAAAGTAGACTAAATTTTTGATATTTCCTAATTTTATTTGTCCTGAGATTTCTTTTCTCTGACTATCACGGAACCGCTTGCCTGATGTGTCGCAAGCACGAGTACTTCGGCTATCTGTACGTGGTCAGGGGCGCTTGCTGCATAGAATGCCACGTCGGCGATGTCCTCTCCGCTAAGCGGGGTGATGCCCTCATATACCTTGTCGGCACGGGCATTGTCTCCGTGGAAACGGACATTGCTGAATTTGGTCTGTACCAGTCCTGGTTTGATGTTGGTTACTCTTATCGCTGTGTTCGCGAGGTCGATTCTAAGGCCGTCCGTAATGGATTTCACCGCAGCCTTCGTGGCGCAGTAAACATTTCCTCCGGCATAGGCCGCATCTCCGGCCACGCTTCCCATATTGATCACGTGTCCGCGGTTGCGCTTCACCATTCCGGGAACCACGAGGCGCGTCATCGTCAGCAGACCCTTGATGTTCGTGTCGATCATCTGGTCCCAGTCGCTGAAATCTCCTTCGTATTCAGGCTCGAGTCCTCTTGCGAGTCCGGCGTTGTTGATGAGTATGTCGATGTTTTCCCACTTGCCGGTGAGAGTCTTGAAGGCTTCTTCCGCTGCCTTTCTGTCCTGTATGTCAAATGCAAGTGCCACGGTATCAACACCCTTCTTCTTGAATTCTTCCTTCAGGGCATTGAGTTTTTCTGCTTTTCTTCCCGTGATTATAAGATCGAAACCGCCTTTTGCGAAGCGACGGGCGCAAGCTTCTCCGATTCCGCTGGTTGCGCCTGTTATCAGTGCTATTTTATCCATAGGCAAAAGTGTAATGTCTCCGAAATATATAAAAATTCAGTAAAAATCACAACTTCACCTACTTACGAGGAAAGCCCAAATTGAAAATCTACTATATGAATTCGATGTCAGGGTTCTTCTTTCCGAGATGCTTCTTGAATCTGCGGAATGCTCTGGCCCTCTTGTTTTTGAGATTCTCCATCAGTCTTTCCTTGATGCTCTGCATCATATCTGGGTAGCGTTTTGCGAGGGCATTCTCCTTGTTGTTTATGAAGGCTTCGATGTGACGGCTTCTCTTGTCGTCATAGATTTCCTCGAAGCAGACCATAATGCCCGTTTCGATTGCATCACCGAGCTCGTCGTTCACGCAGGAGCCGAGCATCTTCAGTGACGAAGTCGCCGACATATAGGAATTAACAAGCGGCGGAATGTTCGTGCCGAGTTTTCTCACCGCACCCTTGAGCAGGCGGAGGTCCTTGTGCAGGTCGTCCTCGCAGAGGACGAGGTCCATAAGCTCCGGATTGTCATTGACCCTCAGGGTCTTCTTAGGCCTTACGAGGCTGTCCTTGTCATTGAAATGCTTTTTGAGGAAGTGTATGATGAGGTTTCTCGCCGTCTTGTTGTAGCTTGGGTAGATTGTCATCTTTCCCATAAAGTACATTATGCCAGGGTGCTCCAGAATTACATATGTTATTCCGTCCCAGAGGTTGTCCATCGTGAAGATGGATTTCGATCCTGCCCTTGAACTCTGATATTCCGGAGTGACGAATGACCTTCCCAGTTCCATCACGTGCGGAAGGTATTCCTTGATGAATTCGTCTGAGAATTTATAGAGGTGGGACGAGGTGATCATAGGCTGGCCGTCCTCGGCGAGTTTGACGTTGCTTCCCAGTATGAAACGGTAGCCTCCGATGATTGCCTGGTTGTCCGGGTCCCATACGATAAGCTGCTGATATGGATTCTCCATAGTATCGTACTCGTCCAGGTCCATGCTCTTTCCGGAGCTTGCACCGGCTTCCCTGTAGGAGACTTCCCTGAGCCTGCCGATTTCCTTCACGGTGTTCGGGGCGTTGAACCAGTCCACTATGTAGAGCTCGTTTCCGCCTTTGTTGGTCTCTCCGAGTTTCTTTTCAGGGGTAAGTTCGGATTTGATGAGATTGATATCTATAGGGTCGATTATTTTTTCCATATTGTAATCGTTTATTTCAGATTATAAACCTTCTTTCTTACATCTGCGGCCCATTCCTGGGCTGTCTTTTCGGAGGTGAAGCAGGTAGGAGGGATAGGCTCTCCTATTATTATCCCGAAGCTTTTGCCTCTGGCTTTGTACAGTTCATCGGGCAGCAGGGCCATACCGATGTTGAATTTGATGCCTAATTTATTGAAAATACGGTCAAGACAATAGAATCTTCTGGAATTTTCTCCTATGAAGCGTACCGGGACTATCCATCTGCCTGATTCAACGCTCATCTTCACGAAGGTTTTCTTCCATTCAGGGTCCTGGATTTTCCCGTCAATCATCCTGGAACATTTCCCTGAAGGGAACATAAGTATCTGCCTGTCAGAATGATATAAGGCGCGGACTTCTTCGCCCAGGTTCCTTGCCTGGCCTCCGGTCTTGTTGATTCCGACTCCAAGTTCGGCTACTGCCGGTATGTTCATCAGAAAGTCATTTGCAAGGATTCCGGGGGCCGAATCGAAATGGTCCCATATAAGTCCCTGCAGGGCTATGGCGTCCACTCCTCCGAGGGGATGGTTCGCCGCGAAGGTGAACAGGGCCCCCTTTGGCGCCTTGTCCAGATTCTCCCATCCTCTGACGCTTATCTTCAGGTCCATATAGTCCAGTATGTCCAGGAAGAAGCGCTTGCCTTCGCCGGGTTTGGAAAGATAGCCGTTGATGTAGTCCTGATGGATGAATTTCTCCAGCATATGCACAAAGAAAGCAGGAAGTCTCCTGCCTGTCTTCTTCTCAAGTACCTTTCCTATTTCTATTGTCTGTCCGTTTTCTTTCATCTTTTGATGAGCAATGACGACAAATTTAAAAACTATTCGCTGAATTTTTGAACAGCAGACATAAAATGAAAGTCAGCTCCGCTGAACGCCGTTCGTTTTTCTTGTGGTGAAATACACCACAAGTTGCTGATTATAAGATAATTTACCTTATAATTCTTCTATATTTGTTATAGGATGAAACGGACAATAGCCATAATATTTCCAATCCTTTTCATGGTTCCCCAAGCCTTTTCAGCAGATGGTGTCAAAGACTTAACAGGGGGTTCCATAATCGAAGGAGCGACTAGGCTTTTTTTGAGATGGCCGTTTCAGATTTTGTATTTCATTCTTCTTGTTGTCGCCTGCTTTATGTATGCCCGGTATAGGGTAAACCGACAGAGAACCAAGGAACTTCAAGATGAACTTGATACGCGCAACCGCTTTTTCAGCATCATTTCCCACGACCTCCGTGCACCGGTGACCGGCATCCGCAACCTTTCAATGATGCTTGAAGAACATTTTGACGATCTCTCTCCTGAAGAATTAAAGGAGAAGTTGTCTATGCTCAGAATTGCTGCAGAAGGGACTTCCATAATGCTGGAAAATCTCCTTATGTGGTCTATCAGCCATAAAGGAGTTCTTTGTCCTGTAATCAGGGAAGAATCCTTTTCGGACTTGGCGAAAGAGTCCATAGGCACCTTGAACAATATTGAAACTGATATTCCGTCCGGCCTGACCATCCGGACCGACAGACATATGATGGTAACCTGTATCCGTAACCTTTTGGACAATGCCGTGAAGTTCTCTCCCAAGGACAAACCGGTGGTTCTGAAGGCAGATGGCGAGAAAATCGTCGTTACGGACAAAGGCCCGGGTATGTCACCTGAGATCCTTGCCGAAATGTCCAGCAAGGGCCATCTCGGACTGGTGATTACCAGGGAACTACTTGAAAAACTTGGCGCCAGCCTGAGTGCACGCAATCTTCAGGAAGGTGGATGCGAAGTAACTATACATTATTTAACCTCAAATGATTAACGTTCTCTTAGTCGAAGATTCCCAAATTTTCGCAATGGGCCTCCAGATGGCTCTGGATGTCCGTACGGATATGCGTCTAGTATCTCATAAGACGACTTCCGGCGCAGCCGTATCATATCTTAATGAGAATCCTAAAGTAGATATTGCAATACTTGACATTACTCTCGAACAGCAGACGGATGGTCTTGAACTTCTGGGTCTTATCCGCAAGTCATTTCCGCAAGTCATCCCGATAATGCTGTCCCATTACAAGACTCCGGCTTATATCATCCAGGCCATTACCTATGGTGCCAGGGCCTATATCGCGAAGGATTCCTCTCCGGAAGAAATCGCCAATGATATTCTGAGGGCTTATGAGGGAAACAATCTCTTCTTCGGCGATACCATTCCTGAAGAGGAAATCAACTCGCTTTTCGGCGGAGAGGACAACGTCCGCCACCGTCGTCCGCAGAATCTTTCACCAAGGGAGCTCGAAGTGCTCCAGTTCGTGACCTCAGGCTACAGCAATTCTCAGATTGCCTCTGCCCTCGGAGTCACAACCGCTACCGTAGATACATATAAAGAGCGCATCAAGGCCAAGTTCGGCCTGGATACCATCATCGAGTGCGTGGCATCCGCCGTCGATACCGAGCTCATCAGCATCCGCTGACCAGTCCGAGCTGAACGCAGGCGTTCCAAATGCCGTCCTTGTCATTGAAATGCTTTTTGAGGAAGTGTATGATGAGGTTTCTCGCCGTCTTGTTGATTCCCACTCCGAGTTCGGCTACAGCCGGTATGTTCATCAGAAAGTCATTTGCAAGGATTCCGGGAGCCGAATCGAAATGGCCCCAGAGCAGACCTTGAAGGGCAATGGCGTCCACTCCGCCCAGCGGATGGTTTGATGCAAATGTGAATCGTGTCCCTACCGGAGCAATACTCAGGTTCTCCCATCCCCTGACATTCACTTTCAGGTGCATATAATCCAGGATGTCAAGGAAGAATCTCTTCCCCTCTCCCGGTTTGGAAAGGTATCCGTTTATGTAGTCCTGGTGAATGAATGACTTGACAAGTCTCAAGACAAATCCCGGCAGTTTCTTTCCGGTTTTCTTCTCGAGAATCTTTCCGATATCTATTGTCTGATCTATAGCCTTGGTGAAATAATAAACGGACAAAAATTATTTTTTGTCCGTTTACCTCAAATGGATATGTTGGATTATTCTTCTTCGGCCTCTTCAATCTTGCCGTCAGTATCAATCAGGAGTGTCTGGTCTTCTGCGGTTACAAGGGTAAGGATAGTCTTATCCTCGTTCTGTTTATATGATTTCACGTCGGTGTACAGACGTTTTCCCTGTGCGTCGAAGATATCGTAGCATTTCTCCCCGTTCTTCTTGTATATTCCAACAATCACCGGGAATTTGCCGATAGGTGTGAAATAACTGTAGTAATATCCCATTCTATAGACATCCTCCACAGATTTGCTGCCTCTGATGATTGGAACCAACGAATCGTTCTCAATCTTGAATATTCCACATAATCCGAACATGAACCACGCACGTGAAGGGTAGTTGGCATCTTTGTCCCACTGACTGGCCTCGTCGATACGTACGCATCCGTGGAATGCAGGGTGGTAGTTGTCCAGGAACCTTATGCCTGCGCTGGCTTCGTGCGGCGTGTATTTTGCCTGAGGCTCGGTCTTTTCAAAGCGTGGCACCCACCAGCTGCCGACGGACTTTTTCTGAATAGGCTCAAGGACCCATTTCCCGGTGACCACATTCTGGATTCCTGCCAGATGGCCGTGGTAGTAGCTGTACTTATAAGATTTCGGGGACAGTTTTATCTCGTAATTGCCCGATTTCCAGTATTGCATGTCTTCGATAAAACTGTCGGTTTCCTGACTTAAGAGAGGGAACCCCAGCAGCATTGCTGCGAACAAGAATAGAAGCTTTTTCATATCAATGCGTATTATCAGTTATTAATATAAATCAGTGTATTTAACGATGGTGTCTCCTGTGCGGTTCTTCATATCGTCAAGCCCAGGGTTTCTGTAGTGGAATACCTTTCCGGACGGTAGCGTCACGGTAAACTCCGCAACTGTGACAAAGTCCTTGTAGATGAAGAATGACATTGTCCTGAGAAGATCCGTCGGTCTGGCCGTCTTTACTGTTTCCTTGAATGTCGGAGCGTCTGTCAGCGGAACGGCAATTTCGTACAGAGGAATCGGAGATACGGAGCATGCAAACGGGAATGACTGGCTGTCCATATCGTAATTGCCCCAATCAAGGGAAAGTCCGTCCTTCTGGCTTACGGCCTTTCGGATGCGTTCTGTCATGAACTCCCGTTCAAATTGCTTCCTCGCCTTCTGAAGATACGCTTCCTTCAATTTAGGGTCAGTGTTCCGGGCTTCGAAGTCTGCCTGTGTTTCGAACTCTCCACGCGTTGAACTCAACTCGTCTGCCTTATCCTTCCACCTGTAGCGGAAAGATGTGAACGGCAGGCTGCTTATAAAGTATCCGACCCTGTCCCTTTTCACGATCAGCGGGCTGATGACCTCGTCTCCGTTCATGGCGTATACGCCCCACAGTCCTCCCTTCTTGGCGGCGATGACTTTCTTTTTCGATACCTTCGGCGCTACCATATTGGCCAGATACTTGGTGTCTTTCACCTCCTCGAAGGTGATGGACTCGAATTCCGGCTTCAATTCCGTATTGTTCTTGAAGGCCTTGTATCCGTATCCGCTTTCTACCTTGAAGATGTATCCGTCCTTGTTGAACACCGGCATCTCAGTCCATATGAGGCCTATCTTGCTGCCGTCTTTGAAGTACGCTCCAAAGCGTCCGTCGGCACCTACTCCCACGCCCTCGGCGTTGACGCTTATGGCATCGTATTCAAACGGAACGCAGACCTGGTTCCTGTCGTTTATGACTCCGAAGTCACCGTTCTTTTCCTTCTGCGCGTATGCCCAGCGGTTAGGGCCCACGATGGTGCCTATCTTATAATACTCGGCTGGGATGATTTCTTTTCCGTTCTCGTCAATCATGCCTGCGCGGCCGCCCTTCCAAATGTCAACGCAGTTGTTCCAGACGGTCACGCTGTCGTACTGTGGCGGTACGGATTCGTTGAGCCAGAGCCTGGCCTTCTTGAGTTTGTCCATCGGCGGGCGTCCCACCTTCCATACGCCCCATCTGCCGTCCTGATTGGCCATAGCCACCGTATTGCTTGACAGGTTGAAGTGGATGTCCGTTCCTTCAATCTCTGAAATGAGTACACAATGCCCTTTGTTGCAGTAAGAACCCAGACCGAATTCGTAAACGTTCCATTTCCACTGCTCATTGCCTTTCTTGTCCCTGGATTCTGCGCCGCAGATTGCATACGGATGGGTATCGTCGAACAGACTCATGTAGATCTTGTCGTATTGAGGCCTGATTACCCAGAATCCCGATACCTGCATATGTGATGGTGAGTCTGGACTGGCCGAGTAGAATACGTAGGCATTATGCCATATTCCCAGTTTTCCGGTGCTACGGTCAGAGAGCACTACGCAGGTGTGGTCGTCCTCCCTCGGCGATGTGTAGAATTTGACCTTGCCGCCAAAGTTCGTGTTGTCGTATCTGTTGTTGTCCCCCTTGCCTGGGTCCAGCCAGTTTGTGATTGCGTTCGAGATCATTTCTCCGGCAGCAGCAGTTGCAAGGGCCGTCATTGCATTGGTGGTGCTTTTCCCAAGTGAAATCGTGCTACCTCCGCTTCCGCTGTTCTTCGGTCTGTAGTAAGGACACCATGTCTCGTGTTGCCACGGATATGTGATGTTGCCCATCCTGATACCGCAGTGGTCACAGGTCTTGTAAGTTGTCCCCGGATTGGCGGACGGATTCACGTAGGCTTGTCCCTGAGACAGGCCGCTTTGTCCGAATGATGTGGCTGAAACAGCAAGTAAAAGCCACAGGAAAACTATGCGTTTCATAGGACAGATAATGGTTAGTGTTGTTTTATCTGACCAAATATACTGATGATTAATCTAATTTACAAGTCTAAAACTCTACCCTGAATGATATGTTCGGCATAATTGGTATAAGTGATAACTCCTGCCACTGCTTGGAATCATCGTCAAACATTAGCATAAAAGGGTTGTGCCTGTTCAGGAGGTTATATATCCCCGCCTGAAGCCTGTAGCGTATCTTTCCTGAAGTACTGGCCCAGTTTCTGAAATAGCCTATGTCAAATCTGATGTAATCAGGCATTTTCAGATTGTTGGGTTGATCACTGAAATATGGGATAAGAAACTCTTCTCCGTCGGGAGTTACACTTGGATAGGAGAACGCTTTATAACTCTCATTGTGACCGCTTTGGAATGTGAAGGCCGACGTTATTCCCTGCTTTTTGTTTCCATTATTGGTGAAATAATACTGAGCATGGACGTTTAATATATGACGTCTGTCAAACTTGGCAGGAAACGGCTTCCCGTGGTTCAGTGCCTCAAATGTTCTGTCTGTTTTAGACAGGGTATAAGAGATTCTGGCAGACAGCTTTTTCCCGTTGTATTCATATAGGGATTCCAATCCGTATGACGAGCCCTTCCCAATTTCAACATTATCTTCCCAGCCTGAGATGGTTGAACTGAAGATAGTTGCCGCATTAGGGAAGAAAACAAGGTTGTCCATTGTCTTGTAATAGAATCCGGCAGTCAGGATGTGGTTTTTACACGTTCCTGTCATCCCTATGTAGCCTTGATAAGCTGTTTCAACTGGTAGTGCTTGGTCAGATGGAACAATCAAGTCTACTGACCATCCGAGAGGCATCCCTTCCAGAACATGGTAAAACTGTACAGTCCGGTCAAATGTGGCAGACAGTTTAAGCCCGTCTGCAATGTGGTATTCAGACATGATATTTACCTCGGGCTCTCGGAAGGATTCTTTTTCGGCATAGTTCTGTTTTGTGTAAAAATTCATTCTTGCTCCTGCCTTGAAATAGAATTTCTCCGGCTTATCGTATTCATACTGTCCCCATAGAGTACAGGTTGTACAATTGTACCTCTGGGCATCCGGATCTCCGTCATAAGACGAGACTCCTGGCATGAATTCAGCCAGTTTGTATTTCCCGCCAAAAATTAGATGATTCCTATGCCCATCATAAATGATTTTACCCTCGGAAGTGTTTTCCTTTAATCTGGACTTCAGGTTCAGGTCATTTTGTGAGCCGTTGAACTTCAAATAGCTGTTTTGCCAGCTATGAAACTTGTTATAGGAACAATCTATTTCTGTCAGAATCTTTTCCGAATGACGCTTAGTGTATTTGAGTAAATACATTATGTTGTCCCATGACATCTTGTACCTGTCCGAATCCTTCCCGTATACTATGTCGTATTCGTCCATGCTCCTGAATGCGGATACGTCAATACATTCACCTTTACGGATTTCATGGTGAAGTTTCCCGTATATGTCATATACAGAGGCATCAAAATCATGAAGTCCTTTTTCGGAAGACAGCTGGCTCTTGACCGACTTGTATTCATTACCTACCGGTGAATACCTTCCGGAAACCAGAATGCTGGTGTTTTTTGAAACCGGCCCATTTATTGACAGCCCGCATAGGAAGGGGTTTATTGTCCCTCCAATGTGCATCTTCTCCTGACTGGGATTCACTGTTGATAGACTGATAACGGAGGACAGGGCGGATTCCCTGTCTGCGTCCATTCCTCCCATTTGGAATTTCATGGATTTGACGGCATCTGATGATATTACGGACGTCATTCCCATAAGGTGGCTTATTCCATATAATGTGACACCGTCAAGAGACATGATGTTGTTTCCAAGGTTACCGCCTCTTACGAATATTGCGGAAGAGCCTTCGGCTCCGGTTGAAACGCCCGGAAGGGTTTGGATAAATTTAATTGCATCGCCCTCCCCGATAGGAGTAACCACACTTCGTATTGTTTCTATATCGGAAACTATGGTTCCGACATTGGACGACAGGCTTCGGAATGCTTCCTTATAAGACGCGGTAAGTGAGTCTGTTATTGACGGAGTGTCCTGTGCATGGCAGTTGCCGCATATTATACACAGGATCAGTGCAATAATCCCGGTTAATTTAGATCTGCTGGTACGTCCCATGGTAAATAATATGTTAATACAGAGCAGAAAATTCCGACGCCTCCGTTAATGTTGCTGTATAATGGGGTATTGTCGTAGAGTATGGTGAAATCGTCTCCGGCTTCCTTTTGCTTTCTTGTGATGATGTCCTTTAAATACTTGTCATATTCGTTTGAAACCGAGAGAAGGACAACGCATCCCTTCTCCTCATCTGGAATGGTGTTTGGCCCAGTATAATTTGTAATTGGGTTTTCAAACGTAGGAAGTTCAGAAGAAGTCAGCGCAGAGTAGAACGGTTCCGAGAAATCACCGGCAATATAAGTGGAAAATGCTTTGTTAATTTCCTCTCTCGGCGCAATTCTAAGGTATTTGTGGTGGAGTATGCTTAGGTGGTTAAACGCCCGCTTTTCCCAATCCTTAACCAATGGAAGCTGTACTCCTGTTTTATTGAATCCATCCACATAGGGATTTGTGGTGGTAATATTATCTGCAATTACGTGCGTTTTGTTTATTGTATCGTAATTCCAGATATACATCCAGACAGGTGTATTGAAAACGGATAGATTATAGGTCGTGCTTGAAACCCATCCGCGTGATGAATTTGACTCCCAACTAGGGTATTGTATACCATATGGCATATATGACATGGTTTTACTTTCCGGTATTGTTGTCGTGGCAGTAATGCGATAATTTTCGTCCACGTTCACCGTTAGTTTATACTCATGTCCGGGGCATATGGAAATCGGTGCTTGCCAACGTCCTTCCCCCAGAGATGTGAATGTGGCAGCCAGAATATTATCGGTATTATCAAATAACGTAATATCAGCTTCATCAATAGGAATGCTTTCCTTCTGCCCATTAGGGACTGAATATGATAATGAAAGCTCTTGAGTCTGTGAAGGGAATCGGAGTATGCAGTTTACAACAATGGATGATTCCCCCGTATCAAGGTCAGCCTGTCTGGTACACGAACTTAAAATAAACAGAACCAGGGTCGAAAAGATGATAAATCTATTCTCCATTTGTGTCGTTTGTTAGGTTAATATACATTAATTTGAAACATATGCCTCCCATTCGTAAACCATTTGGCCTCTATCAGGATGTGACCGGTAAAGTCGAATGTCATATATTCCGGCTTTTTTAAAGGTCACTATTGCAGATTGTGGCGTGGCATTTTTAATGGAGGCGTACGTTCCAAGCGCGCTTTCTTGATTTTTATTATTAACAACATCCCAATGGTAAGTGTTTGATATACCATCTGGAATATCAATGGCGCTGTATGTACATGATTCGTTTACATATACTTCTCGGTCCCCGACTGAACAGTATAGAATTAGGTCTGTTTTTTTGAAATATCTACGATACTCCGGGTGATAAATTGACGGGCAGTAAGTAGGAGAATGTCTCATGAGCGGGCCGCTACCCCATTTTGATTCGTATTTTCCGGAGACGTCTGACTGGATTGCAGAATGGTCCCCTCGATAATAATATATTTTCTCTGCTTTGTTGGATGTCGTTCTGGAATACAAGCCGTCAGACCAAAATGCTTCAACATTGTCACTATATGATGCCACTGTTCCGTCCAAGGTCGGTTGGGCTATTAATGATCCATTAATCCAACAGATCCTGCCGCCTTCTGATATATTCCAAGCGAAGCTATGACAATTATATCTTTTAGATGATGAAGACAAGTACTCTGCATTGTGGTAATGAGAGATATAATATGAATTCGTAGATTCTTGCTCTTCATATGTTAGCTCATTCCGTAGGAGAGCCTCAACAGGTCGATTATATCGGGTGTTAATGATGATAGCAGGTTCATATTCACTCTTAAGAGATAATGATTTTTCTAGTTCTTTACTTGAATACAGTGAAAAAGAACTAAATACATCTCTATGTCTTATTTTTTCGGCTAATATCTTTTGGACTGTGGCTTCTATCGTAGGATTGCATTTGCAATATTTTTGAGAAGACGCAATTCTAGACGTTAGTAATTCAACAAAATTAATGTGGAGAATATTGTCTCTTTGTCTTGTAGCGTTTTTTGCATTCTTTACGATAGATGGAATATCAATACTGTTTAAATAAGACGCAATCAAAGGAAGAGCATCATTTCTTTTTGTAAGTTCCTTGAAACCATTGAATGTGTTCATTAATCTATCAAATCCGTCTGAGCAGTCGTTTGCTGCTGTGTAGTCGAGATAGAATGGATAATCTAAACATAGATTCAACAGAACCGATGTTGGCATGATAGACAACTGCTCCTTTGGTATTTGTATCTGTGATAAGCGCCAATCAATATCTTCGGAATTAATCCATTCCGGGGAGTTAATAATTGGCTCAAAAGAAAACCAAAGAGTGTTCTCTTTGTTTTCATTGTTTAGATTTGATTTACCATCCAGCGTGACTTGGTTTTCAATGGAGTCAACGTCAGTCAATAATGATTGTTTTTGACACGCTATAGCCTGAGTTAGGGCTAAAAGTAGCAGGAAAAATGTGAATTTGTTTTTCATTGTGTGGTTAGTTATTTGGGGGCGAAATAAATAGGGCCTCGGGTTTTATTCCAAAAATAATGATTATTTTTAAAGTTGTATCCTTAATGGCTTATAATTGGGCGGCCTATGTTATCCCAAATGAAAAAGAATACTAATATGTTATTATATTAAACGTTATGAAGAACCTCATCATTACACTGTTGCTTTTATTCTCCTGCGGGATTGTTATGTCAGCGCAAAATGTCGGCATGACATACGAGAGAGGATCATTTTTCATTAATGGAAGTAGAATTGACCCGTCTCAGATGGAATCCGTCATAGGAACTGATGTATATAACGACACGTATGTCGGGGCTATGAAGCAGCGCATCGTTGCAAAAAGGCTGTGTGTAACAGGTGCTTGTGTTGCTGTTGCCGGACTCACATCGATGTTATTGCAGTTTGATAGAGTTGGTGAACAGCCGGATTGCCTTTCAACGTCAGAAGCATTTCTGCTGTATGCAGGATGTACGGCGTTGTTTGCCGGCTGTGTATGTATTGATGTGGGTATTCCCTTTGGAATAATAGGCTCAAGCCGTCTTCAGTGGATAGCGGAAGATTATAATAATAAAAGTCAGATGACCGCATCCGTTCGTGTGGGACTACAACCCCATGGAGTTGGATTAATGCTGACTTTCTAACCTGTTCTCGGGATTCGGCTATTTTACAAGACCAAGGCGGACGCAGGCGTTCCAAATGCCGTCCTTGTCCACGTCAGTGGTCACAAGGTCGGCTTTTTCTTTCAGTTCTGGAATTGCATTTCCCATGGCCACCTTCGTCCATTCGGGACAGAACATCGACAGGTCGTTGGCCGCATCTCCAAAGACGATGGCATCCTCGTACGGGGCGTTGAAGTGGTCCATTATCTGTTTCACTCCAAATCCCTTGTCTGAAGGCTCGATGAAGAA
>JAILCZ010000062.1 GCA_024689985.1 Bacteroidales bacterium | reverse complement strand
AGAAGAAAGTAATCAGGAGGAAAAGATGGACAGGGGAGAATTTCTTTACGGCGACTTCGTTTCGCAATTCAATTTTCTGCCGACTTCGGATCAGGATGCCCTTCTGCACAAGGTGGCCACTTTCATCGTGAGCGGAGATTCTGATATCCTGGTCATAAACGGTTATGCCGGAACCGGTAAGACGACTGCCATTGCCGCGGTCACGAAATCCCTCCGGGAACTGAAGATCCATTCGGTCCTTCTGGCTCCGACGGGAAGGGCGGCGAAGGTGCTTTCCAATTATACAGGAAGACCGGCATTCACGATTCATAAACATATCTACAGGGCCAAGGGATTCAAGGAAGGGGGCTGGGGGGATTTCTCCCTCGCGCCCAACAAGGCCAAGGACACCCTTTTCGTCGTGGATGAGGCATCTCTCATCGGCACGGACAACAACCTTCTGGAAGACCTCGTCTCCTTCGTCAGGAACGGAGCAGACTGCAAACTGATCCTCATAGGTGATTCGGCCCAGCTTCCTCCTGTGGGTATGGAGGAGAGTCCGGCCCTTTATATGGACTATATGGCCGGTTTCGGAGGTGTGGAATTTGCCAGCCTCAGGGAGGTGGTGCGCCAGCAGCTTGAATCCGGAATACTTTACAATGCGACCATTCTTCGTCAGCATATTGAGAATGACGACCCGGAGGATGTGCGTCTGCATCTGCCTTTCCCTGACGTCGAAAGGATCAAGGGAGGGGAGCTAATTGAGAAGCTCCAGGACGCTTATTCGGAATACGGCGAGGACGAGACCGTCGTTCTGTGCCGGTCCAACAAGAGGGCTCTGAGGTACAATGCGGGAATCCGCGCCACCGTACAGTTCGAGGAGGACCAGCTCGTCAGGGGAGACAAGGTGATGATCGTTAAGAACTGTTATCATTTCGTCGATGACGTCGAGGGAATGGATTACATAGCCAACGGAGATATGGCGAAGATAGTGGGTTCGCCGAAGCATTTCGAAGAAAGATACGGCCTGCATTTCGCGGACGTGAGCCTGGCCTTTCCGGATTATGGGGACCAGGAAATTGACGTGAAGGTCATTATGGATGCACTCCAGTCGGAGACGGCTTCGATATCGTCCGAACAGCAGGAGGCCCTATTCAACGGGGTGATGGAAGATTATGCCGACCTGAGCACCAAGAAGAAGAGGTATGATGCTGTGAAGGAGGACAAATATTACAATGCTCTTCAGCTAAAGTACGCCAATGCCATTACCTGCCACAAGAGTCAGGGTGGTCAGTGGGACTGCGTATTCATAGACAACCCGTTCTGGATGGATGAACTTACGACGGATGACCTGAAGTGGATGTACACCGCGATCACCCGTGCCGTGAAGAAAGTCTATCTCGTGAATTTCAAGGACGAGTTTTTTGATGACGGAAAAACTACAGAATCTATATGAAAAGAATCTTGATGATTGCGGCTGCCCTTGCACTGGGTTTGACCGCTTCTGCACAGACTCAGAGAATTCCTCTGAACTGCAAATGGATTTCCGACAAGGAAGTCATCTTCTCCTATGACGGGACCTATGCCGATTCGGCTGCCTTCGTGGTGAATGCCGCAGACGGCAAGGTGAGGACTGGCGTGTCGGCTCCGGAAAAATTCGCATCCTTCCCGGTAGAGCCTGAGGGCGCCGTGAATCTTACCTATTCTCCTGACTCGTCAAAACTGGCCTTTACCAGGGACAACGACCTTTACTATGTTGACATTGCAACGAAGAAGGAGACGAGGGTGACATTCGACGGGTCCGACCTTATTCTCAACGGATATGCGTCCTGGGTTTATTTCGAGGAAATCTTCGGAAGGCCGAGCAAGTACTGCGCGTTCTGGTGGTCTCCGGATTCGAAGAAAATCGGATTCTACAGATTTGACAACAGCAGTGTGCCTATGTTCCCGATCTATTCTGCGAAGGGCCAGGACGGAAGCCTGCGCCAGACCAGATATCCCAAGTGCGGTGAGAACAATCCGAAGGTCAGGATCGGTATGGCTGATATCTCGGCCGGAGATGAGCCTGAGATCGTCTGGGCTGATTTCGACGAGAATGAAGACCAGTATTTCGGAACTCCTTTCTGGGGAGCGGACAGCAGGAACTTCTTCGTCTCAAGGGAACCGAGGACACAGAACACCCTCGACCTTTATGCCGTGTCAGCCGAGGACGGCTCCCTGAATCACATCTATCACGAGACATACAAGACCTGGCTCGACTGGATTGACGGAATGATCTTCGGTGAGAAAGGCCTCTATATGGTGCGCGCCTTCGAGACGGGATGGCAGCAGATCTATTATCTGAGCTATGACGGAAAGAATTTCCGCCGTCTTACTGACGGTACTAACTGGTCTGTCAGGCTCGTCGATGTGGATGAGAAGAAGGGTGATGTCTATTTCACTGCGTACCGCGATGTCTCAGTCCGCACCGCCTTCTACAAGGTGGACAGAAAGGGTGTGGTCACGGCCCTTACGGATCCTGCCTATTCGGCTGACGCCGTCAGGCTCTCTCCTGACAGAAAGCATTTCGTGGCCCTTGTTTCGAATTTCAGCACGCCTTATCAGTATAGGGTATATAATACGGCCAGGCCGTCGAAAAATATCAAGGTGGCCGATATGGCGAAGGATGATTTCGATGCGTCGAAGAATATAATCCCTGAACTGATTTCTCTCACTACTTCCGACGGATTTGTCCTTCCTGGTTTCATCGTCTATCCTAAGAATTTCGACCCTTCGAAGAAGTATCCTGTCCACGTGGACATCTATGGCGGTCCGGATACTCCTCTGGTGCTCGACAGGTGGAGAGGCAATTCAAGGTTCGCGTGGTACTGGGAAAACGGCATCATCGAGGTTACGGCCGACTGTCGTGCCGCCGGCCACAACGGCAGGGAAGGTCTGGATCAGATATACCGTCAGCTTTCAGAGGTTGAGGTCAAGGATTTCTGCGAATGGGCGACCTGGCTGCAGAGCCTGCCTTATGTACAGGCTGACAAGATAGGTGTCGAGGGCTTCTCTTTCGGAGGCACTATGACGTCGCTCCTGGTGATGGACCATCCTGACAAATTCCATTACGGAATAGCCGGAGGCGGAGTCTATGACTGGGCTCTTTACGATACCCATTATACCGAGCGCTTTATGGATACTCCTCAGAACAACCCGGAGGGATATGAGAAGACGAAGGTTGTCGGCCACGTGAAGAATTATGCGGCTGACCTGAAGGCTGAGGATGCCACGAAGGTTTCACCTGTGATGCTGAAGCTGACCCACGGAACGGGTGACGACAATGTCCATTTCCAGAATACCCTCCAGCTGGTCGATGCCCTGCAGAAGGCCGGAAAGGAATTCGAGTTTATGATCTATCCTGACGGAATGCACGGATACAGGGGAGCCCAGGGCATACACTTCCAGACCGAGAACCGGAAGTTCTGGCTGAAGTATCTGAAAAATTAGTCTGTTGAATATTAATGAGAAAAGTCCAGTCTAGTACTGGACTTTTCTGCATATCAGGAGGATGTTCTGTTTCGAGCAGTCGAAATGCAGGCCGAAGATGTGAAGGCCCGTATTGTTGGATTTCTTGATTCCCAGCTTGGCCCTGAGGGCGTCGCTGGTGAGCGGAATGTTCTTTGCCGTGACATCTGCGTCCGGGTATTCCTTGCCGGCCGTTTTGAGCCCCTGCTTGTCCAGGGGAAGGACTTTTTCAATCCTGTAGTTTTTTCCGAGGTGGACAGGTTCGTATCCGAAATAGATGTGGGTGTTTACTCCCGCCTTGATGAGCTTGAATCTCTCGGATGTCCAATTGAAGAGTCCTGCCTTGGCCAGGGATTTGCCCGGCTCGAAGAGTATCTTGTTTTCCAGGTCTTCTGTCGTTGAGGCTATCTGAGCCTTCGAGTCTTTCTCGGCGTTTTTGTAGATGTGGCAGATCTCTCCGTCCTCGTTCAGCACGAGTTCGTATTCTCCGACATAGTCTCTGTCGAGATGGACGAGAAGTTCCTTGCATTCTCCGGCTGAGGCGACGACGTGGATAGAGCGGACATTTCCGAGCCGTTCTGCGACCATCGTAATGTCAGCCATTGGGGAGAGTTTCAGGACTACGTTCTTGGCGTATCTGTAGATTATCGGGAGAAGCTTCAGTACGTCCGGCTGGCAGTCTTCGATGAGGAAGACTTTGCGGCCCTGGTCGTCCCTTCTCGCAGGGTCCAGGAATACTATGTCCCAGCCGTCCTTGAGGATTTCTCCTACGGTGTTCTCGTCAACAGCGACGTTTGAGAATTCCACATTCTCAATTCCAAGGGCTCCGAAGTTGTGCTTTGCGGCTTCAACGAGTGCCGGGTTCATATCGTTGTAGAGAACTTTGGAAGCGACCTGGTTGAATGCCGCCACGTCGACTCCCAGGCCTGAGGTGAGGTCCGCTATCGTTCCCGGACGGAAACGGAGGATTCGCTGGAGGAGTTCAGCCTTGTATGCCGCCGTGAATTCTGAACTGCACTGTTCCGTGCAGAGGCGGGTAGGGTAGATGATGTCCTGGTTCTCATACCAGGATGGTACCTTGGCTCTGATCTTTTTCCTTCCCTCAAGAGTATATATCGCTACATCTTTTTCGGGTTGGTCGGGCCATTCGGTACTCTTCGAAAGAAGCAGTCTTTCAGGATCAGCTCCTTCGTATTTGTTGATGAAGTCTTTGAGTGTCATAATATGTGAGCAAGGCAAAAATAGTGATTATTTGTGATTATTCACGCTAATTTGACCATTTGCATAAGCCGAGTAATTTCTCTATTTTTGAAAATTACAAATTAAATGCACTATGACAGATTTTAAGAAGGTCGCTCAGAGTTGGATTGACGGTCCATACGATGAGGAAACTAAAAACCAGGTGAAGGCTCTTCGTGACAGCGATCCTGTCGCTTTGGAAGATGCGTTCTACCGCAATCTTGAATTCGGTACGGGCGGACTGCGCGGAGTTATGGGCGTGGGTACCAACCGTATGAACAAATATACCGTCGGTATGGCCACTCAGGGTCTTGCCAATTATATCAAGGAGAATGTCAAGGGAGATGACATCAAGGTCTGCATTTCTTTTGACAGCAGAAACAACAGCCAGTTCTTCGCAAAGATCACGGCTGACGTGCTTTCCGCAAACGGACTCCACGTATATATCTTCGATGCCCTCCGTCCTACTCCTGAGCTCAGCTATTCGATCCGTCTCAAGGGAGCCGTAGCCGGAGTTATGGTGACTGCATCCCACAATCCTAAAGAGTACAATGGTTACAAGGTATTCTGGGAGGATGGCGGCCAGATCACCTATCCTGTGGACAAGGACATCGTGGCTGAAGTTGCCAAGATCACGGATCCTTCAATGGTGAAGTTCACTCCGGGAGAGGGTGCCGGCAAGATCGAGGTGATGGGCGCGGAAGTTGACGAGTGCTATGTGCGCGACATTACTTCGCTTACTCTCAGCCCTGAGTCAAGAGCCCGCCACAAGGACATCAAGTTCGTTTATACTCCTCTGCACGGCTGTGGAGTCAAGCTCGTTCCTGAGTGTCTCAGACGCCTCGGCTTCGAGAATATATACAATGTGCCTGCCCAGGATGTGAGCGACGGTAATTTCCCTACGGTTGTTTCTCCTAATCCTGAGGAACCGGCCGCTATGAAGATGGCCCTCGAGAGGGCTGACGAGGTGGGCGCCGACATCGTGATGGCTACCGACCCTGACGCCGACCGTATGGGTATCGCAGTCCGTGACAATGACGGCAAGATGGTTCGCTTCAACGGAAACCAGACTGCATCATTGCTTACATATTATATCCTTACCCGCTGGAAGGAACTCGGAAAGCTCGACCCGTCAAAGTATGTCGTGAAGACTATCGTGACGACGGAACTCATCACAGAGATCTGCGAGAAGTTCGGTGTGAAGGTCTATAACGTGCTTACTGGCTTCAAGTACATTGCTGAAGTGGTGAAGCGCAACGAGAAGAGCGGCGAGTTTATCTGTGGCGGCGAGGAAAGCTTCGGCTTCAACGTGGGACAGTTCGTCCGCGACAAGTGCGCTCAGGTTGCCTGCTGTATGGTTGCAGAGGCCGCTGCCTGGGCGGCTGACCAGGGAATGTCTCTCTACCAGCTGATGGAAAAGATTTACGAAGAGTTCGGTTACCGCAAGGAAGGCCTCGTTTCCCTCGTGAGAAAGGGCAAGAGCGGAGTCGAGGAAATTCAGGGAATTATGGCCGGCTTCCGCGCCAACCCTCCTAAGGACCTCGTCGGATCTCCTGTCACCAAGGTCGTGGATTATCTCGAGCCCGAGAAGACGGGCCAGCCGAAGAGCAATGTCCTCCAGTTCTTCGATGCGGACGGAGATGTCGTCTCAGTCCGTCCTTCAGGAACGGAGCCTAAGATCAAGTTCTATTTCGGCGCCAAGGGCAAGGATGCCGACGCCAAGATAGAGGCTCTCAAGAACCAGTTCGTAAAATAATCAAACTGATAATTTTCAATGTTTAACCAGGTCTTCAAGGCCTGGTTAAAATATTTTTAAAAAATATTAATAAGCGGTTGGAGGAAAAAGAGGGGAATGTTATATTTGCGAAGAATTTTTTAGCCCAGATAGAAATGAACCAACTTTCAGACAGAGTAAACAATCTCGCGGCATCGGCTACTTTCGCGATGCTTCAGAAAACTAACGAGCTCAAGGCAGCAGGTGTGGATATCATCAGTATGAGCGTCGGAGAACCTGATTTCAATACTCCTGACCACGTCAAGGAGGCAGCCAAGAAGGCAATCGACGACAATTACTCAAAGTATTCTCCTGTTCCTGGCTATGCCTTCCTCAAGAAGGCTATCGTCGAGAAGCTCAAGAAGGAGAACGGCCTTGAATACAAGGAATCTGAAGTCCTCGTTTCTAATGGTGGAAAGCAGGCTCTCTGCAATGTCGTAATGGCTCTCGTGAACGAGGGTGACGAGGTTATCGTCCCTGCTCCATATTGGGTAAGCTATCCTCAGATGGCCAAGCTCGCCGGCGGCGTTCCGGTTTTCATCAGCGCAGGCATCGAGCAGAATTTCAAGATTACTCCTGAGCAGCTCGAGAAGGCCATCACTCCAAAGACGAAGCTCCTCATTCTCTGTACTCCAAGCAACCCTACCGGTTCTGTCTATTCAAAGGATGAGCTCGCAGCCATAGCTGCAGTAGTGGCAAAGCATCCTGGAATGTTCGTCCTTTCTGACGAGATCTACGAGCATATCAGCTATATCGGAGGCTGCACCTCCATCGCTACCTTCCCTGGAATGAGGGATCAGGTCATCGTCTGCAACGGCGTGTCAAAGGCCTATGCGATGACGGGATGGCGTATCGGCTTCATCGCTGCGCCGGAATGGATCGTCAAGGGCGTGAACAAGCTTCAGGGACAGTATACCAGCGGTCCTTGCTCGCTTTCTCAGGTCGCAGCGACGGTCGCTCTTTCCGGTGACCAGAAGTGCGTCGAGGATATGAGGGTCGCATTCGAGCGCAGAAGAGACCTTATCGTGGATCTCGCAAGCCAGATTCCAGGCCTTGAGGTCAACAAGCCTGACGGAGCCTTCTACCTCTTCCCTAAGTGCTCTTCATTCTTCGGAAAGAAGTATGGCGACAGGGTGATAAATACGTCAAGCGACCTCGCAATGTACCTTCTTGAGGAAGCTCACGTCGCAACTGTCGGCGGTGATGCCTTCGGAGCTCCTGAGTGTTTCAGAATGAGCTACGCTACTTCCGATGAGAACATCAAGGAAGCCCTCCGCAGAATCAAGGAGGCTCTTGCTAAATTGAAGTAAGGAAATAATTACAATACTCTTGCAGCCCGCATTTCGAACATTTCGGATTGCGGGCTGTGCATATATAGCGCCCGTGGAGAATGAGCCAGTGATGGGAAATGGCCCTGTCCTTTTCCGGAACGAGGTTTTCGAGGTCTTTCTGGACTGCTGTGGGAGTCTTGCCGTCGGAGAGTCCGAGACGGTGGGCTACGCGGAAGACGTGGGTGTCGACGGCGATGACCGGTTTGTCATAGACGACGGAGGCGATGACTGCTGCCGTCTTTGGACCTACGCCCGGAAGGCTGCGGAGTTCGTCGATGTCGGACGGCACTTCTGAATTGAAGTCGGACACGAGCTTCTGGGCCATTCCGATGAGATGGTTGGTCTTGCTGTTGGGGTATGAGATGGATTTGACGTAAGGATAAAGCTCGTCAAAAGTTGCTGCTGCGAGTTTTTCCGGGGTGGGGTAGGCTTCGAAGAGTTTCGGCGTGACAATGTTCACCCTGCGGTCGGTGCACTGGGCGGAAAGGATGACTGCTACGAGGAGTTGGAAAGGGTTGCCGTAATGCAGTTCGGTTTCGGCCGTAGGCATATTGACCCTGAACCAGTCGAAGATCTCTTTCATTGTCTGGAATATTTTATTGTTCGGAGCAGGCCTCGTCGGCGCAGACGAAGACTCTTCCCGGGTAGCGCTCCACGATTGAGCGGTTGTGGGTCACCATTACGACGGCGGTCTTGTTCTCTGCGTTGATAGCGCGGAGGAGCTGGAGGATGCCGTCGGCCGTCTCGTCGTCGAGGTTGCCCGTAGGCTCGTCGGCGATGATGACTTCCGGCTTGTTGAGAAGGGCCCTTGCGATGGCGATGCGCTGCTGCTCTCCGCCGGAAAGCTGGTGAGGCATCTTGTGGGCCTTCGTCTCCATTCCTACGCTCTTGAGGACTTCCTTGATGCGCTTGTCGGGGTCGTCCTTCTGTTTCCAGCCAGTCGCCTTGAGGACGAAGGAAAGGTTGTCTTCCACGCTCCTGTCCATAAGGAGCTGGAAATCCTGGAATACCACACCGAGTTTTCTTCTCAGCGTCGGTATCTGTTTCTGCCTGATTCCGTCGATGCGGATTCCGCATACTGAGGCTTCGCCTCTCTTGAGCTCGTTTTCGGCTATCATCGTGCGGATGATGGAAGTCTTTCCGCTTCCTACCTTGCCGATTATATAGACAAAGTCACCCGGGAAAATGTCCATATCCAGGCCATAGATCACCGGTGTTTCTCCGTTGAGAATATCTGCTTTTTTGAAGGTTATGATTGCATCCATATCATAGCAAATATAAGGATATTTTGAGTATATTTGTATAATATATACCACGTGCATATGCTAAAGAAAATTGCAACAGCCTCATTGGCTGCCATTATGCTTGCGACTACTCTTTCTGCCGGCGTCCAGGACACCAAGGCATTCAAGGAAGCAGTCGCTTTGTATGAAAGGGGAATGTATGTCGAGGCCAGGCAGGTTTTTGAGACCATAGCCAGGGAAACTAATACCAAGTTCGACGCTGAACAGGCGGAAGGCTATGCCACTCTGTGCGCTGTCCGTCTCCAGGCTCCGGGACATCAGACCCTCGTTCTGAAATTTGACCAGAATTATCCTGCTTCCACTCTTCGTGGAATAATCCATTACGCCAACGCCCTCAATTTCTTCGACAAGGAGGAATATCAGGAGGCATCCTGCGAATTCGCCCTCGTGGACGAAAATTCACTTCTGTCATCCCAGAAACCTGAGTTCGTCTTCAAGCAGGCTTATTCGGAATTCGGACAGGAAAATTATTCCACCGCAAGGGACGGATTCGTCCGCTGCGAGAAGATGCCGTTCTCGGACTATACGGCTCCGTCAATGTATTCGATAGCTTATATCGACTACACCAGGGGAGACTTTGACAGTGCCTTCGGCTGGTTCGCAAAGGCCGCGAAGGATCCGCGTTTCGCCGAGATCTCGAATTACTATATGCTTGAGTGCCGTTTTATGAACAAGGACTACAGGTATGTGGTGGAGAATGGCGTCGGAATGTATTCCAAGATTCCAGAGGAGAGAAAGTCCCATCTTGCCAGGATCATATCCGAGTCCTATCTCGTGCTCGGCGACTCGGGCAATGCGAAGAAGTATTACGAGAACACGTCTAAGAATGTGCTTTCGATGGACAGGAAGGATCTCTTCTATGCCGGATCGGTCCTCTATGCCGTCCGTGACTGGCAGGGCGCCGTCGACAACTTCTCGCTCATTACCGAAAGGACTGACTCTCTCGGTCAGATCGCATCCTATGACCTCGCAAACAGCTATCTTCAGCTCAAGAACAAGGTCGCTGCCATGGAGGCCTTCAAGGAGGCTTCCGTCCTGAGCTTCGATGCGAAGGTGCAGGAGGATGCGATGTTCAATTATGCGAAGCTGGCATTCGACCTCAACAACGATACTTCGGGCTTCGCGGATTATCTCGCGAAATATGCCGACCGCAAGCGCGGCGACAGCATCTACAGCTATATGGCCCTCGTATGCCTCGCCAACCACGATTATGCGGGCGCCGTGGCCGCTTATGACAAGATCGAATATCTCGATTCCCAGATGAAGGGCAATTATATGAAGGCCAACTATCTCCGTGCAAACCAGCTCATCCTGGGCGGTTCGTACAGGGATGCGATCCCTTGTCTGCGCGCCGCTTCGTTCTACGGCGACCGTCGCGACACCTTCAACCAGCTTTCCCGTTTCTGGCTTGCGGAGTCATACTATCGCAGCGAGAAGTATCTTGATTCCCGCACGATTTACACTGACTTGTATAATATTTCGGCCCTCGAAGGCAGCAGGGAAGGCGTGGCCATCCCGTACGGCATCGCTTACGATTATTTCAAGGAGGGTCTCTACGATGAGGCTGCGAAGTGGTTCGGAAAGTATCTGGGAGGCGGTGAAGGCGCAGAACTTCCTTATGCGAAGGAGGCTGCGACCAGACTTGCCGACTGCGATTTCATCAAGGACAAGTATGCTGATGCGATCGCCGGTTATGAGAAGGTGATTGCCGAGTATGGCGATGTGAATGACATTTATCCGTACTATCAGTGCGGTATAGCGTATGGCCTTTCTGGAAAGACGGCCAAGAAGATCGAGGTTCTCGAGAATGTCAAGGGAGCGGATTCCAAGTCCGAGTATTATCCTGAGGCTATGTACGAACTCGGCCGTGCCTATGTTTCTGCCGGAAGGGAAGGGGAGGCGAGACTCTGCTTCCGCGAGCTCCGCAATTCACACGACCGTGACTATGGCGCCAGGGCCCTCATCGAACTCGGTATGATCGCCAACAACGGCGGCAATCCTGACGAGGCTCTCGAGTGCTACAAGGAGGTCGTTTCCCTGATGCCTGATTCTGAATATTCAAACAATGCCCTTCTCGCAATCAAGGCCATCTACCAGGGCCAGGGCGAGGCAGGGAAGTACATCGAATACACAAAGAGCCTTGACGGCTCCAAGGGTGCATCCGAGTCTGAGCAGGACGATATCTATTTCAACGCTGCCGAGCAGATGTATTTTGCCGAGAATATGCCTAAGGCTATGTCCCTCTTCAAGGATTATCTCGGAAGATATCCTTCCGGAAAACATACCGTTCAGTCCAAGTACTATCTCGCCGAGTGTCTCCGTCTCCAGGGTGAGAAGGAGGCTGCCTGTGATGGTTACGAGGAAGTGCTCAAGTCTGGTTCAACTGACGCGTTCATTCCGAGCGCGGCCCTTCGCTATGCCGACCTCTCTTATGGTTTCGAGCATTTCGAGGATGCATACAAGGGATATGAGATCCTTGCCGGAGTCTCAACCGTGGCTCAGGACAGGAAGGCCGCATCCCTCGGTATGATGAGGTCTGCGTTCCGTGCAAAGAATTATGACGATGCCATCTCCTGCGCCGACAAGGTCAAGACTGCATCCGATATGAGCGCCGATCTCGTGCGTGAAGCAGATTACGTGAAGGCCAAGTCGCTTCTTGCGACCAGCCGCCGCGACCAGGCGTTCGACATTCTCGGCCACCTGAGCCGTTATCCTTCTACTGACGAAGGTGCGGAGGCTGTTTACATACTTATCCAGGCCAGCTATGACAAGGGAGAGTTCGAGGATGTGGAAAAGAAGGTTTATGCGTTCGCAGAGAAGGCTGGCGGCCAGAATTACTGGCTTGCAAAGGCGTTCATCGTCCTCGGAGATTCTTTTGCCGAGCGTGACAACCTCACCCAGGCAAAGGCTACTTTCGAGAGCCTCAAGAATGGCTATTCACCTGCGGAAGGAACGACAGACGACATTGCGGACAACGTGGAAATGCGCCTGCGCAAAATCGAGCAGATCGTCTCAGCCTATTAGACTTTAGTTGGATTTCAATAATTCTGAATTTATGAATCGCAATAATATAAATGCTGCATTCAAGGCTTGCGCAGTCTGCGCCTGCCTGTTCAGCGCAGGATCTCTTTTCGCACAGTCGTACAATCCGACTGTCGAGGTGACCAGGAAATACAAGGGAACCCTTCCGGAGACCAAGAAGCCGGAGATGGAGATGGCCGTTCCGGATTCTCTCCTTAAGCTGAAGCTGGACTTCGATTATTCGGTCTTCGATACTCCTTATCAGGGTGCCTATGAATTCAAGCCTTACAGGCTGGATATGAAACCTCAGCCTGATGCCTATACTGGACGCGAACTTTATCTCAAGGGCGGTCTCGGATATGCGTTCCGTCCTGAATTCAGGGCTGTCTATTCTCCGGAGCTCAAGGGAAGGTTCCGCTTCTCCCTCCACGGTCTGCACGATTCTTATTTCGGCAATTTCAGGACTGTCAATGACATCTTCGGCGCTTTCCCGAAGACTTATTCCGGAAGGGACGCCAACACCGTCATCGGAGCCGATGCGAGAGTGGATATGAACAAGGCAATCCTTACATTCGGACTTGACTGGAAAGGCCTTTCTACAAAGGATACATTGCTTGAGCGCAGCTACTCGGCAGTGGATTTCAAGGCCCGTCTCCGTTCGAACAATGATGCCGAGTCGTATTTCTTCTATGACGGCGTTTTCGAGGCTCGTATGGGCAGCGACAAGTATAAGGACAATATGGGCAAGGTCGGCTTCACCGAGATTCATCTCGGCGGAGAATTCGGTCCCGTCCTCAATCCTGAACAGGCTATAATCGTTACCGTAGATTCCGACATCGCAAACTATGTTGACTTGTTCGAGTCTCACGTCTCAACGGTTTCGCTTGCTCCTCAGTGGCGTTTCGTGAAGGACCGTCTGAAATTCGGTCTCGGTGGAAGGATTTCCGCAAGGGCTGAAGGCAACAATGGCGCTTATTTGATTGCGAACCATCAGAAGAAGCTGGGCTTCATCCGTCCTGACGTCTATATCAGCTATGAGGCTGTCTATGACAAGCTTTTCCTTTATTCGTATGCCAAGGGAGGATATGATATCAATTCATACTCTTCAATCCTTGAGAAGAATCATTTCTTCAATGCTTATTCCGGAAGGTACAGCTCCGTAGCCGGAGGCTCTGCCCTTCTTGACAATACTGACATCGTTCTCGATTATGCTGCCGGTCTCAAGGGCAACTTCTCTTCGAAGTTCACCTACGACCTGAGATTCGGTTTCCGCGACGTGGACGGCGGTCTCTTTGAGACTCTTTATTATCGTAATGATGTTATGCTGCCTGGCATCGTGTATGCTTCCTACAAGCAGATCTTCGGCGAGGTGAACCTCGGTTGGAAGTCTGAGAAGTGGCTCGCTGATGCATCCCTTGCCTTCAGGAACAATTTTATGGATGACAAGGGCATAGAGCTCTTCGAGCCGGCGAAGATGTCCGGAAACATCAGCGCGATGTATCTTTTCCACGCCCGCGCGAAGGCCGGGGTTACTGCAGAGTTCGCTGCAAAGAGGACCAGGTTCTTCACCAGGGCGGCTCAGGAACTTGAAGTTCCGGGATACCTTGACCTCGGTCTCTATGGCGAGTATCAGTACAACAGGAAGCTCTCCTTCTGGGCCAAGGGATTCAACCTTCTCAACGCCGATATCCAGAGAAATGTCGGCTATGTCGAAGGCGGCATCGGATTCACCGTCGGAGCCATCTTCAGTCTATAGACTGAGGGTTGTTTTAGACGATAATTTTAAGTATATTTGTCCGTTTATATAAAGCATTGATTAGATGTTAGAAAACGAAGAAATGAAGAAAGCGGAAGAGCAATATTCCGCAAACAGTATCCAGGTCCTCGAAGGCCTCGAAGCAGTCCGCAAAAGACCTTCAATGTATATCGGTGATATCGGAGAAAGAGGACTTCACCATCTCGTCTATGAGGTTGTCGACAACTCGATCGACGAGGCTATGGCCGGTTACTGCAACACTATAGACGTAGTCATTACAGAAGATAATTCCATCAAGGTTACGGATAACGGTCGTGGTATCCCTACGGGAATGCACGAGAAGGAGCATCGCTCAGCCCTCGAGGTCGTTCTTACAGTCCTCCACGCCGGTGGTAAGTTCAGCAAGAGCAATTACAAGGTTTCCGGAGGTCTCCACGGTGTGGGTGTTTCCTGCGTGAACGCCCTTTCTGACCTTCTCATCGCTGAGGTTCACCGCGACGGCAAGATTTTCAAGCAGACTTACTCAAAGGGTAAGCCTACTTCTTCCGTTGACGTCATCGGAGAAAGCGACGATACCGGAACTACGATTACCTTCCATCCGGACCCTACGATCTTCACTACGACTACGGTTTACAAGTACGATACTCTCGCCAACCGTCTCCGTGAACTCGCCTTCCTGAACAAGGGAATCAAGATCACCCTCACTGATATGCGTGAGATGGTGGATGAGTTCGTTACTGATGAGAACGGAGATTCAAAATCTACGGGCAAGCAGGTGTTCAAGCACGAGACTTTCTATTCTGAGAAGGGCCTCCAGGAGTTCATCAACTATCTTGACGCCGGTGCCGACCACCTCATCCCGGATCCTGTCTGCGTCCAGTCCGACAAGATCATCCCTATCGACATCGCTCTCCAGTACAACAACGGATACAGCGAGAAGATTTATTCATATGTCAACAACATCCACACTATAGAGGGTGGTACCCACCTCCAGGGATTCAAGATGGGCCTTTCAAGGTCCCTCAAGAATTACGCTGAGAAGAACAACCTCCTCGCCAAGTTCAAGGGCGACCTCGCACCTGAAGACTTCCGCGAAGGTCTTACCGCAGTCATCTCCGTCAAGGTCGCAGAGCCTCAGTTCGAGGGTCAGACCAAGACCAAACTTGGCAACGGTGAGGTCACTTCCGCAGTTTCTCAGGCTACCAGCCAGGCTATGGATGAGTATCTTGAGGAAAATCCTAAGCTCGGCAAGGTCATCATTGAGAAGATTGTTCTCGCCGCAACTGCCCGCAACGCAGCCCGCAAGGCCCGTGAGATGGTGCAGAGAAAGACTGCTATGGGTGGAGCCGGAATGCCTGGCAAACTGGCCGACTGCTCTGAGAGAGATGCAGAGAAGTGCGAGCTCTTCCTTGTCGAGGGTGATTCCGCAGGTGGAACGGCAAAGCAGGGACGCGACCGTCGCATCCAGGCTATCCTTCCTCTCCGTGGTAAGATCCTCAACGTCGAGAAAGCTGCCGGAGACAGGGCTTTCGATTCAGACGAAATCCGCAATATCTATACGGCCCTCGGCGTGACCGTGGCCAAGGAAGACGAGTCCGGCGAGAAGCATATGGACCTCAGCCGTCTCCGTTATCACAAGGTCATAATTATGACCGATGCCGATGTCGATGGTTCGCATATCGCCTGCCTTATCCTGACATTCTTCTTCCGTTATATGTTCGACCTCATCAAGAACGGCTATGTCTATCTGGCTACACCTCCTCTCTACCTTGTCAAGAAGGGTAAGGAAGAAGTTTACTGCTGGACTGAGCAGCAGCGTGACGAGGCTGCGATGAGACTCGGAAAGGGAACTGACAAGGGTTACACCGTACAGCGTTACAAGGGTCTCGGTGAAATGAGCGACCAGCAGCTCTGGGATACCACTATGGATCCTGCAAAGCGCCGTCTCCGCAAGATCACCATCGAGAACGCGGCTCAGGCAGAGAGGACATTCTCAATGCTTATGGGCGACGACGTACCGCCAAGAAGGCAGTTCATCGAGGAGAACGCTCACTATGCAAATATTGATGCATAAAATTAATTGATACTGTATAAAACACTTAATATTAGTATGTTAGACATTTTTGACAGAATTGCAAGAGATTCAGGCGGTCCAATCGGACAGTACGCAGCACAGGGATTCGGATATTATATGTATCCAAAACTTGAGGGAGAGCTTGGACCTCATATGACGTTCAACGGCAAACCAGTTCTCAACTGGAGCCTCAATAACTATCTCGGTCTTGCAAACCATCCTGAGGTCCGCAAGGCAGACGCCGAAGGCGCTGCAAAGTGGGGTCTCGCTTACCCTATGGGAAGCCGTATGCTCTCTGGTCACACGGCCCTTCACGAGAAACTCGAGAAGATGTTCGCTGACTTCGAGAAGAAGGAGGATGCATTCCTCTTCAACTTCGGTTATCAGGGAATCGTTTCAGCCATCGACTGTCTTACTGCCCGTCACGACGTCATCGTCTACGACGCAGAGGCTCACGCCTGCCTGCTCGACGGTATCCGTCTCCACATCGGCAGCAAATATAAGTATCGTCACAACAACATCGCTGACTGCGAGAAGGTGCTTGCAAAGGCTTGCAAGGAAGCTGAGGAAAGCGGTGGAGGTGTTCTTCTCATCACTGAAGGCGTATTCGGTATGACCGGCGCCCTCGGTATCCTCGACAAGATCGTCGAACTCAAGAAGAAGTATCAGTTCCGCATCTTCGTTGATGATGCGCACGGATTCGGTCTTCTCGGTGAGCACGGACGTGGAACATCGGAGGAACTTCACTGTATGGACGGCATCGACCTTTATATCGGTGCGTTCGCAAAGAGTATGGCTTCCATCGGAGGCTTCATCGCAGGTCCTAGGAACATCATCAACTACCTCCGTCTCAATATGCGCTCCCAGATGTATGCGAAGAGCCAGCCTATGGCCCTCGTTTACGGTAACATCAAGCGTCTTGAGATTATTATGAGCCCTGAGGGAGACGCTCTTCGCAAGAAGTGTCTCGAAATCACCCACGCCATCCAGGATGGTTTCCGCAAGGAAGGCTTCGACATCGGAGAGGCTGAGGCTTGCGTAACTCCTATCCATATCGACGGTGGCGGTATCGCACAGGCTACCAAGATTGCAAAGGATCTCCGCGAGAACTACGGCGTGTTCTGCTCAATGGTTGTTTACCCTGTCATCCCTAAGGGAATGATCATCTTCAGAATCGTTTCTACAGCCGCTCATACAATGGAGGATGTCAACTATACTCTCAATGCTTTCAAGGAAATCAAGGCTAAGCTTGACGCAGGAAAGTATGACGGAGATGATATCGCTGCGATGACACTGTAAGTTATTAACAATAAATAGATTGACTATGAGTCCGGAATTTTTCAGGGACAAAGTTATCATCGTTACAGGAGCCAGCTCGGGAATCGGGTTGGCTTCTGCCAAATTATTCGGATCCTATGGCGCCAAGGTCGTAATGGCTGCCAGGCGCCTCGAGAAACTGGAGGAATTCGTTCCCCAGGTCTCAGCAGACGCTGACAAAGTCCTCTGCGTCAAGGCCGATGTTTCCAAGGAAGAAGACTGCAGGAATCTCATTGACGAGACCGTAAGAAAGTTCGGAAGGATAGACATCCTCGTGAACAATGCGGGAGTGTCTATGAGGGCTATGTTCAAGGATCTCGACCTCAGCGTCATAAAGACTTTGATGGACGTGAATTTCTGGGGCACAGTCTATTGCACGAAGTTCGCCCTTCCTTATCTTCTCGAGTCAAAGGGCTCGGTAGTGGGAGTGATTTCCATCGCCGGTTATTCGGCCCTCCCTGGAAGGACCGGTTATTCTTCTTCCAAGTATGCCGTCCGCGGCTTCCTGGATACCGTACGAATCGAGCACATCAAGGATGGACTCCACGTTCTCGTCTTTGCTCCTGGATACACGGCATCCAATGTCCGCAACGCGGCCCTTACGGCTGACGGATCGGCTCAGGGCGAGACTCCTCTCAAGGAGGACAAGCTGATGAGTGCCGAGGAGGTGGCATACAAGATGGCCAAGGCTCTCTACAGAAGGAAGTCCCACAGCATCCTTACCGCTCTCGGTAAAGTTACCGTGCTTGCACACAATCTTTTCCCTGACCTTACTGACAAACTGACCTACAAGTACATTGCCAGGGAGGCGGGCAGTCCGTTCAAATAGAATTCTTATGAAAAAGATCACGCTGCCAGGAAGGCCCAAGGTTTATTTTCCGCTGATCGCTCTTTTCATTGTTCTCGTGCTTGTGTTCCCTCGTTCTCCGAGGTTCAAGTACAACTATAAGAAAGGTGGCGTATGGAAGTATGAAACACTGACATCCCAGTTTGCATTCCCGATTCTGAAGACATCGGAGCAGATGCAGGAGGAACTCTCCCGTCCGGGCAGCGGCGTGATCCCGTATTATCGCTATTCCGATGATGCATCAAGCAAGGTGCTACAGGGAGTAGCGAAGCTTCAGATGGGTGATGCCAACTATCTGAAAAACAACTTGATGTCTGTTCTTTCCGGTATCATTTCAAAGGGTGTCATAGCTGACGATGAAATCCGAAAGTCGGAGACGGACATCCTTTTCGTCCAGAGGGGAAAGAGGGCTGAGAAATTCCCTGTTTCCGAGGTCTATTCTCTCTCTGACGCAAGGAAGGCTCTTCTTTCTGAATTGAGCAGGTCGGCTCCAGGACTGAATGTGGATTCCCTTCTCTCGGCCAGGGGAGTGTATGACTGCATAGTTCCGAATCTTGAGTTCGACCGCCAGACGACGAGCCTCGTGAGCGAATCGGCAAGGAAGGTTTCTCCTACGATGGGAGTCGTGGCCGCCGGTTCGGTCATCGTTTCAAACGGGGAACTGATCACGGCCGAGATAGCCCAGACCCTTGATTCTTACAAGGTGGAATATGAGCAGGCTACGGCCTACAAGGGCGCTCATCTCGGATACTGGATAGGCAACATCCTTCTTGCGGCAGGATTCGTCCTCCTGATCTACCTGATGATCAGCAACACGAATCCTCTCATCTTCGATGACTTCAACAGATACTGCTATCTGCTGCTGGTCTTCCTCATCAGCACGGTGTCCGCCATCGTCGTCGGCAAGGTGAATCCGGAGACCCTGTATATGGTTCCGTTTACTCTTACGGCCCTGTATCTTCAGGCCTTCTTCAAGAACAAGGTCATTCTTCCTTTCATTGTCATTTCTCTCATTCCTCTTCTGGTGTTCTGCCAGGGCGGCATCGTCCTCTTCGTGCTATTCACCGTGGCGGGAATCGTGGATATGGCCGTGTTCAAGTATTTCAACAAAGGCTGGAAGCAGTTCATTTCGGCAGGCATCGTCTTCGTCGTCCTCTTCCTGCTATTCTGCGGCTTCTATTTCATCGACCAGGCCGACGGCTTCTTCGGAAGGAGGGTTCTCTATCTGTTCATAGGCTCGATGCTTTCGGTCGCAGGCTATCCTCTCATCTATCTTTTCGAGAGGGTGTTCAACCTGGTTTCAAGCTCCCGTCTCACGGAGCTCTGCGATACCAATTCCAAACTTCTCAGGGAACTGGAGCATACGGCTCCGGGAACATTCCAGCATAGCCTCCAGGTGATGACTATGGCTGATGCGGCTGCGAGAAGCATTGGGGCAAATGCCCTCCTGGTCAAGGCCGGAGCCCTTTATCACGATATCGGTAAGATGAAGAATCCTCTCTGTTTCGTTGAGAACGAGTCTCTGCTGCGAAAGGATGGCGAAGGCCGCTATCACGCAAGCCTGTCTCCGAAGGAGAGCGCCGCGGACATCATCCGCCACGTGAGCGACGGACTGGAGATAGCTGACAGATACCGTCTCCCAGACGTGCTCAAGGACTTTATCCGTACCCATCACGGTACGACTATGACGGCTTATTTCTATGGCAAGTTCGTCAGCGAGGGCGGAGACCCGACCGATACCGAGCCGTTCACCTATCCTGGAGGAAGACCATCGACGAAGGAGCAGATCATCCTTATGTTATGCGATACGATCGAGGCTGCGTCACGCACCTTGAGCGACCATACTCCGGAGGCTTTCGAAGAGTTCGTGACCTCAGTCGTGGACGCCAAAATGGATGACGGACAGTTTGAGGATTCCGACATTTCAATCAAGGAACTCAAGACGATTAAGGAGGTGATAGTCAATTACCTTGGCCAGCTCTACCACGAGCGCATAGTATATCCTTCGAGGTAGGGTATTGCACTTTTGGTTAGTTCGTCGAAAATGCTTATCTTTGGCGACTTTTTAGAAAATAAGTAAAAAAACATAGATAAAAATGAATTTAGTAAAGAATCAGAAGGACGATCTCAACATTGAGCTCACTCTTACAGTCGCAGCAGATGACTATGCTCCTATCAAGAAGAAGAAACTCAACGAGTATAAGAAGAATGCTGAGTTCAAGGGATTCCGCAAGGGTATGGCCCCTATGGGAATGATCGAGAAGATTTACGGTGGACAGGCACTCGGAGATGCAATCAACAGCATCATCGACGAGCAGCTCAACAAGTTTATCTCTGAAAACAAGCTCAATATCCTCGGAGAGCCTATCTCAAGCGAGGACCAGAAGGAAATCGACTGGAAGGAAGGAAATGATTTCGAGTTCAAGTTCGACCTCGGTCTTTCTCCTGAGATCTCATTCGAGCCTTCAAAGGAGGACAAGGTTCCTTCATATAAGATTGAAGTTTCTGACGCAGCAAAGGCTGAGTTCAAGGAGAATCTTCTCCGTCAGTACGGCAAGCTCGAAGAGGGCGAGACAGTAGGCGAGGAGGATTATGTTATCGCTGACTTCGTTTCAGAAGAGAAAACTGTCGAGGGCGTGTATGTAGCAGTACGCAGCGTGGCAACTTCAGAAAAGAAGAAGTTCGTCGGAAAGAAGGCAGGCAGCAAGTTCAAGCTAAATGTCAACAAGGCATTCACCAACGAGACAGACAGGGCTGCAATGCTCAAGGTCAAGAAGGAAGAGCTCGAGACCATCAATCCTGATTTCAATGTGACTATCGTCAATGTCAAGACATTCGTTCCTGCTGAGGCTAACCAGGAGACCTTCGACAAGATCTACGGCGAGGGCAAGGTAAAGAGCGCAGAGGAATTCGAGAAGGCCGTTGAGGAGCAGCTCGAGGCTAATTACAAGCAGGAGTCTGAGTACCGTCTCGGAAAGGACATCAAGGCAGAGCTTCTCAAGAAGGCAGACGTCAAGCTCCCTGAGGAGTTCCTCAAGAGATGGCTTGTAAAGGCTAACGACGGTAAGTTCAGCAAGGAGGAAATCGAGAAGGAATTCGCAGGATTCGCAGAGGACTTCAAGTGGCAGCTTCTCCGTGGCAAGCTCAGCAAGAAGTATGAGATCAAGATCGAGCAGAAGGATCTCAACGAGGCTGCTGAGGCTTATGTTTCATACCAGTACGCAATGTACGGTATGGGCAATGTTCCAGAGGCTATGATCAAGGAGGCAGCTCAGAGAATTCTCACTGACGAGCGTCAGGCACGCCAGCTCATCGAGAACATCGAGGACCAGAAGGTCATCGACGCTGTCAAGAAGGTCGTTACCCTCCAGAGCAAGAAGACTACAGTTGAGAAATTCCGCGAACTCAAGTAAGATAAATTCGTAGAATTAGCGTATATTTATCAGGATGTGCGGTACCCCGCATGTCCTGATTTTTTTAACCTGATTATTTAGGCATTATGGATAACAAGAAAGAATTTGAAAGATTCGCCTCCCTTGACAGGGGTATAAGTTCAATGACCCTCCACCGTTACGGCGGGGCTATGGACGCATATATCAATCCTACGATTATTGAGGAAAGAAAGCTCAATGTCGCATCGATGGACGTTTTCAGCCGTCTTATGATGGACAGAATCATCTTCCTGGGCGTTCCTATCGACGATGACGTCGCTAACATCATCCAGGCCCAGCTTCTTTTCCTCGCATCCAACAGCGACGCGACATCCGACATCAACCTTTACCTGAACACCCCTGGCGGACAGGTTTCTTCAGGTCTTGCCATCTACGATACTATGCAGCTCATCGAGCCTGACGTCGCTACTATCGTTACGGGTATGGCGGCTTCAATGGGATCTGTTCTCCTCTGTGCAGGCGCAAAGGGAAAACGTTCCGCTCTTCCTCATTCCCGTGTCCTCATCCACCAGCCTCTCGGCGGCGCGAAGGGACAGGCCAGCGACATTCTCATCGCTGCCAAGGAAATCGAGAAGACCAGGACAGAACTCTACAACATCATTTCAAAGCACAGCGGCCAGGATTTCGACCGCGTGTTCGCTGATGCTGACAGAGATTACTGGATGACGGCGCAGGAGGCGAAGGATTATGGAATGGTTGACGACATCCTCGTCAACGACAGAAAGAAATAGAGTAAAGTGGCAAAGAAAACAACGACTAGACATTGTATGTTCTGCGGCCGTGGCGAGGATCAGGTTCCTTATCTGCTTACCGGCCAGGACGGATGCATATGCACTGACTGCGTGAAGATCGCAGCTGATTATCTGAAAGAACTTGAGGCGGAAGGAAGAAGGCAGAAGGCGAAGAATACCGGTGAAATGACCCTTCGCAAGCCGAAGGAGATCAAGGAATTCCTCGACCAGTATGTCATCGGTCAGGACAGGGCGAAGAAGCTCCTCGCGACCGCCGTTTACAATCATTACAAGAGAATTACCCACAACCTCGACAGCAAGGTCGATGACGGTGTGGAACTCGAGAAGTCCAATATCCTGATGGTGGGACCTACGGGTACGGGAAAGACCCTCCTTGCGAGGACGATCGCCCGTATGCTCAACGTGCCGTTCACCATAGTGGACGCTACCGTCCTCACCGAGGCCGGTTATGTGGGAGAGGATGTTGAGAGCATATTGAGCCGTCTCCTCCAGGAGTGTGACTACGATCTCCGTCAGGCTGAGAGAGGCATCGTCTTCATCGACGAAATAGACAAGATAGCTCGCAAGAGCGACAATCCATCAATCACCAGGGATGTCAGCGGTGAGGGAGTGCAGCAGGCTATGCTCAAGCTCCTCGAGGGCAACGTGGTGAATGTTCCGCCTCAGGGAGGCCGCAAGCATCCTGAGCAGGAGTTCATACACGTGAATACCCAGAACATTCTCTTCATCTGCGGCGGTGCTTTTGAAGGCATAGAGCGCAGGATCGCGGCGAGAATGAACACCCAGGTCATAGGATTCACGGTGAAGGAAAAGCAGAAGGTGGACAAGGACAACCTCCTTCAGTATGTCTCAGCCCAGGACCTCCGTTCCTACGGACTGATTCCTGAGATAATAGGCCGTCTTCCTGTGCTTACATATCTCGACCATCTCGACAGGGATGCCCTTCTGAGGATCCTTACCGAGCCGAAGAATGCAATCCTCAAGCAGTACGAGAAGATGTTCGAACTTGACGGTATGACCCTCGAAATCGAGGATGGCGTCAAGGAGCTCATCGTGGACACTGCAATTGAGAACAAGCTCGGAGCCAGAGGACTGAGAAGTATCTGTGAGCAGATTATGACAGATGCTATGTATGAGGCCCCTTCATCAAAGAAGAAGGTCTTCAAACTTACGCTTGAATACGCTAAAGCTAAACTTGAGAAATAATGCACGATTACATTGAACAGAACAAGGAACGTTTCTTCGAGGAACTTTTCTCCCTTTTGAGAATCCCTTCAATCAGCGCCAAGCCTGAGAACAAGGC
>JAILCZ010000042.1 GCA_024689985.1 Bacteroidales bacterium | reverse complement strand
GCGCTGATATGGGATGCCATAGCAATGGCAGGGAAGAAGTAAGATGTTCCCCACTGCATATAGATTCTCTGTAGGGCATCGGTGTTGTCGCTCACCCAGAATTCGTCGAACCAAGGCAGGACGCCCCAGTTGGCCCTTCCTCCACCGCTGGCGCAGGCCTGGATGGTAAGGTCAGGATACTTTGCCCTCACCCTGTCGCAGACGGCTGCCAGACCCCGCATATATGCCACTCCAAGGTGGCTCTGATGCTTGAGATACTGACTTCCGTGGGCGCTGATGTTCATATTTGCGTCCCACTTTATGTAGTCGATGTCCGGATTTTCGCTCATAATGTCGTCCACGACCTTGAATACGAAATCCTGGACCTCAGGATTGGACATATCCAGCACGAGCTGCGTCCCTCCTCGTCCATAGACAAGGTCGCGGTGCTCTGCCTTCAGCACCCAGTCAGGATGCTTCTCGTAGAGCTCGCTCACTGAATTCGTGTATTCCGGCTCGATCCATATGCCGAATTTGATGCCCTTTTCGGCAGCAGTCCTGACGAGCCATCCGATGCCGTTCGGCAACTTCTTCCTGTCCACCACCCAGTCGCCGAGGGACGAGGTGTCCTTGGCTCTCGGATACTTGTCTCCGAACCAGCCGTCGTCCATCACGAAGAGCTCACCTCCCATAGAGGATATGTCGTCCATCATCTGGGCCATTCCCTCCTCGTTGATGTCGAAGTAAACTCCTTCCCAACTGTTGAGAAGAATCTTCCTGAGCCTGTCGCCGTGCATCATCTTGTATTTGCGTCCCCACCTGTGGAAGTTGCGGCTGGCTCCTCCAAGTCCTTCCTCGGAATAGGTATAGGCCAGTTCCGGAGTGGTGAATGTCTCCTTAGGCTCCAGATAATACTGGGCGTTGTCGTGACAGATTCCGGCAAGGAAATGGTGATAGTCTTCGTCGTTCGTGTGGAATACGAGCTCGTAGTTGCCGCCCCAGCAGAGGGCAGCTCCGATGACACGCCCTTCATTCTCCTTAGGCTTTCCGTCCAGGGAAATCATTACCTCGGAATGCGAAGTGTGCGAATTGCGGGCTCCGTCCGTGTTCTTTATCACCTTGAAGCCTCTGGTGAGTTTCTCCGTGCATACCCTTCCTTCATTGGCCCAGGTTCCGTAGAGGGATGAAATCCATACGTCGCTGACCCTTATAGGAAGCACTCCGGAGAAGTATTTTGTAAGCACCACCGGCTTCTTTTCGCCGTTGGTTATCTCGGTCCAGGTGGAAATCATATCCTGGTCCCTGTATGTCTTGTAGTTGACCTTTACGGTAATGGGATAGTAACTGTCCTTCGTGGTTACCGTCAGAATCTCACCGCCTTCCCAGGTCTTTCTTTCCACTGCATCCACCTTTAGGTCAAGAGTCATATTGCCGTCGGCGTGGGTAAGGGCGAGGGCACATTCCTCAGTGCCGGTGAGGCCATAGGCAGGATATGCCCGCTGCGTCTTCCAGCCTGCGTCCTTGAGGGAAGAAACCTCGGCAGGACTGAGAAGGGACCCATAATGGAGGAATTTGAGGTCTTTGCCTTTCTGAGCGTCAAGAACTATGGAAGTATTTGCGGTCGAGAGTACTTCCTGAGCAGAAACTGCTCCCCCGAGGAGGAGCAGAGTCGCTATTGTTGCAAGAATTTTCTTCATTATTCTAGATGGTTACTGTTACGGTGTGGTTTCCTTTTGAATAAGGGATTTTCTTCCCTTCGACGGATTTGCCGTCAACTATGAGGGAACAGGTCCCCGTCCTCTTTATGTCTATATCGTACCGGGCATCCCTGAATGAGCGGACGACCTTGAATCCGGTCCAGTCCTCTGGTATGCAAGGGTCCACTACGAGACCATCATAATCAGGCTTTATTCCAAGTATGAACTGACTTATGGTGTACCAGTTCCAGGCTGCGGTTCCCGTCAGCCAGCTGTTCTTGCCTTCTCCCGGCTTGGCCGCATCCTTTCCGGCTACCATCTGACAATATACGAAAGGTTCCACTTTATGCAAATCCTGGTCTTCGATATATGAAGGACAGATCTTGCGGTAATGCTCCCAGGCGTCTTCAGCCCTTCCGGCGAGGACTTCACCAATTATTACCCAAGGATTGTTATGACAGAATATTCCGGCGTTCTCCTTGTATCCGGCAGGATAGGTTGAAATCTCTCCGTATTCTATGTAATATCTCGTGAATGCCGGATTGTTCAGCACGATTCCGTGCTTGCAGTCAAGCCTTTCCTTCACTGAATCGAGGGCTGCGTCAACCATTCCTTCCTCGGCACCGATCCTGGCCATCGTACACCAGCCCTGGCTTTCGATGAAGATCTTGCCTTCCTCGTTTTCGTCGCTTCCTACCTTGTTCCCGTAGAAGTCATATGCCCTGAGGAACCATTTGCCGTCCCATCCGTATTTCTTCACGGCTTCGACCATCTTTCTAACTTCCTCATCGACCCTGTCAGCCTCCTTGTTCTTCTTGAGGAAACGGCATAGGTCGGCATAATCCTGGCCGCAGACTACGAACTGGCCTGCGATCATAAGGGATTCAGCCTTGCTGCCCTTGGTATTGTTCTCCGTCGTCTGGAACGATTCGTTCGGATCGTTGGAGAAGCAGTTGAGGTTGAGACAGTCGTTCCAGTCCGCCCTTCCGATGAGAGGCAGGCCGTGAGGACCGAGATTCTTTATGACGTGGTTGAATGAGACTTTCAGATGCTTCATCAGGCTCACTTCCGTTCCAGGCTTATTGTCGAACGGCACCTTTTCACTGAGGATGCTGAAGTCTCCTGTTTCCTTGAGGTAGGCCACGGTTCCAAAGATGAGCCAGAGCGGGTCGTCGTTGAAACCACCTCCGATACCGTTGTTTCCTCTCTTCGTAAGAGGCTGGTACTGGTGGTAGCAGCCGCCGTCAGGGAACTGGGTGGATGCTATGTCTATGATTCTCTGTCTTGCGCGGTCCGGAATCTGGTGGACGAATCCCACGAGGTCCTGGTTGGAATCGCGGAATCCCATTCCTCGTCCGATGCCGCTCTCGAAGAAGGATGCGCTTCTGGACATATTGAAAGTGACCATACACTGGTACTGGTTCCAGATGTTGACCATCCTGTCGAGTTCCGGCCTGCCCGTCTTGACATTGAAGCGTCCGAGCAGATTCTCCCAGTATTTTGCGAGTGCCTCGAAGGCGTCTTCCACCTTGTAGGCCGTGTTGAATTTCTCTATGAGTTCGTGAGCCCTCTTCTTGTTGAGGCTTCCGTCAGGGTTGAATTTTTCTTCCTGGGGATTCTCCACATAGCCGAGAAGGAAAATAAGTTCCTTCGATTCACCAGGCTTGAGGTTGATGTCCAGTCTGTGGGATGCGACAGGGCTCCATCCGTGGGCAATGCTGTTGGATGACTTGCCGGCAAGGACGTTCTGAGGCTCGTCGAACCCGTTGTAAAGTCCGATGAAAGTCTCTCTGTCCGTATCGAATCCGTCTATCTTGCTGTTTACGGTGTAGAAGGCGAAATGATTCCTGCGCTCCTTGTATTCAGTCTTGTGGTAAATCGTGGAGCCCTCCACTTCCACCTCTCCGGTGGAGAAGTTTCTCTGGAAATTCTCCATATCGGTCTCCGCGTTCCACAGACACCATTCCTCGAAAGAGTAGAGCTTCAGGTGCTTATTCTCCGAGGTCATATTGGTGAGGGTGACTTTCTGGATCTCGACCCATTCTCCGAGAGGCACGAAGAAGAGGATGCTTGCCTTCACTCCGTATTTCTTTCCGGTGATGCGGGTGTATCCCATACCGTGGCGGCAGTCATAGGCGTCGAGCTTGGTTTTGCAAGGCTTCCAGGAAGGAGACCATACCGTATCTCCGTCCTTTATGTAGAAATACCTGCCTCCGTTGTCCATAGGGACATTGTTGTAGCGGTAGCGGGTAATCCTGCGGAACTTCGCATCCCTGCAGAAGCTGTATCCTCCTGCCGTCTGGGATATCAGCGAGAAGAAACTCTCGTTGCCCAGGTAGTTGATCCAGGGCCAGGGTGTTGCGGGGTCAGTAATGACATACTCCTTCGCAGCATCGTCGTAGTGGCCGTAAACTTTAGACATATTACTTAGAATTTTTGATCCAGTCCTTCACGATTTTGCCCCAAGGCTTTGTCTGCTCCTGCGTCCAGCCTCCCTCGGAAGCTGCGTCAGGAGTAAGCATAGAGCAGGTCTCGTCCTTGTCAGAAATACTCCAGGCCATCATACTGAGGCCTTTTTCGGTTGCCCAGTTGCTATAGACGTTCCAAGCCTCCTCGTCGAGGAAACCGTTGCCGTCAGCCTCGCAGCCGGCGCATTCTGAGATGAAGATAGGAATGCCGGCCTCAATAGCCTTGTCCGTGGCTTCGCGGAGCCAGGCCTCGTGGGTTGCGGCATAGAAATGCATAGTGTACATTATGTTCTGGTATCCCTTGACAGGGAAGCGTGCAGGGAGGTCAACTCTCTGGTCCCAGCTAGGACAGCCCATAAGGATGAGAGGCTCGCGGTTGTCGATGGCAGTGATCGTGGCGATCAGCTCCTCGGCATATGCCTTGAGGTCCATCCAGTAGCCGAGCATCGCATCGTCGATGGCGAGGTCCTCGTAAGGATCTTCTCTGCCGTCTTCGAATGAATAGCATACCGGCTCGTTGAAGAGCTCGTAAATAACGTTAGGCACGCCCTTGTACCTGGTCGCAATCTCGGTGAAGAACTTCTTGGCTTCTTCAAGGTGCAGCACGTGTGAATGCCAGTCGACGATCACATAGCAATTCTTTGCGATTGCGGCGTCGATTACATTCACTGCACATTCAAGGGCGAAGTCGTGCTCTCCCATATATCCGTCGTGGATGTCAGGATTGTCCGACTTTGCGTGCGAGTCCGCACCGATGGCTACGCGGAATATCTTCGCGCCCCAGTCGTCAGCGAGGTAGGTGACTGCCTTGGCATTGTAGAATCTAGGCCAGATGTTGTGCCATCCGAAGCTGATTCCCCTGAACACTGCAGGGGTTCCGTCTTCATATACGAGGCTTGTGCCTTCAACTTTGAGAGCCTGGACCTGCTTGACCTCGGCTGCTTTCTTTTCCGTACCTTTTATCATAACGAATGCGGCTTCTGCTACGAGAATCAGCGCGAGAACTACAAGCGCCTTTCTCATTATGTCTGGTATTCCTTTGAACATAGTCTTACTTGAGATTACGTTTAACACTGAGTTCTTCCTGGATCACCTGCATTCTCTTCTTCGTAAGAGGGTAGAAGAATACGATGATGATGGCCACTGCAGAAACTGCCGCAGGTATCCAGCTCATAAGGAGTTTGATACCGTTTATGGCCTCAGGTGTCTGCACTGCTCCGGCCGTTGTGTCATAGCCGAAGGCGCCCAGCATAGCCGTAAGGGCGAGACCGCCGAAGGCTCCTCCGAACTTCTGCGCCATTGATGCGGAAGAGAAGATGAGACCTGTGGAAGCTGTGCCGTCACGGTTCTCCGCGTAATCGGATACGTCAGCGTACATACTCCATACAAGAGGGGAGATGATGCCAGTGAAGATGCTGATTACGACCTGGAGGATGAGCATAAGCCAGTAACCGGTCCCGGAGATAGGAACATAGAAGAACAGGATGCTCAGTACGATGAGGGCTGCGAATGAAAGGAGGTAGGTATTCTTCTTTCCGAGATATTTCGCGATAGGTGTGGCGAGGGCCACGCCTATCATATTGCAGACTTCACCGATCGAGAGGAAGAGACCTGCATAGAAGAGGAAGGTCATTCCCTTGAACTCGAGATGGACGTTCTGTCCGATGATATCATTGAAATAGTAGGCTACGGTAGATCCGCGGACTGTGTTGAAGAGGTTCGAACAGAGGGCGGCTCCGATGAGAATCCACCAAGGAGCATTCTTCAGAAGGCTCTTGAAATCGGATCCGATGGATGCCGTCGATTCATTGTGGATCTTCTCCTTCGTCATTCCGAAGCAGAGGATGAACAGGATGAAACAGAGGACGGCGATGACCATCATCGCGTGCAGCCAGCCTGCAGGGGTGTTGTAGCCTCCGAGATGATTGCAGAGAGGCTCCCAGCAGAAGAGGGCGACAAAGCTTCCCGCATAAGCGAAGAACATTCGGAATGAACTGAGGACTGTCTTTGAGTCGCTGTCGTCAGTCATCACGCCAAGCATTGCTCCGTAAGGCACGTTGATGCCGGTATAGACTGTCATCATCATAATGTAGGTGATGTATGCCCATACGAGCTTCATCGTTGCGCTCGCGTCAGGAGTGGTGAAGAGGAAGACACCGCTGAGTGCGAATGGAATTGCCATAATCAGCAGGTAAGGGCGGTATTTCCCCCATTTTGTCTTGGTTCGGTCAGCGAGGATACCCATCATAGGGTCGGAAACCGCATCCCAGATTCTCGTCACTACGAGAAGGATGCCGACCTGGTCCAGCCGGAGTCCGAAAATATTCGTGTAGAAGAAAGGCAGGTAGTAAGAGAAAATCTTCCAGAACATCGAAGAACTCATATCTCCGAAGCCGTATCCTACCTTCTCCAGAAAGCTTGTCTTGATATTAGCCATTGGTTATTTATTGAGGTTCTTGTCAATGAGACGGTTGAGACGCTCCACGGTGAGGCCGGTGCGCAGTCCGTCAGGTTCAGTGTTCATACAGTAGTCAACGAGTTTGTCGACCGTAGATGTGGCAACGTGCATACGTGTGTCCGATGATGCGTAGTAGATGAAGACCTTTCCGTCCTCGTCAGCTATCCAGCCGTTTGAGAATGCCACGTTCATAACGTCTCCGATGAATTCCTCTCCGTCAGGAGCGATGAAGAAGCCGGCAGGAGCCGCGATTACCTTCGTAGGATCCTCGAGGGCCGTCATATACATATAGAGCACATAGCGGAGGCCTGAAGCGCAGCCGCGTACTCCGTGAGCGAGGTGGAGCCATCCCTTCGCCGTCTTGATCGGGTGAGGTCCTTCTCCGTTCTTCACTTCGGTAATCGTATGATAGTTGCGTGCGCTGATGATCTTCTCATCCTTTACTTCTGCATTGGTGATGTCATCCACGAGGGCCCAGCCGATTCCGCCACCCTTTCCTGTGTCGATGAATCCGTCCTGAGGGCGGGTGTAGAAGGCATATTTGCCGTCAACGAATTCCGGATGGAGGACAACGTTTCTCTGCTGGCTCCTGCTCTTGAGGTCAGGAAGTCTTTCCCAGGTCTTGAGGTCCTTTGTCCTGGCGATTCCGCAGGCTGCCGTAGCCGCAGAAAGGTCGCCTTCGTTTTCGTGGTCCTTGCGTTCCACGCAGAAGAGACCGTAAATCCAGCCGTCTTCGTGGCGCGTGAGGCGCATATCGTAGACATTCGTGGCAGGCTCGCCATATTCAGGCATGGTTATGGGCCTGTCCCAGAAGCGGAAGTTGTCCACTCCGTTGGGACTCTCTGCAACAGCAAAGAAGGATTTGCGGTCTGCTGCCTCTACTCTGACTACGAGCACATATTTGTCACCCCATTTGATGGCGCCACTGTTGAAGGCGGCGTGGATACCGAACCTCTCTTCGAGGTATGGGTTGGTCTTCTCGTCAAGGTCGTATCTCCAGAAAAGAGGGGAATGCTCACCCGTGAGAATAGGGTATTTGTATCTTTCATATACTCCGTTCACATATACGGGTTCGTTCTTCCTGCTCAGGAGCTTCTCGTGCTCCTGCTTCAACCAATTGAGTTTTTCTTCAAAATTCATATTATCGTTTGTTTATATCATCAAGAAATAAGGTGTTGTCAAGCGCTTCGAAGGCCTTGAAGTCCTCTTCGCAGGCTGCTCCCGGGAAAGGTCCGTAGAAATGGCCTGGCATATCGCAGGCATTTCTCCAGGTAAGGACGTAGCTGATTCCGGTATCTTTGATGGCTGAATCAAGCACTTCCGTCCACCACTTCTCCTCAGGAATGCCTTCGTGTCCGGTCTCCGTGAGAGCATAGAGCTTTTCGTGCTCCTGGGCGAGTTCCTTCACATAGGCGAGCCTGTCTTTGAGCAGGGCTTTGAAGTCTTCTGCGCTGCCGTACTGGTATGCGTCCAGTCCGAACAGGTCGATGATCTCGTCGCCAGGATAGCGTGACATATATCCTTCCTTGTCCACGTCGGCGTTAGGAGAGAATGCCCAGAGGAGCCCTGTAAGACCACGCTCGTTCACCATATAGTCGTATGTCATATCCCAGAGGGACTGATATTCTTCGTCAGTGCAGAGCTTGCCGCCCCACCAGAACCAGTTGCCATAGTTCTCGTGCCAAGGACGGAAGATGATACCGTTGCCTCCGTTCACGCTCTCGAGCAGGTCCGCAGCTTTCTTGAGCCAGTTCATAAAGACTTCGTGCTTCTGCCCGCCAGGAATGATTGACTTCACCACTTCGGTTGAAGATACGTCCCAGGCATCTCCGCCCGTGAGCGGATTGCGCGGATGCCAGGAGAATGTGACGATGCCTCCGTTGGCAATATGTGAATTGGCTACCTTGACGATGTAGTCGAAAGGCACCTTGTCGAGGCTGAGGGAGTCTCCGAGCTCGATCCTTCCCATATCGAAGCCGATGATGGCAGGGTATTTTCCGCAGACATCCCTGACGTCCGAGCGGCCTTCCTCAAGATACCAGGTGTGACCGTAGTTGAGGTCGTCCTGATGTGCGTACATATATTTTCCGGTCTCAGTAGCCTTGGCAAGTCTTCCTGCCGTACTGAAATCCTCTGCTGCCTTTGGGCTGCAAGATGCAAGCATAATAGTGGTTGCTAGAAGTAAGTAACTACGGCGCATTGTTGTAAACTGTTTCAAGTGTATAATTCGAATCCGTATTTGTCATTCCCTTGACCATTACCGGAACCATCGTGGAGCCTGCTCCGATGTATTCTCCGGTGCCGTGGTTGACAAGGCCGAAGCTTTCGCCCGTCGTTGAACCGGTCACACCGTTGTCCCAGAAGAATGCAGGTATGCCGAATGTCCTGGCGGCCTTGGTCATATATTCCAGATAGTATGCGCGGTAATCTTCGTTCGTCTTTTCAACCGCTCCGAATTCTCCCATATATACAGGAATGCCCTTTGAGACGAATTTCGTGTAGTAGCGACTGAGCATCATCCTGAGCTCGCTTTCTCCGGTAGGAGCCTTGCTTGTCTTTGCCGTGTGACCCCACTGCTGGTAGGTGTTCTTCTGGCAGAAGTCAGACGGGTCGTAGCAGTGGAAGCCCACCATCACGTAATTGTCCTCAGGAACTTCTATGTACTGGACTGTGAGTGTGGAACTTGCGGCATATCCTGCGATTCCGAGCCATCTTGTGGAGTTGTTGCCTCCTGTTGCGCGGACAGCGTCCACGAATGCCTGGTTCCACTCATTGATTACGTCGGTCTGGGCTGTCGGGTTCGCCAGGAATTCCGTTGACCATCCCCAGCCACCGTCCTGAAGCTCGTTGAAAGGCTCGAAGATGAGCCAGTCACCTTCATCTTTGAAGCGGTTGGCTATCTGTGTCCACATCTTCACGAGCTGATTCTGGATTTCAGCCTTCTTGGTCGCGCTCTTTGCGGCCGAAGCCACATCCAGCCAGTGACCATCGTTGTTGCACTCGTCGTGATGGGTATTGATGATAGCGTTGAGGCCGGCGGTCTTTGCATAGCCGACAATTTCCGCTACTCTTTCAAGCCATTCAGTCTCGAGCGTATAATCCGGAGCCTCTCCGATATGTCCGAGCCAGGTAATAGGAATTCTGACTGAACTGAATCCGTAGCTCTTGAGCTTCGTGAAGAGGGCCTGGGTTGCCTTCGGGTTGCCCCATATGGTTTCGTTTGCGACTCCGTTGTAGAATGCATCCATCTGGTTTCCGAGGTTCCATCCCAGACCGAGTTTCTTCATCATAGTCCAGGCTGTGTTTCCGTCGTCCACAGGCGTGGCTTCAGTCTCTTCCTCTTCGCCTTCTTCGGTCGTGAAGCTGAATGAGATGGCATCAGCCAGGTTGCTGTCGTATCCGCTGATGGTTCCTGAAGGGAAGGATACCGTGTATGTGGTCTCGTTCGCGAGTCCTGTCACCGTGAGGCTGACCGTGGTAGTGTTCGCAACGACCTTGGAAACAGTCGCTGCAGTGCCGTCGGCAGCTGTGACCGTTATTTTTCCTTTGTTCGCCGACGGACAGTAAACATTCTGGTCCATCGTCACGCTTATCGTGAATGATGATGTGATCGCTACGTCGGTGGCTCCGT
>JAILCZ010000039.1 GCA_024689985.1 Bacteroidales bacterium | reverse complement strand
GCGATGACCAGGCTGATAGGGGAGGGCGGAACCGTGTCCGGGCGCCAGTTTGCGGGCGCTGCCTGCCGTGCCTACACGACTTCGTCTTCGCTCGTTTTCTGCGAGGACGGAGAAGATGACGGGCCTCGGAGCATTATGGTCTGCGGGGACGGGGAGTATGAAGTCTGCGGTACCCGTTTCAGCGTCACCACCCTTCCGTGGTCTGAGATTATGAATCCAAAGCAGCCGGCGGGCGTTCTGATTGCCGATGCTTCCAAGCTGGACTATCCTTTCGAGGCCAGGGAATGGCGTGAGGGAGACTGGCTTGTCCCTCTTGGAATGCGTGGCCGTAAGAAACTCAGCGACCTTTTCGTGGACCTTAAGTTTAGTCTTGAGGACAAGCGCCGCGCCGTGGTACTTCAGCGTGAGGGCGAAGAAAAATCCGCCGCCCTTGTGGGACAGCGGATTGATGATTCTTTGAAGGTTGGTCCTTCAACCAGGTCGGTCATCAGGATTTCCCTTCTGAAGTAGTATCCTTTTATAAAATTTTATTTTATTACCATCTCGTATGGCATTCTGGCGAAAACTGTGTTCTGCTGGTTCTTCTTCCAGCTCTTCTGCCAGTCCATCACTGCCGTGCCGATGTTCTCGAACGGTGTGTCGGTGAGGATTGTCTTTTCTTCCTCTAATTCGCCGAACATTGCCATAAGGCTTCCCATTACGGTCATTTCCTTTGGATATCCGACGATATTCCAGTTATCCAGCTCTCCGTCTCCTCCGGCTACGGCTGCGTAGTGGATCGCGTCTTCGAGGGTTCCGATTTCATCGACGAGCTTGATTCCGATGGCGTCGGCACCCGTCCATACGCGGCCCTGTGCTATTGAGTCCACGAATTCAGGATCGAGGCTTCTTCCGTCTGCAACGAGGTTTACGAATCGAGAGTAGATGTCCTCGATGCTTCTCTGCATATATGCCGTCTCCACTGCGTCGAACGGACGCATAAGCCCGAACATATCGCTGTGGTCGTGTGAGTTGACTGCTGTGACGTTGACGTGGAGAAGGTTCTTGGCCGTCTTGCTGAAGTCAGGAATCATTCCGAAGACTCCGATCGATCCCGTGAGTGTCATAGCGTCTGTGTAGATCTTGTCGCAACCATTTGATATCCAGTATCCTCCTGATGCTGCGGCTGAACCGTATGAGGCGATTACAGGTTTGACTTTCCTTAGGAGGTCGATTTCGTTTCTGATCTTCTCGGATGCGAGGACGCTTCCTCCAGGGGAGTTGACGCGGAGGACGACGGCTTTGACGGTTGAATCTGCGCGCACCTTCGCTATCTGCTCCGCGAAGTAGTTGCCTGTGATGTTCGTATAGTCATATTCGCCATCTACGATTTCTCCGTTTGCGTAGATGACCGCTATGCTCTTGTCTGCGGCCTTGATGTCGTTTGCCTTGACGGCCTTGACGTAGTCGGCGAACTGGATGAAATCTATGTCGTCGAATTTTTCGGCAACGGCGAATGAGGTGAGTCTTTCCTTGAGCTGGTCGAAGGTGAGGAGCTCGTCCACAAGCTTGTTCTCGAGGAAGTCCTCAGGAAGGTTGAGGCTGAGGTTGTCGATCATACTGTCGAGGCTCTCGCGGCTGATTTCGCGGCTCTTGCATATTTCTTCGCTGATGCTGTTCCACAGAGATTCGACCATAGCCTTGTTCTGTTCGAGGTTGGCAGGGCTGGCTTCGCTCTTGACGAACATCTCGCCGGCTGATTTGTATTTGCCGTGGCGGATGAGCTGGACGTTCACTCCGAGTTTGTCGAGGAGGTCCTTGAGGAAGATGAGCTGACCGCTGATACCGGTGATCATTGCGTTGCCGCCGTGGGCTGCGGTCATATAGACTTTGTCCGCAACGGTTGCGAGGTAGTAGGTTCCGGTCGTAGGGTTCTCGATGTATGAGATGACTGCCTTGCCGCTGAGACGGAAGTTGGAGAGGGCCTTCCTGAGCTCTTCCACTCCTGCGTTGTCGGCGAGGGCTCCGTCAGTCTTGAGGTAGATGTATTCGATTGCAGGGTCCTCGGAGGCCTTGTTGATTGCATTGACTGCGTCCCAGAGGCCGACGGTCTCGGTTACTCCTCCCTGAAGGGAACTGAGCATATCGGACGGCCTTGACTGCTCACTGAGGATGAAGTCGGCCATATCTATCCTGAGCACTCCGTGTTTAGGTATAGGCTTGGCCTGGGTTCCGGCTATTGTCAGGGCTCCCAGGAATGTTAGGAAAAAGAACATCCCGATTATTCCCATAAGAAACAGTCCGGCCATTACAGCTAGTGTTGTTCTGACGAATTCTTTCATTGTTTGCGTTTAATTGATTCCTTACAAAATTACTTAAAATATAAAAATGTACTACCTTTGTCTTCCTAATTATATTTTCATTTTTTGATATAAGTAAATGGCACAGAAACCGTCAATACCTAAGGGAACAAGAGATTTCGGTCAGCAGGAAATGGCCGAGCGCAACTATATTTTCGATACGATCAAGAGTGTTTTCCGTACTTACGGATATCAGCAGATAGAGACTCCTGCCCAGGAGAATCTTTCAACCCTACTTGGAAAGTACGGAGATGAGGGCGACAAACTTCTCTTCAGGATCCTCAATTCAGGTGACGCTTTCTCGAAGATCAACTACGATGACTACAAGGTTGAAGGTACCGAGTCTGATTACAACAGCAAGGCTCTTTCACTGAAAGTCTGCGAGAAGGGACTTCGCTATGACCTTACGGTCCCGTTCGCGAGGTATGTCGTACAGCATCAGAATGAGATCTCTTTCCCTTACAAGAGATTCCAGATCCAGCCTGTATGGCGCGCTGACCGCCCTCAGAAGGGCCGTTACCGCGAGTTCTATCAGTGCGACGTCGATGTCATCGGCAGCAAGAGCCAGGTGAACGAGCTCGAACTCGTGCAGATCGTGGACAAGGTCTTCCATCTTCTTGACGTGAATGTCCTCCTGAAGATCAACAACCGCAAGGTGCTCACTGGATTCGCTGAGATCTGCGGCTTCCCGGACAAGGTCGTCGACATTACCGTGGCTATCGACAAGCTCGACAAGATCGGCCTCGACAATGTGAAGGCCGAGATGCAGGAGAAGGGCCTCACGGAAGGTGCCATTGCAGTTATTGAACAGATTCTTCAGCTTTCCGGCTCAAATGCCGAGAAGATTGCTTCAATGCGTTCTCTTATGAATGGCGGAAGCGCTTCCGGCCTTGTTTCCGAGACTGGTCTCAAGGGTCTTGATGAACTTGAGGAACTCTTCGGATTCATCGCTGCGGCCGGCGTTGAAACTCAGGTGGAGATTGACCTTTCACTCGCCCGTGGTCTCAATTATTACACTGGAGCGATTTTCGAGGTCAAGGCTCTCGATTTCCCTATCGGAAGTATCTGCGGAGGTGGTCGCTACGACAACCTCACCGGTATCTTCGGCCTTCCTGACATGTCAGGCGTCGGCATCTCTTTCGGTGCAGACCGTATCTACGATGTCCTCAAGGGTCTTGACAAATTCCCTAAGGACCTTCGTTCAGCAACTAAAATCCTCCTTGCAAATATGGGCTCTGCAGAGCTCCTCTATGTGCTCCCTATCGCGAAAGCTCTTCGTGAGGCAGGTGTGGCCGTCGAGGTTTATCCTGATTCTGCCAAACTCAAGAAGCAGTTTGATTATGCTGACAGAAAGGCTATTCCTTTCCTCTCCATCAACGGTGAGACTGAGATGCAGGCTGGTCAGGTCAACATAAAGAACCTTGCTTCCGGTGAGCAGAAGGCCTTTGCCAAGGATGACATCAACGCCATCTTAGAATTCCTCGCTTGAAAGCATTAGTCCGCTACTTCAATCAGCATCCTGTCCTCTGCACGTTCATCTTCGTGTTTGTCTGTCTGTGCCCGATTATGGCGCTGAGGGATGTCACGTATGCAAATGAGCTCCGCTACCTCTCCATCATAGATGAGGCCCTGAGCGAGGACAGAATCGTCACTTTCGACAATCACGGCATCCTATATGCGGATAAGCCGCCTCTTTTCTTTTGGTTTATGATGATGTTCCGTGTCCTTCTCGGACACCACAGCATCTTTTTCCTGAGTCTTCTGGCACTTATTCCTTCTTTCGTCATCGTGGCCCTTATGGACCGCTGGCTCTGCAATACCCAGCAGGTCAAGCCGTCACCGCTTTCCCGTGCCGCAATGGTACTTATGCTTTCGACTACGGGAATGTTCCTCGGTATGTCCATCTTCGTCAGGATGGATATGATGATGTGTATGTTCGTGGTTCTGGCCCTGTATTCTTTCTATATGGCGATGAGGGGTATAGGACGCTACGAGATGCATTATTGGCTGATGCCGGTCTGGATTTTCCTCGCCCTGTTCAGCAAGGGCCCTATCGGCTTCATCGTGCCTATCGTGGCCATTCTCGGTTTCCTCATCCACGAGCGCAACCCTAAGCTCCTCAAGGTGTATCTAGGCAAGCGGACCTGGATCACGATAGCCATACTGTTCTTCATCTGGATCGCCTCCGTGTATCAGGAGGAGGGGCTGGATTATATCCAGAATCTGCTTTTTCACCAGACCATCGACAGGGGAGTCAACGCCTTCCATCACAAGCATCCCGTATGGTATTATATGGTCAATATCTGGCCTGTTCTGATGCCTTTCTCTCTCCTTACCGTGCCGATGTTCTTCACCCGCAGCCACGGCAACAGCGCCGTACGCCTCTGGCACACGACCGTCGTAGTCACTTTCGTTCTCTGCAGTTCATTCAGCAGCAAGATCGCCATCTACCTCCTTCCGCTTGTGCCGTTCCTGGTGTATCTATTCTATCCGCACGTGATGATTTACGGCCTTACCAGATGGACCAGATTTGCCCTCTATGTTCCGTCAGCGTTTGTCCTGTTGCTCGGACTCGGCGTTATGGCTGCCACCATTGTCAAGCCTGACATCCTCAGCGATTACGCCTTTATGTTCTGTCCGCTTGTGTTCATCGCCGGCCTCATCCTCGCCATCGGAGGCGCACTAGGGCTTGTCTTTTCGAACAAGTCCTGGCAGAAGACTGTCATATCAATCGCAGCCTCCCTTCTTATGGGTATATTCTGCGTCGGTTTCCTCACTCCGAAGCTCAATCCTTGGATAGGCTACGGTGAGGTCTGCAAGGTTGCCCGCGAGCTTTCTCCGGAAGGTCAGGTCAATATCCTCTATCTTATGCGTCCTGAGAATATGGACGTCTATCTCGGCTCCCGTCCTGAGGACTTCAAGCTCAATATTGATTACTTTATTGAAGAAAAACCTTCAGGCGTTCTCATTATCAAGACCAAGCGTATCAATGATAAGCTGAAAACCTATCTGGAGGGCTGTGAGAGCCGTACTGTGGCTAAGTATTCAGTCTTCAAGCTCGACCGTCAGGATCAATAATTACCAATGAAAATCCGTTAAAAAGTTATAAAAACGGAAATAATTTTTGGATTTTTAAAAAATATCCCTACCTTTGCAATCCCAACATCGCGGGATAGAGCAGTTGGTAGCTCGTCGGGCTCATAACCCGGAGGCCGGAGGTTCGAGTCCTTCTCCCGCTACAAAGCAAGAAAGCCAGTCATTACGACTGGCTTTCTTTGCTTTTCCGCTTTGAGGGGGCGCTGCCCCCTTATCCGCTCACTGCGTTTGACGCTCCGTTATAAGAGTTTTTCGTATAGAAAACAAAGTAATATTAGATTTTCTGTACGATAATTCTTATATTTGCACTTGTTATGGTGCAACAAGTTCCCTATAAGGAGTTGAAGGCTTTAGGCAACGTGCCCATAGGCATAGAAGTCCTGCAAAGCCTGTACAAGGATTATCAGTCGCCCAATATGCATATCTCCATGTTGGAAAAGAAGGGACTGCTAGTCCGTTTGAAGCGTGGGCTGTATGTGATCTCTCCGGAAATCAGCGGCAAGGAACTGTCCGTGGGTCTGATTGCCAACCACTTGTATGGTCCTTCTTATGTTTCCCTTCATTGGGCATTGAGCTGGTATGGTCTCATCCCAGAGCGAGTAGAGACCGTAACGTCTGTTACCACACGGCACACACGTGAATTCGAGAACTCGCTGGGGCAGTTCACTTTCAGGGGCGTGTCCCAGGAATATTTCCCCATCGGC
>JAILCZ010000038.1 GCA_024689985.1 Bacteroidales bacterium | reverse complement strand
TTGTTTTTCAAATGAGGTGAGAATTGCTAAATTTGTCGTGCGTGTTCGCAAACGCAAAACGTTTTTAGGGAGTGAATAACAGTAATTTATCAAAATGCTAATGAAACATAGTTTTATCAGCGCAATATGCGCGCTTATGATCGGAATGCCTCTGTTTGCGCAGAGTCCGGTCAAGGGCCGTGTCACCGACAAGGGCGGAGTAACCCTTCCGGGTGTCATGGTTCTTGACAAGACTTCCGGCAAGTGGGCCGTGTCCGATGTGAACGGAGAGTTCAGACTTGATGAGGCGTCAAAAGGAGATGCCCTGGAGATTTCTTGTATGGGATTCGCCACTACGAATCTTGTTTATCAGGGAGAAGCGTCCCTTAATGTCACGATGATGGATGATGCCCTCGAACTTGAGGAATCGGTAGTCATCGGTTACGGCTCTGTGAAGAAGAAGGACCTGACCGGAGCTGTCGGTGTCATTGACAGCAAGGTGCTGGAATCCCAGAGTACCACCCAGTTGTCCCAGAGCCTGCAGGGCTCGGTCCCTGGACTTGCGGTGACCCGCTCAAGCAGCATGCCTGGCGCCAGCGCATCCGTGCAGGTGCGTGGCGTGACCAGCATCAACGGATCTTCTCCTCTGATTCTTGTGGACGGTATGGCCGTGTCAAGTATCGATGAAGTGTCAAATGACGACGTAGAGCAGATCACGGTCCTCAAGGATGCCGCATCCGCTTCAATCTACGGAGCAAGGGCGGCTGCCGGCGTTATCCTCATCACCACCAAGAACGCCAAGGAGGGAGACCTGCACATCAATTACAATGCTGAGTACACGCTTAACACTGCCACCACCTGGGCCGAGTATCTCAACGATCCTGTCAACTATATGACGATGTTCAATGAGTACAAGTGGAACGATGCCGGAAACGGTGAGGGCGGTGACTACCAGACCTATCCGAAGGATTACATCGAGAATTATCTGGCAAACAGCGCCGTGGACCCGGTGGAGTACCCTAACTATAACTGGAAGAACGCGCTGATCCACAAGACATCGGGAAGGCAGAAACACAACTTGAGCCTCGCATACGGAAACGACGCCATAAAGACCAGGATTTCCGCAACCTACGAGAACAACGACGCCCTCTATGACCACTCGAATTACGAGAGGATGATGGCAAGGGTGAGAAACACTATCAAACTCAACAAGAGGCTCTCTGCAGATGCTGATTTCTCTGTAAAATACTCAATCAAGAACGATCCCACCTCAAATCCAATCTCCGCGGCCAATATGTACCCGTCTGTATATCTCGGAGAATATCCTGACGGAAGGATTGCTCCGGGAAAGGCCGGATCCAACATGCTTGCAATCCTCAGGGAAGGCGGATATGACAAGAACCAGCAGGCCTATCTCACCGGTAAGCTGGCCCTCAGATACAAGATTCTGGACAACCTGGATATCACGGCAAGCTTCACACCGACCTATGCAATCACAAAACAGAAGATCTTCAACAAGGCGGTGCCTTACTATGATTACAACGATGCGGCCGTAGTGCTTGGATATGTGGTAAATCACCAGACCACCGACCTTACGGAGAAACGTAACGATTCATACTCATTCGAGTTCCAGACAGTTGCCAATTACGAGACCAGAATTGCCGATGCCCACAACATCAACCTCATGGCCGGATACGAGCAGTATTCATATACCCACGAGGCTCTGTCAGTGGTGACCAACGGAATGGCAATCTCAAGTTTCCCTTATATGGACCTTGCCAACAAGGATAACCTGGCTACTGGCGGAGACGCTTACCAGAACGCCTACCGTTCATTCTTCGGAAGGCTTATGTACAACTATCTCAGCCGTTACTATGTGCAGGCCAACATCCGTACAGACGGCTCCAGCCGCTTTGCAAAGAAATACCGCTGGGGCGTATTCCCTTCAGTATCCCTTGGCTGGGTAGTGTCTAACGAAAAGTTTATGCAGAATGTCGAGTCCCTGACTTATCTCAAACTCAGGGCTTCGCTCGGAACTCTCGGAAACGAGAGAATCGGTAACTATCCGTATCAGTCAAGCGTGAACTTCCACAAGTCCGTAATGTTTGACGGCACGGGAAGCAATGTCACGTCTCAGATGGCGGCGGCTCAGGAGGCTGCGGCTGTTGAGGACATAACCTGGGAGACAACCTGGACATACGACCTTGGTGCGGATGTAAGCTTCCTCGACAACAGACTCGCGCTCTCCGGAGATTACTTCTATAAGGAAACAAAGGATATGCTCCTTGACGTGCAGATTCCTGCTTTCACAGGCTTCGAGAGCCCTACCGTAAATGCCGGAACAATGCATACTAACGGTTGGGAAATCAAGGTGGACTGGCACGACAAGGCCGGTGATTTCACCTACGGAGTGGGATTCAATCTTTCCGATTCCAAGTCAGTGATGGGTGACCTTAAGGGCACCACCTTCTTCGGAGACAAGATTATCCGCGAAGGCGAAGAGTACAACTCATGGTACGGCTACAGGTGCAACGGCATCGTTCTCACGGATGAACAGCTTGCCAGCGGTCCTAAGCAGCTTATCTCTACCCTTGGCCCTGGCGACCTCCAGTACAAGGATATCAGCGGTACTGACGGCGCCGCAGACGGAAAGATCAGCGCAGACTACGACAAGGTAATCCTTGGCAGCTCGCTTCCTCACTTCCTCTATGGCGGATATATCAATGTGGGCTGGAAGGGCTTCAGCCTGTCTGTCCTTATGAACGGAGTCGGCAAGAAGAAGTCACTTCTTTCCGAGAGCATGGTGCGTCCGTTCGTTTCTCAGTGGCTCAGTGCGCCGGCTGTCCTTCTCAATTCGGACGGCAGCAGGAATTACTGGAGCGTTTACAACACGGACGAGCAGAATGCTGCGGCCAGGTATCCAAGGCTTTGCTATACTTCCGCAGAAAAGAACAACTACCAGATGTCAGATTACTGGCTCATCGACGGCTCGTATTTCAGGGTTAAGAACATCAACCTCGGTTACACCGTTCCGTCTTCGGTAATCAAAAAGTATGGCGTCAAGGGCCTCCGCATGTATCTGAATATCGAGGACCCTATATGTATAAACAACTACCTGAAGGGATGGGATCCTGAGCAGAGCACGGGTTCATACATCTCAAGGGCATATACGGTTGGCTTTGATATTAAATTCTAATGACCATGAAAAATAAGATTATATATATATCATTGTTGATCCTTGGCCTGGGTGTGGCTCAGTCCTGCAACGATCTGGACCTCAATCCTCTTTCTTCTGCATCAAGTGAGAACTGGTATTCCAATGCGGACGAGATAACAATGTCTCTCAACGAGATGTACAGGAAAGCTTTCTATCCTGTCGAGACGGACTACTGGACTGACAGAAGAACGGACGACTGGGCGCAGCGTGACTATGTTTACGAAATGTGCAACGGCTCCACCACATCCGCCCTCGACACATATTCCAATATGTGGGCCAATACATACAAGGCAATCAGCCGCTGTATCAGGGTAATCGAGTCAATTGACCGTCTGAACGATCCGTCCCTGGCAAGTCTCAGGGCCGAGGCCCTCTTCTTCAGGGCTTATTTTTACGGCAGGCTTGTCAACTGCTGGGGCGACGCTCCGTTCTACCTTAAGACCATCACCACTGACGAGTCCTTCAAGATGGGAAGAACTGACAAGGACGTCATCAAGGAACAGGTTTATAAGGATTTTGACGAGGCAATCGCCGGCCTTCCGGTGGTGAACAACAACCGTGGCACATACAGGGTGACCAAGGGTGCGGCCCTCGCTCTCAAGGCAAGATTCGCCATCAGATGCGGAGACTATGCCGAGTGCGCTGCCAGGTGCAAGGACGTGATGGACCTCAAGGAGTACTCGCTCTATCCTTCATACGGCGGATTATTCCGTGACAAGAGCTATAACAGCGAGGTGATTTTCAGCCTTGCAAACTCATACGCCTATGAGCAGACACAGAGCATGAAGGCTTTCATCCCGAGAACCGCCGGCGGTACCGCAACGGCCCAGCCTTCATGGGATCTCCTGGCCGCTTATGAGTGCACGGACGGAAAGACAATCGATGAGTCTCCGCTTTTCGACCCTCATGATCCGTACGCAAACAGGGATCCTCGATGCAACGAGACTTTTGTTGCTCCCGGAACTGAAATCTACGGAGTGGTTTACAATCCTCATACTTCAGCCCTGAAAGTCTATGACGACCATGCGGGAAAGGAAGTGAAGAACAAGGATACGAAGGCAAACGACGTATATGCCGCATATAACGGCTGCTGCCTCAGAAAGGGCGCGCAGCCTGAATGGAGAGACGGCCTCTACAACGAAAACCCTCAGATCATCATCCGTTATGCCGATGTACTTCTGATGTACGCTGAGTCCATGAACGAACTCGGAAAAACCGACGCCTCAGTTCTGGATGCGGTCAACGAAGTCCGTGCGCGTGCATACGGAGTGAAGAAAACTGAAGTGACCAAATACCCTGCCGTGGATGTAACAGACCAGGCAGCCCTCCGCAAGATTATCAGACGTGAAAGAAGAGTTGAATTTGCCTGGGAGGGACTCCGCTACTTTGACCTAAAGAGATGGGGCCTGCTTGAGAAGGCCTACAGCATCCATTACTATGGCTTACTTAATAAGCAGGGCCTTACAAAATATGTCAAGAACGGTAACTGGTTCTGGCCGGAGACTCCTTCTCTTGACGAGGACGGATTTGCAGACTTCTCTGTGATGTATGACAAGGGCCTTATTGAAAAATACGGCGTACATAAGTACGATTCCAAGGTTGAACTCTTCCCGATTCCTAACAAGGATATCCTGATCAATAAGAATCTTGAACAGAATCCGGGATATTAGTCTTCGACATTAACAACCAATTATTCTTGTGAAAGGGCGGAGGCGAGGAGTGCTGTTTCCGCCCTATTTTTGAAAAAAAGAGTGTTTATAGTAAATTTGTTATGATGAATAGAAAATCCTGGATATTAACAGTTGCACTTGCCATTTCTACGCCCGCGTTGGCGCAGAAAGCGGATAATCATTATCTGACCGATTTTCTGTATCCTGAGCTCGGAGCTCCAGAGCAGAATGTGGATTGCAGCATCTTCTTTGAGAAGCGCGGCCGGCGCGGCCCTCAGCAGGGATTGGAGATGTATGGAAAATACATTTTCTCCGTGGAGGACGGCGGAAACGTGAATGTGTACGATTTCAGGAAGAAGACCCTTGAGCCGCTGGCATCATTTGCGCTTGCTTCCAGCATGCCGGATAACCACGCCAACAACGTCGAGTTCGGAGTTGAAAAGAAAAAGGGCGCATCCTTTCCGCTGATGTATGTCTCAGTAGGCAAAGTGGGAGTCGATATAGAGTGGCTCTGCTTTGTTGAGAGCATTACCAGGAAGGGTAAGACTTTCTCATCGGAGATTGCCCAGACCATCCATCTGGACGGAAGCAATTGGAAGGACTTTGGTTATAAGCCGATATTCGGCGCTCCCAGCTGGCTCGTTGATAAGGAAAGAGGCTATCTGTGGGTGTTCTCGGCCAAGCAGAGAACCGTTGCCAAGGTTACGAAGGATCCGAAGGACAACGAGTATATTGCCACCAAGTTCCGCATTCCGAAGCTTTCAGAGGGTAAGGACGTGTATCTGAGCGGCAAGGACATCCTTGCGCAGGTGGTATTCCCGTATGAGGTCTGGTTTACCCAGGCGGGATGCATTCACGATGGAAAGATCTTCTACGGATACGGAATAGGAAAGAAGGACCCTACCCGTCCGTCAAGGATCCGTGTCTATGATACGGACACCGGAAAGATTGCCGCAAGATATGAGCTTCAGGACCAGATTGAATTTGAAATCGAGGATATCGTCATAAGGGATGGCTGGATGTACGTCAATGCCAACAACAATCCCAAGAAGACGGACCTGCCGCCTTATATTTACAAAGTGTCGTTGCCGGCATTCATAAGAAAATGATATGAAAGAAAAAGAGAGCGTAACCGTATATGACCTGGCTCGTGCTGCGGGCGTGTCTCAGGGAACTGTGGACCGCGTGTTGCATAATAGGGGAAGGTTTTCCGAAGCCACCCGGGATAAAGTCCTCAGGGCTGTGGAGGAGCTCGGTTATGCTCCCAATATGTACGCAAGGAGCATGGCGCAGAGGTCCAAGAGGATAATCGCCTGCATTGTGCCAGAATTTGAGGAAGGTACATACTGGGATTCCAATAACGACGGACTGATGGAGGGCGCGGCCGAGGTTGCGCCTCTTGGAGTTGAGGTAAGGTTCCACAGGTACGATTACACTTCCAGAAAGAGCTTCAAAAAGGCTGTTGATGAAACCCTGGCTGAGGGTTGCAACGGCGTTATCCTTGGCCCGGTCTTCGATGACCTCTCCCTCCCGTTCGTGGAGCGTTTGAGGGAGATGAACATTCCTTTCGTTTATATAGACAGAAAGATCGGTAACGACGGAGATGTTGCCTTCTATGGTACCGATTTTTATCAAAGCGGCATCCTGGGCGCCCACGTTACGTCTTTGGTTCAGCAGGAGGGCACTGTCCTCCTTGTGGCCCTAAGTCAGATTGAGCCTTCGTTTGCCGATACCACAGTGGACAGGCGGCAAGCCATCTTTGACTACTTTTCAGAGCACTGTCCGGGAATCACCACTTACTCGGTTGAAATAGATACCGAGAACGAGGCTGTCCGCGAGAAAACGCTGGACGCTTTCTTTGCGGAGCATCCCGAGGTGCGAAGCGCCATCGTCACCAACACGCGTGCATACCAGTTTGACGAGTATCTTAGAAAGCATCCCAAGAAGAATCTCTTCGTACTAGGCTATGATGATACCCGCCGTAACTTGAAGGCGCTGAGAGACGGCAATGTGTCCGCCATCATTACCAGAGGTATTCCTCTTCAGGCCAAGAACAGCGTGATATCTCTTGCCAACTTCATTCAGGGAGACCGCAGGCCGGAGACCAAGGACAATTACCTTCATCTTGGCATCCTCACCAAACATAACCTGCACGGCCTGTTCTGATGGATTAACAATCCTGGGAAAAAGAAAACCCGCTGAATTTCAGCGGGTTTCTGTATTGTTGGAAGGGAGTGACTAGACGGTCATGATTTCCTTGTCCTTTGCTGCTACGAGCTCGTCGATTAACTTGACGTTCTTGTCAGTAATCTTCTGCATCTCGTCTTCTGCCTCCTTGGTAGTATCCTCAGGGAGGGAGTCGGCCTTTACCTTCTTCTTGGCAGCCTCGAGTGCATCGCGGCGTGCGTTGCGGACGCTTACCTTGGCGTTCTCACCGGCAGCCTTGCACTTCTTCTGGAGTTCCTTTCTTCTTTCCTCGGTAAGAGGCGGAACTGCGCAGCGGATGGTCTCGCCGTTGTTTGACGGAGTGAGTCCGACGTTTGCGTCGATGATTGCCTTCTCGATGAGAGGAATCATCTTCTTCTCCCAAGGCTGGACTGCGATTGTCTTTGCGTCAGGAGTTGTTACTGCTGCGACCTGCTGTATAGGGGTAAGTGAACCATAGTAGTCAACCATTACCTTGGCGAGGACGTTAGGATTAGCCTTGCCGACACGGTAGGTCTTGAGGTCTTCCTCGAGATAGGAAACAGCTTCTTTCATCTTGACTTCAGCTGCATCAATGAGTTCCTTGATCTGTGGTACCATAATATTCTGTTCTAAATGATTTCTTTCTCGTTATACGATTATACGTGAACTAAAGTTCCAACTTTCTCTCCTTTGAGGAGTTTGGTGAGGTTGCCCTTCTGGTTCATATCAAAGACGATGATCGGCATATTGCCTTCGCTGCAGAGGGCGAAAGCCGTCTGGTCCATCACCTTGAGGTGGTCTGAGATGGCCTTCTCGAAGGTGAGCTCGTCGTATTTCTTTGCTGATGGGTCTTTCTCCGGATCGGCGGTATAGACTCCGTCAACTCTGGTGCCCTTGAGGAGGGCGTCTGCTCCAACTTCGAGGGCACGGAGCGCTGCTCCTGAGTCCGTGGTGAAGAAAGGGTTGCCGGTGCCTCCGGAGATGAGGGCTACGCCTCCGTTTTCCATAACCTTGACAGCGTCATCGCGCATATAGTACTTTGCGACTGGCTCCATAGGTGTGGCGGTGAAGACCTGGGCCTCTACACCCTGCTCCTTGATGAACATTGAGAGGGCGAGAGAATTGATTACGGTCGCAAGCATACCCATCTTGTCGCCATCGACTCTGTCGAAGCCTTTTCCAACACCCTGAAGACCGCGGAAAATATTTCCTCCGCCATTTACGATCGCTATCTGAAGACCTGCTTTTGCTGCTGAGGCGATTTCTTCGGCATATGCCTGAAGGCTGGCTGTGTCAAGTCCTTTGCCTGCAGGGCCTCCGAGGCTTTCGCCACTGAGCTTTAACAAAACCCTTTTATACATAGTTGGAATTGGATTTTCTGTATTTTTATTGAAAAACAAAAGTATCGAAATAATGTGAAACTTGCAAAAAAGAATATATCTTTGCAGACGATGATTCAAATTGGATTTAATCGGATTTAAACAATTTTACCTATACCATGGCAAACGCATTATCTTACTCAATCGTAAAGAAGTTCATTCAGGCAGTCAGCGGAGCATTCCTTGTATTTTTCCTGCTCCTTCACGCTACCATCAACTTCTTCTCCGTTATTGACACATTTACAGGCAAGTTCGGTGTAGTTGCTGCTGACGACAAGCTCTTCTCTGCAGGAGACGGCCTTTTCAAACTCGGCTGCGACTTCATGTCAACACCTGTTATTTCCATAATGGTTCCGGTCCTTGCACTTGGATTCCTCGTACATATCGTATTTGGTCTTCTCCTTACATATGAGAACATCAAGGCTCGTGGCGGTATGAAGAGATATGAGGTGTCAAGCCGTGCCGCTGCTGATTCTTGGTCTGCAAAGAATATGTTCGTCCTTGGTATCGTAATCCTCGGATTCATCTTCTTCCACCTTACACACTTCTGGGCTAAGATGCAGCTTCCTGAGCTTTTCGGTGTAGGAACATATGAGGACAACCCATACCTTCTCCTTACAACCGTATTCGGCAATCCTGTAAACCTCGTGCTCTACCTTATCTGGTTCGTAGCAGTAGGTCTTCACCTTTGCCACGGTTTCTGGTCAATGTTCCAGACAGTGGGCTGGAGCGGACAGACCTGGATGAAGAGACTCAAGGTCATCGGCTACGTAGTTGCATTCCTTATCGTAGCAGCTTTCGCAGCAACAGCAATCAACGCATATCTCCAGGCATAAACCTGCTGATAATATAAGTCTAAAGCCGACCTTCCTGGCCGGCTTTTTTCTTTTCTCTCATTTTTGCCTTTTCCCCTTCTTGGCGAGACGGTAGTAGGGGAAAGAGGCGTCGGGAAAGCTGATTTTGCGGGGGAGGGTGGAGATTTGTTTTGGAAAATGGTGAATTATTAAAAAACTTTCATATCTTTGTGCCGTTATGACGAATAATCGATTTTACGTAGGTTCTTACTTTTACTTCTATTACCTTGAAAGGCGATAGATAACCGGACGTACGTATAATCCAGAATACGATGAAAAGTAGCAGGCTGTCCGGAAAACTGGACGGTCTTTTTTTATTTTATGAAGAAAGTAGCAATACAGGGATTCAAAGGATGCTTCCACGAGGAGGCTGCGAGAAGGTTCTACAATGAGAGAGAGGGCCAGTACCCTCAGATAGTCGAATGTGCGACCTTCGGCGGACTGTATGAGGCAATGGAGAAAGGGGAGGCTGATGCTGCCGTGATGGCCGTGGAGAACACGTCATCGGGCGGACTCGTGCAGAACCTCGAGTTGCTCAGGAAGAACGGAAAGAAGGTCAAGGGTGAAGTTTTCCTGCATATCCATCAGAACCTGATGGCGATGCCGGGACAAAAGATTGAAGACATCAGGGAGGTGAGGACTCACTTTATGGCGATCAACCAGACCCGAAAGTTCTTCGAGACGAATGCTCCTTGGATCAACCTGGTAGAAAGCGAGGATACTGCGAAAAGTGCGACTGATATCGCCTCTGCTGGACTGATGGGTGTGGGAGCCGTAGCTTCCAAGCTCTCTGCTGAGCAGAACGGACTGGAAATCCTGGCGGCTGAGATCGAGACCTACAATGTCAACTATACGAGATTCCTGATTATGGATGACTCGATAGAAATTGACAAGGAGAAGGTGAACAAAGCGTCGCTCTGTTTCACTCTGCCTCACGCTCCGGGTGCCCTGGCGCACATCCTGACGATTCTCTCGTTCTATGAGATGAACCTGACCAGAATCCAGTCTCTCCCTATACCAGGACAGCAGTGGCAGTACTTCTTCTATGCGGACATCCGCTTCGATGATTACGAGAGATACCAGCAGGCCCTCACGGCAATCAAGCCTCTGATGAAGGACCTGAACATCCTCGGAGAGTATGTTGCCGCAGTATAATTGGCAATATAATTGGCAATATAATTTGCAGTATAATTGGCAGATTATTTGGTAATCGTGTTAGTTAGTTTGGACAAAGCACAAAGTAAATGATAATAAAACCCGCACATAGGACTGAATCAGTCCAGGAATATTACTTCTCCCGCAAGCTGAAGGAGATTGACGCGATGAATGCTGAGCGTCTTTCCCGCGGCGAGCAGAAGGTGATCAACCTCGGCATCGGTGCTCCGGATGGATTCCCTCCGGTGGAGGCCGTCGAGGCCCTCAAAGAATCAGCGTCACAGCCTGGCAACCACGCATATCAGAGCTATATCGGAACACCTGCCCTCAGGAAGGCTTTTTCCGACTGGTACAAGAGATATTACGGAGTGGATCTCGATCCGAACGGAGAGATTCAGCCGCTCGTAGGGTCAAAGGAGGGTATCCTTCTGATATCCCTCGCTTTCCTTGACAAGGGCGACAAGGTCCTCGTTCCGGATCCGGGATATCCTACATACACTTCTGCATCCAAGATGGTTGAGGCAGAGATCATCAAATACGACCTCCTCGATTCAAACGGATGGCAGCCGGACTTCGAGGCTCTCGAAAAGATGGACCTCAGCGGAGTGAAGATTATGTGGACGAACTATCCTCATATGCCTACCGGAGCCTCTGCGACCAAGGAACTCTACCAGAAAATCGTAGATTTCGGGCGCAGGCACGGAATCCTCATCGTGAATGACAACCCGTACAGCTTCATCCTGAACGATAAGCCGCTCTCAATTCTTGCGGCGGAAGGTGCTAAGGAATGCTGTCTGGAACTCAACTCGCTCAGCAAGGCCCACAATATGTCGGGCTGGCGAATCGGAATGGTCGGAGGCAGCAAGGAAATCATCTCTGAGGTGCTCAAGGTGAAGAGCCAGATGGACTCAGGAATGTTCAAGCCCCTTCAGGAGGCAGCCGTTGCGGCTCTCGGTCAGGGACCGGAGTGGTTCAAGGCCCTGAATGACGAATATCGCCGCAGAAGGGTTGAGGCCGGAAAGATCTTCGACGTGATAGGAGCGAAGTACGACAAGAATTCGGCAGGACTCTTCCTCTGGGGAAAGGTAAGCGCGGATAATCCTCTTCTGAAGGGTACGGATGAAAAGAAGTGCCTCGGAGAAAGAATTTCGGACAAGATATTATACAATAAAGGAGTGTTCATCACTCCGGGATTCATCTTCGGAAAGAATGGAGAGAACTATATCAGAATTTCACTTTGCGCGAAGCCGGAAGTGCTCGTCGCTTCAAGGAAGCTGATAGAAGAATTATAATTTCATAGAAAAGATGATTGTTGGAATCATAGGAATGGGTCTCATCGGAGGCTCAATGGCAATAGACCTCAAGAGAAGGGGCTTCGCTACGCAGGTGCTCGGCGTGGAGGCCGATGCCGTGAATGCGTCAGCCGCTGAAAAGATAGGTCTCGCGGACGAAATCGTCAGCCTTGAGGAGGCTGCGGACCGTGCGGACATCGTGGTGATAGCAGTGCCGGTGGGTGCGGCGACGAAGATGCTCCCGCAGATACTTGACCGCTTCCAGGAGAATCCTGACGGAGGAAAGAAGATAGTGATCGACACCTGCTCCACAAAGGGACAGATCGTCAGAAGCGTACACTATCATCCAATGCGCTCACGCTATGTCTCAACCCATCCGATGGCCGGAACCGAGTACAGCGGACCGTGGGCTGCGATGCCAAACCTCTTCGACGGAAGGGCCTGCATCTTCGCGAATACGGAGGAGAGCGACCCGAAGGCAGTGCATATGGTGGAGGAACTTTACGATGCCCTGAATATGCGCCCGATCTATATGAATGCGGACAATCACGACGTGCATACGGCGTATGTGTCACACATCTCGCATATCACATCTTTTGCCCTTGCGCTGACGGTACTGGACAAAGAACGCGACGAAAAGCATATCTTTGACCTTGCATCAGGAGGTTTCTCTTCAACCGTGCGACTCGCGAAGTCAAATGCGGATATGTGGGTGCCGATTCTCAGCCAGAACCGCGAGAACATTCTCCGCGTGATGGATACCTACATCGACAAGATGAAGGATTTCCGCAAGGCAATCGACAGCTACGATGAAGACAAGATCCGCGACCTTATAAACGAGGCCAACAGAATCAAGAAAATTATCAGGTAACACCCTGGAAAATCAGATAATAATAAACACGACATATTATGGCAAAACCACTCGAACTTATCCCGGTTAAGGAATGGGGACTCTTCACTGAAGATCCGAAGCCTTACGTAATCGCAGGTCCTTGCTCTGCAGAGACAGAGGAACAGGTACTTGAAACAGCGCGCGGACTCCGCGCTTTCGGCATCAATGTATATCGCGCAGGTATCTGGAAGCCTAGAACCCACCCTGGAAACTTCGAGGGAATCGGAACCGACGGCCTCGCCTGGCTCCAGAAAGTGAAGAAGGAGACCGGTATGGCAGTATGTACTGAGGTTGCGAACGCAAAGCACATCTTCGACTGCATCAAGTACGGTCTTGATATGGTATGGATCGGCGCGCGTACTACCGCGAATCCATTCCTTATGCAGGAGATTGCCGACGCCCTCAAGGGAACGGACATCCCTGTCCTCGTCAAGAACCCTGTGAATCCTGACATCGACCTCTGGATCGGTGCACTCGAGCGCCTCAATCTCGCAGGCGTGAAGAAACTCGGTGTCATCCACCGCGGATTCTCCACCGCAGAGAAGCAGGAGTACCGCAACGCACCGGGCTGGCAGATCGCAATCGAGCTCCGCAGCCGCTACCCTGAGCTTCCATTCTTCGCGGATCCGAGCCATATGGGCGGAAGCCGTGCATATCTCAAGGAAATCTCACAGAGGTCAATGGACCTCGGTCTCGAGGGTCTTATGATCGAGAGCCACTGCAATCCTGACGTTGCGCTTTCAGATGCAAAGCAGCAGCTCAAGCCTTGCGACCTCCAGACTCTTCTCGAGAGCCTCCGCATCCGTGAGAAGGAGAGCGCAGCAGAGGAGTACCAGAAGCAGATCGACCATCTCCGCGCCCAGATCGACATCATCGACGAGAACCTCATCTACACCCTGAAGTCCCGTATGGAAATCAGCAAGAAGATCGGTGAGTACAAGAAGAAGAACAATGTGGCCATCCTTCAGACATCCCGCTGGGAGAGCCTTCTCGCAAAGGCTATCGAGAGCGGTGCCAAGGCAGGACTTTCGGAGAAGTTCATTTCCGAAGTGTTCAACGCAATCCACGAGGCTTCCGTTGAGGCTCAGAACAACATCCTCAAGGAGGACTAAAAGTTATTTGACAGTATAATTATATGGTAATAGGCGATATCGACCTCGGTGAAAAACCAGTCCTCCTCGCACCGATGGAGGACGTGACCGACGCTTCTTTCAGAATTCTCTGCAGGGAGCAGGGGGCCGATATGGTCTATACCGAGTTCATTCCGTCGGACGGCCTCATCCGCGATGCGGTGAAGGCCATCGACAAGATGAAGACATCGGAGGAGGAGTCTCCGGTGGCGATCCAGATCTACGGCAACAATCCGGAGGCGATGGTGGAGGCTGCGAAGATGGCCGACAATGCCGCGGAAATTGCCGGAGGCCACGGCTGCGACGTTATAGACATCAACTTCGGATGCCCGGTGAGCAAGATTGCCGGACGCGGTGCCGGCTCGGGTATGATGCGTGAGCCGGACAAGATGGTGATGATCACGAAGATGATCGTGGACGCCGTGAAGAAGCCGGTGACGGTGAAGACGCGCCTGGGCTGGGACGAGAACTCGAAGATCATCGTGGAACTCGCCGAGCGCCTGCAGGACACGGGCATCAAGGCCCTGACGATACACGGAAGGACGCGCTGCCAGATGTATAAGGGGGAAGCTGACTGGACCCTGATAGGGGAGGTCAAGAACAATCCGCGTATGCATATACCTATTATAGGTAACGGCGACATCACCTCGGCGCAGAAGGCGGCGGAGGCATTCGACAGGTACGGAGTGGACGGAATAATGGTCGGAAGGGCATCCTTCGGCCATCCTTGGATTTTCAAGGAGATAAAGCATTACCTGGCGACGGGGGAGGAACTCCCTCCGCTTGGAGTCAGGGAAAGGGTGGAGCTCGCGAAGAGGCAGCTGGAGCTGTCGCTGAACCTCAAGGGCCCTGTCCGCGGAGTGTTCGAGATGCGCAGGCATCTGTCCTGCTATTTCAAGGGACTTCCGGACTTCAAGGAGACCAGGATGAAGCTCGTGACCCTCACCGACCCTCAGGAACTGAGGGATACTCTTACATATGTGGCGCAAACTTGGGGAGATTCTTCTCCGGAACCGGCGAACGTGTACGGAGTGTAAAGAAAATTGCTATCTTTGCACGTTATGTTGGATAACCTTATTCTAGCACCATATTATTATTCTCTGAAACTCAGACACGCCATGTACGACAATGGCGTGATTTACAAGGTACAGAAAGCTGAAGTCCCTACTATCTGTGTGGGCAACATCACGGCCGGAGGTACCGGTAAGACTCCTCATACAGAGATGATTCTCCGCACATTGCTCGCAAGTACGGAGTGGGGTGACAAGAATATTGCCGTGCTTTCGCGCGGACACAGGCGTTCAAGCCGCGGTTTCCAGCAGGTGAGCCTTGACGGAAGCCCGAAGGACTACGGCGACGAGCCGCTCCAGATCAAGAGGCAGTTCCCGAACGTTACCGTTGCGGTTGACCGCTGCAGGGTAGAGGGCTGCGACTTCCTCCATCATCCTGAAAAGCTCCACACCGACAAGAAGGCCCGCGGATGCAAGTACAAGGACCTTCCGGCAGCGGACCTCGTCATTCTCGACGACGCCTTCCAGCACAGAGCACTCAAGGCTTATTACAACATTCTTCTCGAAGACTACAACAGACCTACATATAAGGATCACCTCCTTCCTTTCGGAAGGCTCCGCGACCTTCCTGAGCGCCTGACTCTCGCCGACCTCATCATTGTCACGAAGTGTCCTATATATATGGAGGACTACGAGAAGGTGGAGTGGGCACGTACCCTCGGCATCAAGGATTACAGCCTCTCGACCTGTTCGGGAACTACCGCCCAGGGCAAGAAGATCACCGTCCTCTTCACTTCTATCCACTATTGTCCTCTCCAGCCGGTATATCCTGAGGGCGACCAGAGATATGTCTATGCGCAGAACCTGATCCTCTTCACCGGAATCGCGAAGGATACTCCTCTGAGAAGCTATCTCAGCGACACCTATAAGATAGTACGCCGTTTCAACTTCGGCGACCACCATACTTACTCGGCGATGGACTTCGCCCATATCAAGTCGGCGACCAAGGCCTTCCCGACGGCGATTCTCGCCACGACCGTGAAGGACAGCCAGAGGGTCCTTGCCGCAAAGAACGTCCCTGCGGAACTCCGCTCCAAGATGTTCCAGGTTCCGATTGAGGTCAGATTCCTCTCGGACCACGAAAAGGAAGTTTTCGAGAATACGCTGATGACGGCGCTCCGTTCCTTCCATACAGATTACTAGCCCGGGTTTTCGTCCGGACTTTTTCGTTATATGTAGTCTGTTTTGCCGATAGTCCTTCGTGACTTTCGTTTAATTTTGAGTTTCCGAAAAAAGTTTCTACCTTTGCACCCCCTATGTAGAGTAGGGATCGCATTTTTAGTTATTAATCATTAAAGATCAAGACAGTGGACACACAAAGTTACAAGACAGTAAGCCTCAACAAGGCAACTGTAAAGAAAGAGTGGGTCGTCATTGATGCAACAGATCTCGCACTTGGCCGTCTTGCTTCAAGAGTAGCTCTTGTTCTTCGTGGAAAGACGAAGGCAGGCTTCACACCTAACGTTGACTGTGGTGACAACGTCATCGTAGTAAACGCTGAGAAGGTGGCTCTCAAGGGTAAGAAGATGACCAACCGTGTCTATGTACACTACACCGGTTATCCTGGTGGACAGCGTTTCCAGACACCTAAGGAGATCCTCGCAAAGAGACCTACTGAACTGGTCAGGATGGCAGTAAAGGGAATGCTTCCTAAGACCCGCCTTGGTGCTAAGCAGATCAACAACCTGTTCATTTACGCAGGTCCAGAGCACCCACATCAGGCACAGAACCCTAAGTCAATTAAGTTGAACGAAATTTAAACAGAGCAAATGGAACAGACAAACGCCCTTGGAAGACGTAAATCAGCTGTGGCTCGCGTTTATCTCGTAGCTGGAAAGGGAAACATTACAATCAACGGAAAGGAACTCGATGAGTACTTCAAGGAAGACGCTCTCCGTTACATTGTAAAGCAGGCTTTCGAGGTTACGAAGACGGAAGGTCAGTTTGACACAAAGGTTACCCTCGTCGGAGGTGGTACCAAAGGCCAGGCAGAGGCCGTAAGACTTGGAATCGCTCGCGCACTTTGCGAGATCGACTCAGAGGCTTACCGCGCTTCTCTCAAGGCTGCTGGTTTCCTCACACGTGATGCACGTGAGGTCGAGAGAAAGAAACCTGGTCAGCCTGGCGCACGTAGACGCTTCCAGTTCAGTAAGCGTTAATCGCAGCTATCTGATTTACAAATTTCGCACAGTCTGGTTTCAAATCCTCGGACCATCCGAGGGATGCGAATCCCCGAGTGCTGCTTGAAGGATTGCCAGAACTGCGGAAAATCCCGGAGACCGAACAAGGTTCGCTACTTCCGGAATTGATGAAAAGAGACCTTTTGGGGTGAGGCAATACCCCTTGAGGAAAGTTTAAAACACAAAGATTTTAAAGAAATGCCAAGAACAAATTTCCAGGAATTGCTTGATGCAGGTGTTCACTTCGGACATCTTTCGAGGAAGTGGAATCCTAAAATGGCTCCATATATCTTCATCGAGAGAAACGGAATTCACATCATCGACCTGCACAAGTCAGTTGTCAAAATCGACGAGGCTGCAGCCGCAATGAAGGAGCTCGCACGCTCTGGCCGCAAGATTCTCTTCGTAGCCACAAAGAAGCAGGCTAAGGAGATCGTTGCCGAGAAGGCAGCAGCTGTCAATATGCCTTACATCACAGAGAGATGGGCAGGTGGTATGCTTACCAACTTCCCAACCGTTCGTAAGGCCGTTAAGAAAATGAATACCATCGACAAGATGAAAGAAGATGGTACATTCGAGCAGCTCGCAAAGCGCGAGAGACTCCAGGTTGATCGCCAGAGAGAGAAGCTCGAGAAGAACCTCGGCTCAATCAAGGATATGAGCCGTCTTCCTTCAGCACTTTTCGTAGTAGACGTCCAGAAGGAGGCCAACGCAGTCAAGGAGGCTAACCGCCTTAACATTCCGGTTTTCGCAATGGTTGATACATGTTGCGATCCTACTCCTATTGATTATGTGATTCCGGCAAATGATGACGCTGCAAAGTCTATCGAGGTTATTACCGACGTACTTTGCAAGGCCATCCAGGAAGGACTCGAAGAGAGAAAGCTCGAGAAGGATAAGGAAGCAGCAGCTGAAGAGGCTGCAGCAAAGCCAACAGCAAAGAAGCTTCGCGCTCGCAAGGGTGCATCTCAGGTAAACGTTGAGGAAGAGGCTCCTAAGGCTGAGGCAGCAGAAGCAAACGCAGAATAATTTCAAACGACAACTCTACTATGAATATCACAGCAGCAGACGTAATGAAATTGCGCAAGATGACAAGCGCAGGTATGATGGATTGCAAGAAGGCTCTCGTAGAGGCTGAAGGCGATTTCAACAAGGCAGTGGAGATCATCCGCGAGAAGGGTAAGATGGTTGCAGCTAAGCGTGCAGACCGCGAGACTTCTGAGGGTGAGGTTCTTCTCCGTATCGAAGGCGGCAAGGCCATCCTCGTCAGCCTCGGATGTGAGACAGACTTCGTATCTGCTACACCTGACTTCAAAGCTCTTGCATCTGGTATCGCAGACGCCGCTATCAAGGCTTTCCCTGCTGATGTAGAGGGACTCAAGGCAGCACCTATGGCTGATGGCCATACTGTTGAGGAAGAGATCTCTGCACAGACTGGTAAGACCGGTGAGAAGCACGTTCTTGCGTACTACGCAGCCGTTGAGGCTCCGTTCGTCTATGGTTACATCCATAAGGTGAACAACAAGCTCGGCGCACTCGTAGGCTTCAACAAGGAAGTTCCTGAGGCTATCGCCAAGGGAATCGCTATGCAGGTCGCTTCTATGAACCCTGTATGTATCTCAGTCGCTGACTGTCCTGCAGAGGTTCTCGAGAACGAGAAGGCAGTTGCCATTCAGAAGACCAAGGACGAGCAGGTACAGAAGGCTGTAGATGCAGCTCTCAAGAAGGCTGGCATCAACCCTGCACACGTTGACAGCGAGGATCACATCGAGTCCAACACTGCAAAGGGTTGGATCACCGCAGAGCAGGCTCAGCAGGCTCGCGAGATCATCGCCAAGGTTTCTGAGGAGAAGGCAGCAAACCTCCCTGCTCAGATGGTAGAGAATATCGCAAATGGCCGTGTACAGAAGTTCCTCAAGGAGAACACTCTCGAGGAGCAGGAGTACCAGATGTCAGACGACAAGATTTCCGTAAAGGCAGCTCTCGCAGCAGCCGACAAGGATGCAAAGGTTGTCGTAATGAAGAGATTCTCTCTCGCAGACTAATTTCTGTTTCATACAGACAAACATAGAGTCCCGACCATATGGCCGGGACTTTTTGTGTTATATTGTGCTATCTTTACGGAAACAAGTCAATTATGAACCTGCAGCAACTTCAGTATATAATCGCAGTTGCGGACTTCGGGAACTTCACCAAGGCCGCTGATTCCTGCGAAATTACCCAGTCCACCCTCAGCTCGATGATCAAGAAACTGGAGGAGGAACTGGACGTGGTAATCTTCGACAGACAGTCCCATCCAGTAGTCCCTACGCAGGCCGGAGAGAAGGTGCTGGCCCAAGCAAGGGTGATCCTCTACAATGTCGGTCAGCTGCAGGAAATGACCAGGTCTGAAAGAAATTCCCGAAGCGGAAGCATCCGCCTCGGAATCATCCCTACGGTGGCGCCTTATATCATCCCAGGCCTCGTGAAGCATATAGGAACTAAGGAGAAGGGGGTGAAGCTCAGCGTGACCGAGATGAGAACTCAGTTTCTCATAGAAAAACTGCGCACGGCCGAGATTGATATGGCGATTATGGCGACTCCGACCGGGGAGAAGGACCTTCTGGAGATACCTCTTTACTACGAGAAGTTCGTCGCCTATGTGTCTCCTTCCGAGACTGAAGTTCATAAGATGTCCGAGATAGTGTCCGGAGATATGCCGACGGAGCATCTCTGGCTTCTGCAGGAGGGACATTGCCTCAGAAACCAGGTCGTGAGGATGTGCGGTCTGCCTTCCGGTACATCTCCTGTCTATGAGGCAGGAAGCATCGATACCCTCGTCAGGATTGTGGATACTGTCGGAGGATATACGATCATCCCTGAACTGCATATTCCGTATCTTACTGAGGAGCAAAAGAAAAACCTCAGGCCGTTCGTGCGGCCCGAGGCTGACAGGGAAGTGTCTATCGTAATCCGTTCAGACTATGTCAGGGAAGGACTTCTGAATGTAGTCGCCGAAGCGGTCAAGTCCATTGTCCCTGCAGGTATGCTCGATACCCGTCTGAAGAAATTCTCCATTAAGATCTGACAGGCTTTTCTGCAGTGAATGCCTTGAGCATCCATACGAGTTTCTCCTGTCCCTTGAGGTAGCCGGTCATCAGGTCTGCCGTCACTACGTCTCCGCTCTCAGAAGCTGTCGCTTCGATTGCCCTTTCCTCGGTCATTATGATGTCGAGGGAGTTGAGAATCTCATTGATTGCATCGCGTCTGCCTGTATATGCTCCGCTCTCTGCGATCTTGGACACCTTGAGATACTCGCTGAACTTGTTCTCCGGGCTTCCTCCGAGCTGGAGGATTCTCTCTGCTACTTCGTCAATCTTCTCAGCCACGTCGTCATAGAGCTCCTCGAATTTTGAGTGGAGGGTGAAGAATCCTTTTCCCTTTACATTCCAGTGAAGTCCTCTGAGATTCGTATAATATACCTGAAGGTTTGCAAGAAGTGTAGTCAATCCGTTGTAGTCAAATGTTTTCATAATCTTATGTGTTTTAATTGTTTGTTTTTCTTTAACTATTGCAAAGATGGTGGTATTTCCCGTTCGATGCAAACGATGATATAGATGCTATGATAGATTGTATCAATAACTATCAGTATATATATAAAGAAAGCCCCGACCTTCAGATTGGCCGGGGCTCATTCTTTATTATTAACCCTAAAAAACTAAATCTTTAAGAAAACTGGAGGCGTTTCTCAACGGCTCCAGTTACAATTCTAACCTAAAACTTAACCTATGAAAAAACTATTCGATTAAGTTTAAGGCAAGTACTGTGCCAAAATAGTTTCAGGGCTAAAAATTTTTTTATTCAATTGGAATAATTCTAATTATTCTAATCGGGTCAATCGGCCTGTCACGCCTGTCTGTTGGCACTTTTGCGATTGCATCGATTACAGGAAATCCGCTGATCGTTTCTCCGAAGACGGTGTATTCTCCATTGAGGTGAATACAATTTTCTGCATCTTGTACGATATAAAACTGTGAACCCGAAGATTCTTTCTTGGGATTTGCCTGGTCTCCGCGGCGGGCGGCTGCGAGAGCTCCCTTCTTGTGGGTGTATTCGCTGACGAATTCCGCAGGGATGGTGTATGACGGGTCGCCCTTGCCCCATTCATCGACGAGGGAGGTGTCCCTGGTGTTAGGGTCTCCGGTCTGGATCATAAAGTCATTGATGACTCTATGGAAGAGGAGGCTGTCGTAGAAACCGGTGAGTGCAAGAGTTTCGAAGTTGGCCTTGTGTTTAGGCGTCTTGCTGTAGAGCTTCACCCTGATGACGCCCTTTGTGGTAAGGATGTCGAAGATAGGCTCTTCATTGAGGACTTCCATTATTTCATAAGGGCTGCTGTTCTTGTTGCTGAGGACTGCCGTCTTGATGGAGTCCTTGCGGGCCTGCTCGATTGAGTCGGCCTTTGCCTTTGCGATTTCTTCTGCAGTTCTTGCAGATCTGCCGCCGCAGCTTATTGACATCGCCACCACTGCAAGGCAGGCGAGGGAGGTGTAGATAATCTTCTTCATAGGGCAAAAGTACTTATTTTTCGCTAATTTTGTGTGTTGTCAACATTCGGTGATATGAATCTTAAATCATTAGCGAAAGATACTGCAATTTACGGAATGAGCAGCATTGTGGGAAGATTTCTCAACTATCTGCTGGTTCCTCTCTATACTGCGATGATTCCGCAGTCCGAATATGGAATCGTCACCAATCTCTACGCCTACACTGCATTCTTCCTCGCCATCCTTACCTTTGGTATGGAGACGACGCTTTTCCGTTTCTCAAACAAGGACGGAGAGAATGCTGACAAGGTGTTCGGCACTTCCCTCAGTATGGTCGGCATCGTCGCGGCCGTCTTCGTGGCCCTTGTCGTCCTGCTGATCAAGCCTATTTCCGGGGCTATGGGTTATTCCGCCCATCCTGAATACATAATCTGTATGGCTGCCATCGTCGCAATGGATGCCTTCCAGGCGATTATGTTCAGCCGTCTGCGTCAGCAGGGCAAGGCCCTCAAGTTTATGGCTCTCAAGCTCGGATTCATCATTCCGAATGTCCTTCTGAACCTTCTTGTGTTCCTTGTCTTCCCGGATTTCTACATACAGTACGGAGTCGGAATCATCTTCTATGTCAACCTCATCTGTACTTTCTGCGTCAATTTCGGATTCCTGAACGAGATAAAGGGGCTGGGCTACGGCTTCGACCGCACCCTTGCGAAGAGGATGCTGTCCTATTCGCTCCCTCTTCTGGTCCTGGGCCTCATCGGAATCCTCAACCAGGTTGCTGACAAGATGCTCTTCCCTTACCTTATGCCGGGGGAGAAGGGTATGGCCGAACTTGGCACCTATGGAGCCTGCGTCAAGATCGCGATGCTCCTGAGCCTGCTTACCCAGGCCTTCAGATATGCTTATGAGCCGATAGTCTTCAACGGCAGCCGCGACTCCAAGAGTCCGGAGACCCTCGCCGACGGTATGAAGTATTTCATCATCTTCGCCCTGCTGGCCTTCCTTGCCGTGATGTGCTATCTTCCTGTCATCAGATATTTCATCGATTCACGCTATTGGGACGGCCTGGCCGTCGTGCCGATCGTGATGATGGCGGAGATTTTTATGGGCATTTATTTCAACCTCTCCTTCTGGTACAAACTGACTGACCAGACCTGGTGGGGCGGCATAATGAGCTTCGTCGGAGCGGCCGTGATGATTGCGGTGAACGTAATCGGAGTGCCACATATCAGCTATATGGCCTGCGCCTGGGGTGGTCTGCTCGGCTATGGTACGGCTATGCTGATGAGCTATTTCATCGGTCAGAAGAAGTATCCGATTCCTTACGATATGGGGCGTCTTGCGATTTTCTTCTTCGTGGCGATGGTGCTCTATGCCGGAGTGGTGATGGTCGGCAAGACGGACCTGCCTTATTTCGCAGTCCTTGGCATCAATACCATCCTGCTCGTGCCTTACCTTGCACTCATATATAAAGAAATTCGTAGAAAATGAACCAAGCATCCCTTCTGAACATCTTCACGGTATTCGCCAAGATCGGTGCCTTCACCATAGGCGGCGGCTATGCGATGATTCCGCTTATTCAGGACGAGCTGGACAAAAGAGGGTGGATTTCGGAGGATGAGCTTCCGGACATCATCGCCCTGGCTCAGTCCGCGCCGGGAGTGCTCGCGGTCAATGTGAGCATATTCGCCGGATACCG
>JAILCZ010000130.1 GCA_024689985.1 Bacteroidales bacterium | reverse complement strand
TCCATATAGTTTATGTCGTTATTTCTACGGGTTATGTGACCGGTAACGCATTTTTTGCGAAATCGTCTGCAAATATATCGAAAATTCGCTACATTTGCCCCGTAAACGCATAGAAATGACAGAAAATTATAACAAAGTTCTTACCCCGGAACAGAAGGCAAAACTCCGCAAGCTTAAGTATATGGCCCTCGATATGGACGGCACCATTTATCTCGGAAGCAATTTGTTTCCATTCACCACGGAGTTCCTTTCGTCAACGGAAAAGGCCGGAGTAGGCCACTCCTTCCTTACGAACAACCCGACCAAGTCGGTCGCAGATTATATTTCCAAACTCGCCAAGATGGGAGTTCCGGCAACTGAGGACAATATGTACACGACCTCCCTTGCCGCTATAGACTTCATCAAGGAAAAGTATCCGCAGGCAAAGAGGCTCTTTATGCTTGGAACCCCTTCAATGGTCAGCCAGTTCGAGAAGGCGGGCTTCGAGGCTTGTGCCGACGATCCGGACGACGTTCCTGACGTCCTCGTGGTGGCCTTTGATCCGACTCTCGAATATTCACGCCTCTGCCGTGCCACCTGGTGGGCTTCGCAGGGCATTCCATATGTGGCGACGAATCCTGACCGCGTATGTCCTACGGACCAGAAGACAATCCTCGTGGACTGCGGTTCTCTCCAGAAGTGCATAGAGTGGGCGAGCGGCCGCAAGCCGGACATTGTCCTCGGAAAGCCGGACCCTACGATGCTTCAGGGCATAATGCACAAGCTCGGCCTTCAGCCTGATGAGGTGGCGATGATCGGAGACAGAATCTACACTGATACGGCTATGGCCCATAATGCCGGTGCCGTCGGCGTGCTGGTGCTTTCAGGCGAGACCACGCTGGAAACAGCCCTCAAGGTCGCTGAGGATGCCAGGAATAATCCTGCTCCTGAGTTCTTCCCTCCTGATTTCATCGTACGTGACATCAAGGAGCTGGGTGAGATGATCATAGAATCAAAAAAGTAATCAAATACCGTATATAAAAATGAATCTTATAGAAAAGGCGCTTCAGAAGACAACGGACACCAAGGCCCTTGTCATCGGTAAGGACGCTATGAAACAGACTCCGAAGATGTTCAAGGACCTCTTCGGTGACAAGACCGCAGTCGTTGTCGCTGACAACAATACTTGGAAGGCAGCAGGTGAGACCGTATATTCTTATCTCAAGGATGCCGGCATTCCTATGATCGAACCGTTCATCTTCGATGATCCGGACCTGTATGCCGAGTGGACATTCGTGGAGCAGCTTGAGGCATACCTCAAGGACAAGGACGCCATCGGCGTGGCTGTCGGTTCTGGTGTGATAAATGACCTTACCAAGTATGTGTCAAGCGTGCTCGGAAGAAAATATATGATCGTCGGTACCGCCGCTTCAATGGACGGCTATACGGCATACGGCGCTTCCATTACCAAGGACGGAAACAAGCAGACATTCGACTGTCCGGCTCCTCTCGGAATGATCCTCGACCCTGCGGTTGCGGCGAAGGCTCCTAAGGGAATGTCAGCTTCCGGCTATGCCGATCTTATCGCAAAGGTCCCTGCCGGTGCAGACTGGATGCTCGCCGAGGCTATCGGTTCCGAGACCGTCGATGAGTTCTCATTCGGACTCGTCCAGGAACCTCTCCGCAAGAGTCTTTCGGAACCTGACGCTGTCGCAGCCGGCGAAGTCGGCCCGACTGAACTCCTTTCAGAAGGCCTCATTATGAGTGGTTTCGCTATGCAGGCTTATCAGTCAAGCCGTCCGGCATCAGGACTTGAGCATCAGTTCAGCCATTACTGGGATATGGAAGCCCTCAGTTATCCTGACGGAAAGCACGTTTCACACGGATTCAAGGTGGGTATCGGTACCCTTGTTTCCACGGCCTGCCTGGAATTCCTCCTTAACTACGATGTGGAAGGCATTGACATCGACAAGTGCGTCGAGGCCTGGCCAAGTTGGGAGCAGATGCAGAAGCAGATCGAAACCGTCTTCGCAGGAAAGCCTGGCCATCTTGCGCGCGGTCTCAAGGAGACGAAGGGCAAGTATGTCGATAAGGACGGTCTCCGCAAGCAGCTTGAGGCTCTCAAGGCAGCCTGGCCTGAACTCAAGGAGAAGATGAAGAAGCAGATTTATTCTTTTGATGAGGTCTATGATTATCTGAAGAGGGTAGGAGCCCCTTACGAGTGTGAGCAGATTTGCGTCACCAAGGAGCGTCTTGGCAAGACTTTTGACGGTATCCAGTTTATGAGAAGCCGCGTGTCAAGCATCGATATCCTTCAGAGACTCGGCCTTCTCAAGGAAGCTAAAGCATATCTTATTTCTAAGAATCTAATGAAATAGTATTTTCCAAAACGAAAATGGGCGGCTCGTGAGAGTCGCCCATTTTTTTGTCCTCTTATATATTAGAGGGCAAAGCCGTATGACTGCTTGATCTCGTTCATTACGAATGTACTCTGGATTGATCCGATTGAGTCGATAGTTCCGAGAACGTTGAGGATGAACTCGTTGTAGTACTTCATATCAGGAGCGTGAATCTTGAGCATATAGTCGAACTCTCCTGAGACATTGTAGCACTCAGTTACCTGAGGAATGTCCCTGATGACTGATACGAAATTGTTGTTGATCTCCCTGTTCATCTGCTTGAGCTTTACGCAGCAGAAAACGATGAAGCCCTGTCCGAGCTTGTCGGCATCGAGGATGGCAACGTATCTTTTGATGAATCCGTCGCGCTCCAGCCTTTTAAGACGTTCGAAAACAGGCGTAGTTGAAAGGTTTACGATAGTCGCAAGTTCCTTTGTAGTAAGCCTTGCGTTCTGCTGGAGGTTCCTCAATATCATCAGGTCGATGTTGTCGAGTTTTCCTTCTGTTATATTTTTCATTTTATAAATTGTTTGAATATTTTCTCAAAAAAGGCTAATTTTGCCGGAGCAGTCTAAAATAGTGGAAAATTTTTCCTTTTCATAATTCCACTTTATTTTCCGGTAGTACAATCTTCTCCGATTTTGTGCAAATATAGCATTGTTTTCCTTATTTACAAAATTATTTGGTAGATTGTTCTAAGCTTTCTACTTTTGCATAGAAAGACTTAATTAATTTTTTAAAAATACTTGAACATGAACCAAAAGTTTCATCTTGAGACACTTGCTCTTCACGTAGGGCAGGAAACTCCTGATCCGGCAACAGATTCCCGTGCGGTCCCTATATATCAGACGACTTCCTATGTATTCAAAGATTGTCAGCAGGCTTCCGACAGATTTGGTCTCCGTGAGCCTGGCAACATCTACGGCCGTCTTACCAATTCCACCCAGGATGTGTTTGAGCAGAGAATCGCTGCCCTTGAAGGCGGTGTGGCTGCCCTTGCCGTTGCGTCTGGCGCCGCCGCAGTTACATATGCTCTTCAGAATGTAGCGAAGACGGGCGACCATATCGTTGCCGCGGACAATCTCTACGGAGGCTCGTTCAACCTCATTACCCATACTCTCGCTGACTATGGAATTACGAGCACGATCGTCAATGTCAACGACCTGGACGCTCTTGAGAAGGCCATACAGCCTAATACGAAGGCGGTATATGCCGAGACCTTCGGCAATCCTAATTCGGATGTCACTAATCTCGATGCTGTTGCGGAAGTGGCTCACCGTCACGGAATTGTCTTCATCGTCGACAATACTTTCGGCACACCTTTCGTCATCCGTCCTATCGAGCACGGCGCCGATATCGTTGTTCATTCCGCCACGAAATTCATCGGCGGTCACGGTTCATCCCTCGGCGGCGTTATCGTGGATTCGGGTAAATTCAACTGGAAGGAGCACGCAGACAAGTATCCTTCACTCGCAAAGCCAGATCCTAATTACCACGGAGCCATCTTCGCTGATGTTGCCGGCCCAGCCGCCTTCGTCACCCGCGTCCGTGCCGTGATCCTCCGCGATACCGGAGCTACCATCTCTCCTTTCAATGCCTGGATTCTACTTCAGGGCGTGGAATCACTCCCTCTCAGAATCGAGCGTCACATTGAGAATGCTCTCAAGGTTGTGGAATATCTTTCCAAGAATCCTAAGGTTGCCAAGGTCAATCATCCATCGATTCCTTCGCACCCTGACCACGAGCTCTACAAGAAATATTTCCCTAAGGGAGCCGGCTCTATCTTTACTTTTGAGATAAAGGGCACTGAGGCAGACACCTGGAAATTCATCGATTCGCTCAAGATTTTCTCACTCCTTGCGAATGTGGCCGATGTCAAGTCGCTTGTCATCCACCCGTACACGACCACCCATTCACAAATGACGCCGCAGGAGCTTGAGCAACAGCACATAACTCCTACGACGGTCCGTTTGTCAATTGGTACTGAGCATATCGACGATATCATCGGCGACCTGGAACAGGCTTTTGCTCAGATATAATATAATAGATGATTTTTACTACTGTATAAGTCCGAGGATCTGGCCTTTTTCGACCTTCTCGCCCTGATGGGCGAAGACGGCAACGATTCTGGCATCCTTGGCGGCAGGTACTTCTTCAATACCATAGTGTGTTTCCAGGTAGCAGACGGGTTCTCCAGCTTTGACCGGGGAACCCGTTGCTGGTGCTGTGGAGTCGTCATCCACGTCAATCTGCCAGAGGACCTTGCCCTTTGATCCTGCCTGGAACGGAATGGCATCAGGGAATTTCTTCGTGTATTCCTCGATGTCCACGTTAGGCATTTCAACTACAGGTCTCTTCACTACTATAGGTGCGCCGGCCTTTGCCTTGAGGTCTGCAAGTTCGGTGTTGAAGCGCTCCTTCGCAAGACCTGACTTGTAGTCGCGGTACTGGCGCTCGTGCATTGCGAACTCGAAGAGTTCCTCCTGGTCCTCGCCTTCGTCCCAGCCTTCTTCCTTCATCATCTGCTGGAACTTAGGAAGCTCGTCAGGATATTCGTCCTGAGGGTTGCCCGTGTAGAATTCCATTCCCTTCTGCTTTGCGAGTTCCACGATTTCCGGAGCGAGAGGTCCAGGGAGTTTTCCCATCTTTCCGAGAATCATTCCCCAGGTATCCTTGTCGATGGTCGTCCATCTCGGCTTGCCGTTGAGGGTGTTCATAAGATTCATCAGGGCAGTATTCTTGACATACTGGCTGAAAGGTGTCACGAGAGGAGGATAACCGAGTCGAGGCCATACATAGCATACTTCGTCGAAGAGCTTGACCATAAGGGTGTCGAGGCTGATCTCAGGTCTGCCGTGCGCACGCTCTGCGGCGTTGATTGCGCTCTGGAAGCCCTTGAGGTCCGCCATCATAGATCCCATCATACCGCCAGGAAGGCCGCAGCCTACGAGCAGCGATGTCATCTTCGAGTTGCTTGGGTTGATCCAGTATCCGAGGAAGTCGTCGATGAACTTCTGGGTAAGGCTTCTTACTTCCATATAGGCATCCATATTGATGTCCTTTACGAGGAAGCCGTCAGCCTTGAGCATTTCGCGGATGGTGATCACGTCCGGGTGAACCTTGCCCCAGGAGAGCGGTTCTACGGCTACGTCAAGGTAGTCTGCACCGGCCCTCGCCACTTCGAGCATTGAGGCAGGAGAGAAGCCAGGACCCGTGTGACCGTGGTACTGAACCTTTATGTGTGGATATTTCTTCTTTATCTGTGATGTGAGTTCAGCAAGGAATGTCGGTCTTCCGATTCCGGCCATATCCTTGAGACAGATTTCATCAGCTCCGAAGGCAACGACCTGGTCGACGATGCCCATATAATATTCAACGGTATGAATAGGGGAGTTGGTGATTGAAAGTGCAACCTGAGAAATCATTCCGGCCTTCTTGGCGTATTCCACGCTGAGCCTGAGGTTTCGCGGGTCGTTGAGTCCGCAGAATGAACGGGCGATGTTCGTGCCCTGCTTGCATTTCACCTTGAACATAAGTTCGCGTACGTCGGCAGGAACCGGGTTCATTCTCAGAGCGTTGAGGCCTCGTTCGAGCATATGGGTCTGGATGCCCACCTTGTTGAACGGAGCCGTCCATTTTCTTACTGCGACATTAGGATTTTCACCAAAAAGGAGGTTGACCTGCTCAAAGGCACCGCCGTTGGTTTCAACTCTGTCGAAGCAACCCATATCGATGATAGCCGGAGCTACTTCGACCAGCTGGTCCACCCTTGGCACATACTTGCCGGAGGACTGCCACATATCCCTGTAAACCAGGGAGAATTTTATCTCTTTAGCCATAAGTCTAACTAATATATAGGTCCAGCAAAGGTATGCATAATAATCAATAAGGTGTATACTTAAATTTTTTTTGTAGCGTATTGCACGGAACAATAATTTTTGTACCTTTGCACTCCCAACATGGTGCGAGTAGTTCAGTTGGTAGAGCATCGGATTGTGGTTCCGAGTGTCGTGGGTTCGAGCCCCATCTCGCACCCTAAAAGAGAGACCCTAGGGCCTCTCTTTTTCGTTTATGTATTTCTGTTTCAGATTCTTTTGCGTGTAGGATGGCAGATGATCTGCACGTCGACGCAGTCGACTTTGTAGCCTCTGAACCTGCGGTTCGCAAGGCGTTCTTCAATGATCTGGTTCAGCTCGTCGTCAATGACATCCTTGTACTCGTTGTTCTCGGTGTCGTAGAGATGGAAGTGCTTGAACGTGTTGACATCGAAATACATCTTGTTGTTCGCACTCATTCTTCTCTGGTAGATTCCTATAGCGGCCATTTGGGAAAGCACGTTATAGATTGACGCTGTGGTGATCTTCGTGTTGCAGATTGACGGGAGTTCGTCGCATACGGCATCGACTGAGGCGTGTCCCAGCTTCAGCATAGCCTGATGTACGGCCAGTCTCTGCGGAGTGGCCTTGAATCCGTTTTTTCTCAGGATTTCTTTAACTTCTTCGACAGAAGGTGCTTTTTTTGGTTGATTGTTCATTTCAGGGGGTGTTCAACTTCAGCAAATATAGAATAAAATATTTAAAAATAACTATATTTGTAATCCGCACATCAAATTGTGCGTCAAAAAGATGGAAAGAACGAATCTCCTCATAATAGGCGCCGGGCCTGCTGGTTACACAGCAGCAATTTACGCTTCAAGAGCGGCTCTTTCACCTGTCCTTTATGAAGGTATGGAACCTGGTGGTCAGCTTACTACTACCACCCTCGTGGAAAACTATCCCGGATTCAAGGACGGAATCGATGCCAATGACCTTATGGGAGCTATGCGTTCTCAGGCAGAGAGGCTTGGGGCCAGCATCCGCAGCGGAGCTGTCTCTTCGGTCGATCTCTCTTCAAGACCGTTCAAGGTCGTCGTTGACGGAGAGACTGAAATTGAAGCTGAGTCGCTCATCATAGCCACCGGTGCTACGGCCCGCTATCTCGGTCTTCCGTCTGAACAGAAATTCCGCGGTATGGGCGTTTCAGCCTGCGCTACCTGTGACGGTTTCTTCTATCGCAAGAAGGTCGTGGCAGTTGTAGGCGGAGGTGACACTGCCTGTGAGGAAGCCTCTTATCTTGCCGGTCTCTGCAAAAAAGTCTATATGATCGTACGCCGTGACGAGCTTCGCGCGTCAAAGGCTATGCAGCAGAGAGTTAAGGATGCTGAAAACATCGAAATCCTTTGGAACTGCAACACCCAGGAAGTCCTCGGGGACGAAGATGGCGTGACAGGAGTGCGTCTTTTGCGCAAGGATGGCGAGGTTTTTGATATCAATGTCGACGGCTTCTTCCTCGCGATCGGCCATCATCCGAATTCCGACCTCTTCTCGAAGTGGATTGAGACGGATGAGAATGGCTATATCGTGACGAAGGGAAAGAGTTCCGCAACAAATGTCGAAGGCGTGTTCGCTGCCGGTGATGTCCAGGATCCTACCTACAGACAGGCCGTGAACGCTGCGGCTTCCGGCTGCAGGGCTGCCCTTGATGCGGAGAAATTCCTCAAAAGCCTCAAATAGATTGATACTCAAACCTTAAAATGAAGCATTTAAAATTCTTAATCCCTGCCTCCATCGCCGCCGTGGCGATGCTTTCGTCGTGCAGGGCTCAGTTCGACGCCCTTCTCAGCAGCAACGACACCGATCTCAAGTATGAGAGCGCATTCGAGTATTTCAATGACGGAAAATACGGCAAGGCCGCCCAGCTTTTCGAGTCCCTCTCCGTCCTGATGAACGGTACGGAGCGTGACGACACCGTCCAGTATTACTGGGGACTGAGCAACTATATGGCCAAGGACTATTATACGGCTGAGACCAACTTCTCAAAATTCGTGGAGACCTTCCCAAGAAGCCCGTTCTCATCAGAGGCCGCCTTCCTCAGGATTGACTGTCTCTATCGTCAGACCTACCGCTACGAACTCGATCAGAATCCTACAAGGACAGCTATCCAGGCCATCAACCAGTATCAGGTGGATGAGAAGAGCGGAGTGCACAAGGATGTCTGCGACAATATGCTCAAGGATCTTCAGCAGAGACTTGACAAGAAGGAATATGAGAATGCCAGACTCTATTACAAGATGGAGGATTACAAGGCAGCCAGGGTTGCGTTCAAGAATATTCTCAAGGATAATTCCGACAATCAGTACAGGGAGGACATCCTTTATTATACTGCGATGTCTTCTTACAAATATGCTTCCCTGAGCGTTCAGGCAAAGCAGAAGGAGCGTTATCTCGTCTTCATCGATGACTATTACAATTTCATCAGTGAGAACCCTGACTCAAAATATTCCAGAGTCCTCGAAGTGATGTTCAAGAGATGCCAGAAAGCCCTTGGAAGATATTCCGGAAGCGATGCTGACCTTGAAGAAAAGGCCAAGGATTTCGAGAAAACCCAGAAGCTTCTTGAAAAAGATCAAAAATAAATGAAACTTTTGTATACCGCCGTGAGGTAAAGTATATAGAAAGCAACAGAAAACAGTATAATGGAAAACAAGACAAAGAAAATCCCTACGAACACTATTACGAGGGACATCAAAGATCTCGCAGCACCTACGGGAAACATCTATGAGAGCGTTGTAGTTCTCTACAAGAGAGCAAACCAGATCGCAATCGCAGAGAAGAAGGAACTCAACAAGAAACTTGAGGAATTCAGAAACGAGCGCGATACGATGGAGGAAGTTTTCGAGAACAGGGAGCAGATCGAAATCTCTAAGTATTACGAACGCCAGCCTAAGCCGGACCTCGTAGCAATCTCAGAATTCGAGGATGGTGAAATCTGGTACAGGACAGCAGGTCAGGAGCCTTCAAAGGAAGAATTCAAGCCTGTCCCTGAGGACTAAAAATCAAATATGATAAGAAATCTCCTTATCAGGAATTATATTTTGATAGACTCTCTGGAAATTTCTTTTCCTGAGGGTCTTGTCATTATAACCGGTCAGACAGGAGCGGGCAAGTCCATAATCCTGGGCGCCCTGTCCCTCGTGCTCGGCGGGAAGGCTGATGCCTCCCTCATCGCCGAGGGCGCCGAAAACTGTGTGGTTGAGGCGGAATTCACTGCCACGGAAGACCTGAAGGAGATGATAGAAGAGGCAGGAGCCGAATGGAACGAGGACGGAACCCTTGTGATAAGGAGGGTAATCTATGCCTCCGGCCGTTCCCGTTCATTCATCAATGACGCTCCAGTCCAGCTGCCTCTGCTCTCGGAACTTTCCGGGAGACTCGTGGACATTCATTCCCAGCACAGGACGCTTCTGCTTTCGGACCATTCCTTCCAGCTTTCTCTGCTGGACCATTATGCCGGCAATGCCGACAGTCTGAAAGAGTGCAGGGATATCTTTTCGAAACTTACAACTCTCAAGGCGGAACTTGCCGAGGTGAATTCCCGCCTCAGGAAGGTCGTGGCTGAAAAAGAGTATAACCAGGCCCGGTTCAAGCAGCTTGATGACGCCAAGCTCCGCGACGGTGAGCTTGAGGAACTCGATGTCGAGCAGAAACAGCTTGCTCACGCCGAGCAGATCAAGGAAAGCCTTTCCCGAGCCCAGAGTCTCTTCAGCTCGGAGGACGGCTCGTCCATCTCTTCTTCATTGAAGGAAATATGCAGGACTCTGCAGGGCCTCTCCAAGTACATCCCATCCCTCGAAGAACTTTCTTCCAGGGTGGAATCTTCAAGACTGGAGCTCGAGGATATCGAGTCTGAAGTCGAGGACCTTAATTCTTCGACCGAGCTTTCAGAGGAAAGGCTTGCTGCAGTGGAAGACAGGATGGGGCTGCTCTACGACCTTATGCAGAAGCACGCCTGCACTTCGATTGCAGAACTTATCACCGCAAGGGATGAGTATTCTGCAGCCCTCTTCGATTCTGAAACTCTTGAAAACAGGAGGGACGAACTTGTTGCCGAGATTGACAGAACTCAGGCTGGGTATGATAAGGTGGCCGCTAAACTCCATAAGAACAGGCTCGCGAAGGCGGAGAAATTCTCCCTTGCAGTCCGTGATTCAATTCGTTCGCTTGAGTTGGAAAAGGCTGTCTTCAATGTGGAAATCCTCCCTTGTGAGCCAGGCAGAAGCGGCATTGATTCAGTAAGGTTCCTGTTCTCGTCAAATGGAACGGCTCCTGCCGACATAGCGAAATGCGCTTCCGGCGGTGAAATGTCCCGCATTATGCTCTGCCTCAAGGCAATGATGGCAAGGTATGCCAAGATGCCTGCTATGGTGTTCGATGAAATTGACACCGGAGTTTCCGGCAGTGTCGCCGACAAGATGGGTTCTATGATCTGTGAAATGGGCAAGGATATGCAGGTATTCGCAATCACCCATCTGCCTCAGGTCGCAGCGAAGGGCCAGGCACATTATCTCGTCGTCAAGAATGACGAGGACGGAAAGAACGTCACTACAATAAAGAAACTCTCCCCGGAGGAGAGAGTTTATGAACTTGCCCGTATGTTGAGCGGTTCCAAAGTCACGGAAGCCGCCGTTTCAAACGCCAGAAGTCTTATCGGAGAAGTGTAACCGTAAAGTCTGGATTATAGACTGTCCTGCGGATTGCGTGGTTCTCCAGTCCTGTATCGAAGCCGTCGTGCTCGAAGATGAAGTCTGACTGGAGGCCTTCGAATTTCTTGCCCACTATTTCTTTGTTCCATCCGTTTCCGTATCGGCTGATCATACTGAGGATGCTGTATGCCGTGTCGTATCCCATATATGCGAAACTGTTAGGCTCAGCGTCGTAGAGGGCTCTGTACTCATAGATGAAGTCCTTCGTCCTTCTGTCATCGTAGTTGATCGTATATGAAGAGCTGACGTGAAGGTTCAGCCTGTGGAGGTCTTCTATGTCAAGGTTCGGTGTGGAACGGATCTTCGCTACCGAATAAAGGGTGATTTCGTATTTCTTGTGAGCCATCAGGATGAGGTTGCGGACTGCGTCGTTGACGAATACGACATTCTCTGCAGGAGCAATGATAATCCTGTTCATTCCTCTGTCCGTCATCGTCTCGGTGAATGTGCCGGAAATCGTTCTGCCCTGGGTTACGTTGTAGCTTACGATGCTGTAGCTGAGACCGGCTGCGTTCAGGGCCGATGTTACCTTGGTCACGCCTTCGCTCTGCTCGGACTGCTTCTCCACCACGAGGATTATCCTGTCCTGAGGATTCATATCAGAATTGATCCAGGAAATCATATCGTCATACTGGAAATCCGTGGCAGCAGGGGCCTGGATCAGGTTGTCATAGTCTTTGAGCAGGGTCGCTACCTTAGGCTCGAGAGGGGACACTACTGCAGTTGACTTTGGACATTTCACCAGGACGCTCTCCACGTCTTCCTTCGAGATTGGTCCGATGATGATGTCGTTCTCTCCGATTGAAGACGGAATTGTTCCGTTGCTGATGTCGTATGTGTTGATTTCAACATCAGTTCCGGCGTCCTTCAGGTCTTTGGCTGCAAGCAGAACTCCCGAGTAGAAGTCTGCGTTCATCGTGAAGCGGCTGTTGGAGGTGTTGAGAGGAAGGAGGACTCCTGCCTTGATTTCCCTTCCGTGACGGAAGATCGGCTGGAATCTGACTTTATCTTCTTCTCTGCCTTCTTCGGTCTTGGTTTCGGCTACTTCCTCGACGGCCTTCTTTGGCGAAAGCACTACTGAAGCAGGGTCATTCGGAATCTTGATTTTCTGCTTTTTGGTGACCGCAGCGGTCTCAAGTCCGTTGTACTGCATCAGCACCTCCGCAGAGGTGTTGAACTTCCTTGCTATGGATTCAAGGTCGTCGTACCATTTTACCGTATAGAGGGTGAAGTCTGTATCTTCATTGACCTTTGTCTCTTTTGGCGCTTCTTTCTGGATTTCCTTTTGCTCTTCCTTCAGGTTTTCCTTCTGAGCTTCCTTCACTGGAATGTTCAGAATCTGATTTTTCTTCAGGCCTTCCTTCTCCAGATTCGGATTCGCCTCGTAGAGCTCTTCCTTCGTCACTCCGTAAGCCTTGCATATTGAGAATACGGTCTGGCGCTCGAGAACTACGTGTGAATAGTAGATCTTTCCTCCGATCTTTACCTTGTCCTTTGATATCGTGACGGGTGTCGGCACATAGCCTTGAGCCTGGGCAGGCTCAGGGAGCGTCGTCGCAACTGCGAGACAGATCATTGACGCAAACAGTATTCTTTTCATATGTTATCTATTTAGAGTGTTTCTGCAAAGTCCACAAGGTCTTTGCAGAACTTTGACCAGGAGCGTCTCTCCTTTTCTTCCTTAATGGCGGCGATGCAGCTCTGTGCGATAGCCGGGTCGCTGAAATATCTGAGAATTTCTTTTCTGATAGTTTCAGGTTCTGCTTCAGGTGCTACAATTCCCGTACCTGTGTCTCCGATCGTGCTTTTCAGACCGCCCACGTCGGTGACGATCATCGGCACTTCGAAATGATAGGAAATCGAGCTGATTCCGCTCTGTGTGGCACTCCTGTAAGGGAGTACTGCGACATCGGCCGCACTGAAGTATTTCTTCACTTCGGAATCCCTGATATATACTGGGAAAACCTTGATCCTGTCTTTCACCCCGCTTTCCTCTATCTGCTTCATATATGGGTCGAATGAACCATAAGGCTCACCCGCGATTATGAGCTGATAGTCTTCGGGAAGGTTTTTGAAGGCATCTATCAGGATGTCCAGTCCCTTGTATTTTCTGATGAGTCCGAAGAAGAGTATGTTTTTCTTTCCGCTTTCAAGTCCAAGGACTTTCTCCGCCTCCTTTCTCTCCGTCTTTTCTCCGAAATGGGAGTAGAGCGGGTGGGGAAGTATGGCATATTTTGCATCCGGCCTTATGTCGAGTAGGTCGTTCTTGACCTCTTCGCACATAGCGATGCAGCCTGATGCCTTGGACAGGAAGTATTTCGTGAGCGGACGGTCGAAGAATCTCTGCTCGTGTGGAATGACATTGTCCAGAATCGGAATGATTCTGCATTTGTCCTTCATCCTTCCGGCCACATAACCCAGGGACGGGGCGAACCAGGACATCCAGTACTTCATTATGAGGATGTCCGGATCGAATTTTCTGATGGCCCTGGCTGTCTTCTCCCAGGTAAACGGATTGACCGTGTCCAGAAGAGCTTCTGACTCTACGGGCACGGCCTCATCGTCTTCTGTCACATATTGCGTCTTTCCTGGAAAGAGGATGTCCGGGTATTGTCTGCTGAAAGTATATGCTTTTACGACGTGCCCTTTTCCCAGTTCGCCAAGCAGGCTTGCATTAAACTGAGAGATTCCTCCTCTTAAGGGGTAGAAGCTTGACAGTATTGCTATTTTCAATTATTTCTCTGATTTCTTTGTTGCAACGTATTCTGCGTTGAGACCTGCGAGGATCTCGTCTGTTACGTCAAGTGCGGCGTCGCCTGCTGCTACAGGTGCAGGAAGGATATCTCCCTGGTTTGAGATGATGAGGGCGTATCCCTTCTCAGCCTGGAACTTGTCGAGGAATGTCTTGATGGCATCGCCGATCTGGTTCATCATCACCTGCTGCTCTTCAGCGACTTCCTGCTGCTTCTGGTTGTAGTAGTTCTGGAACTCGTTCTGACGTTCCTGGAGCTTCTGGCCCTGTGCTTCTGCAACTGAACGTGTGAGAAGTCCCTTGTCGATCTTCTGCTGGAATGTGCTTGCATCGTTCTGGAGCTTGGTGCCTCTTCTGTTCACCTCGTCAGTAATGCCCTGTACCTTCGTTTCAACTACTGAGCGGAGGTCGTTTGCCATATCGTACTCGTTGAGTACGCGGTCAAGGTTGAAATATACAATTGCGCCTTTTGGAGCGGTAGCCTCTGCTGACTTTTCTCCTTCTGCTGCAGGTGTTTCTGCGTTCTTACAACCGGTAAGTCCGAGTGTGAGGACAGCCGCGAGGGCTGCGATGCTGAGATTCAGTGTTTTCATTGTATGTTTAAAATTGTTTTATGCTTTCGCGTTGGTGTATCTTTACAAAAGTAGTTAAAAAATCTTAATCTTTGACAGGTAAGCCTGCACTGTTTTCTCCAATCCCATATAAAGGGCGTCGCTTATGAGGGCGTGTCCGATGGAAACTTCGTCAGTCCAGGGAATTGTGCGGATGAAGTACTCCAGGTTCTCAAGGCTGAGGTCGTGTCCGGCGTTGAGGCCGAGACCCAGCTCGCGGGCCTTTTCGGCCGTCCTGAGGTATGGTTCGATGGCCTTCTCCCTGTCCTTCGGGTAATCCTCTGCATAACCTGCGGTATAAAGCTCCACCCTGTCTGCTCCGCAGAGGGCAGCGCCTACGGCCATTTCCGGCTTAGGGTCAATGAAGATTGAAACTCTTATTCCGCAGGACTGGAATTTCTGAACCATTTCCGTGAGGAAGTCACGGTTCTTTACCGTGTCCCATCCTGCGTTGGACGTGATTGCGTCGTGTCCGTCAGGAACGAGGGTGACCTGGTCCGGCCTGACTTCGCAGACGAGGTCCACGAATGACGGGATAGGGTTTCCTTCTATGTTGAACTCAGTCTTTATGAGTTTTTTCAGGGCTCTGACATCGGCATATCTGATGTGCCTTTCGTCAGGTCTGGGGTGTACGGTGATGCCTTCTGCGCCGAATCCTTCAATGTCAACAGCCGCCTTTTCCACATCTGGAACGTTGCCTCCACGGGCATTCCTGATCGTAGCGATCTTGTTGATGTTCACGCTTAATCTTGTCATAATAATGCCATATAGTTGTCACAAAAATAGATATTCTTACCCAAAAATTGTAAATAATGTTTTAATTTTGACACTCTTAAGCGTCATTTGTACGATGAAGACAGCAGTATACGTAAAATTCGACAGGCACAGAGCCGATCCCCGCTTTTCAGAGATGCTTCGCAGCCTCTCCGAGAAGGGAATCGAGCATTATGACATCTACACCCGCGACGACATTCGTGAAGGTACGGACTTCGTGCTGAGCGTGGGCGGAGACGGAACTTTCCTCTCTGCGGCAAAGCGTGTCGGAAATACGGGGATACCTGTTCTCGGAGTCAATCTCGGCCGCCTGGGTTTCCTGTCGGAAAACAGGCCGGAGGATATTGCGGATGCTTTGGTTTCTGGTTCTTATGTCACGGAGGACAGGGCGTTGCTCGAGACGAAGGTTTCCGGCAACGGTGCGCAGCAGATGGGTGACTTCTATCCATATTCACTGAATGAGGTTTCCGTCCACAGGGTGGGAGCGGCTATGCTCGGAGTCGATATTGCCATCGACGGGGAGCCTGTGCCTACCTATTGGGCAGACGGTCTTCTCATTGCGACGAGTTCGGGCTCTACGGCCTATTCTCTCAGCGTGGGCGGCCCGATCTGTATGCCTGATTCAAAAGTTCTGGTGGTGGCTCCGATCGCACCGCACAATCTGAACCTGCGTCCTCTGGTAGTGCCTGATACCGTATCTCTTTCCATTTCAGTGCGTTCGCGTGATGCCAACGTGATGGTGACTATGGACAACCGCAATTTCACGGTGGACAATGACTTGAAACTGTCCGTTTCATTGGCACAGTTTTCGCTGAAAAGGGTTAGGCTTGGAAAAGCCAATTTCATCAAGGCGCTTACAACAAAGCTGTTCTGGGGAGAAGATGTCCGGAACGGTGATGGTCAATGACGAAGTTACTAATGGAAACAGAAAAAAGAATCCCGACACACGTGTCCATCATTATGGACGGTAACGGGCGGTGGGCAAAGGAACGCGGCATGGAGCGTACCAAAGGCCACATCGCCGGCGTGGAGAGTGTCCGCGCTTGTACGATTGCAGCAATTGAAGAAGGTGTGAAATACCTGTCCTTCTTCGCATTTTCGGAAGAAAATTGGGGCCGTCCGGAGGGCGAGGTCAATTCTCTGATGAAGCTTATGTTCGAATCTATGCAGAAAGAATTCGAGATGTTCGTCAGGGAAGGAGTGCGTTTCGTGGTCATAGGTGACCGTGAACGACTCGGTTCCACGATGTGCGGAGTCATAGACAACGTTATGGAGGCGACGAAGAACAATGACCGTCTGACCTTCATCCTTTTCATCAGCTACAGCGGAAAGTGGGACATCCACCAGGCTGCCAGGAAGATGGCCGCCGATATGGCCGCGCATCCGGAAAAAGAAATTTCCGAGGCGGATTTCGGCAATTATCTTGCGACCGCGGGCATCCCTGACCCAGATCTTCTCATCCGTACGTCGGGAGAAAAACGAATAAGCAATTATATGCTCTGGCAGCTTGCTTATACCGAACTTCTCTCCACTCCGGTACTCTGGCCGGATTTCGGAAAAGAGGACTTCAAAGCAGCTCTGGACGAGTATGCAAAGCGCGACAGGCGTTATGGAAAAGTTAAATAATTGCTATATTTGCATATTTGTTATCAAATGAATATAAATTCGATGAGAATTAACAGGATACTGGCTTTCGCAATGGCTCTGTGCACCGGCACGCTTGCGATGGCTCAATCCGTTGAAATAGACTATAACCATCCTCGTGAGTATTATGTCGGCGGCGTCACCGTCGAAGGAACCAGCTATTTTGACTCAAGTCAGATCATTCAGCTCACGGGTCTCCAGAAGGGTATGAAAGTTACCGTCCCGGGTGACGACATCTCTTCAATCGTCAACCGACTCTGGCTCCAGAGATTCTTCGAAGACGTTTCAGTTTCCATTGACCATCTCAACGCTGCCGGCGATTCTGCCTTTTTCAAGATAAGCATCGTGGAGCGTCCGCGTGTTTCCAAGTGGACATTCTCGGGCGTCAGGAGCGGTGAGAAGAAGGAACTTCTCGAGCGTCTCCACCTCCGTCGCGGCGGTGAGTTCTCAGAGTATGTGGACAAGACTTCCTGCGACATCATCAAGAGATATTTCGCTGAGAAGGGCTTCCTCCAGGCCAAGGTGACAGCCGAGCAGAAGAGGGACAGCGTCATCAGAAAGGCCATCACCGTCAACTTCCACGTTGACAGGGGACAGCGAATCAGGATAAAGACCATCAACTTCATCGGCAACAATAACGTAAGTGATTACAAACTTGCCAAGGAGATGAAGAAGACGAAGTCTACGAAGTTCTACAACTTCTTCAGCAGCAAGAAGTTCAATGAGAAGGAATACAAGAACGACCGCAAGACCGTCCTCAATGCCTTCAATGAGAACGGTTACCGTGACGCCCGTCTCGTAAGGGATTCGATCTACTATGTCGAGCCGAACAGACTCGGAATCGATATGGAGTTCGAAGAAGGCGACAAGTATTATTTCAGGAACATCACCTGGACCGGCAACTCTGTCTATTCGGCCGAGCAACTCTCAAACATCCTGCAGATCCGCAAGGGTGACCCTTATGACAACGTGACTATGCAGCACCGTCTTTTCGGCGGCGGAAAGCAGTCTGAGTATGATATATCGAAGATGTACCGTGACAACGGATATCTTTTCTTCAATATTTCTCCTGTTGAACTCAATATCCAGAACGACTCCATCGATGTCGAGATGCGCATATCCGAGGGAAAGCAGGCGACGCTCAACAACATCGTCATCAACGGAAACGACCTCACCAACGAAAAGGTGGTAAGACGACAGATCTTCACCCGCCCAGGCTATCTTTTCAGCCAGTCGGATTTCGAAAGGTCCATCCGTGAGATCGCGTCCCTCGGCCAGTTCGACGCTGAGGCGATAATGGATCCTGCGAAGGGATATTCAATCATTCCTAACCAGTCCAACAGCACTGTAGACATTATATATAATGTGACGGAGAAACCATCCAGCCAGCTTGAACTTTCAGGAGGATGGGGCGGCAACACCTTCGTCGCAACCGTCGGTCTCAACTTCAACAACTTCTCCACGAAGCGCATTATGGACAAGAGCGCCTGGAGACCTGTTCCTCTTGGAGACGCACAGACTCTGTCCCTCCGATTCCAGACCAACGGTACCTATTATACCAATGTATCGGCGACTTTCGTGGAGCCTTGGCTCTTCGGCAAGAAGCCTACATCCCTCAGCCTTTCTTCTTATTATTCAAGACAGACTGACTCTTACCTCGCAATCGGTATCCTCAGCACCGACCGTATGATGGAAGTGTTCGGTTTCTCAGGCGGAATCGGAACCCGACTCAAGTGGCCTGACAACTATTTCACCCTCTACAATGGTCTCAGCTGGCAGACATATAAGCTGACAAACTGGTATTCGAACTACTTCATCTTCAATGACGGTATTTCGCATAACCTCAGCTACACCCTCAGCCTTTCGAGAACTTCTACTGACCAGCAGATCTATCCTCGTCAGGGCTCTGAGTTCTCGGCTTCACTCCAGCTTACCCCTCCTTACTCACTTCTCAGAAAGCACACTTATGATGCGGACGGAAACAAGGTCAGCGTAAGCTCATACAAGGATGTCGATTACAACGCCGTCCACTATGATTCAAGCGAAGGCGCTTATGTGAACAACTGGGCAAGTAGCGACCGCTACCGCTGGATCGAGTATCACAAGTGGAAGTTCGGCGGCACCGTATATACAAGAATTCATCCTAACCTCGACTTCGTCCTTATGACAAGGGCTCAGTTCGGTTATCTCGGATATTACAACAGAAACTGGGGCTATTCTCCGTTCGAGGGCTTCCTCGTCGGTGGTGACGGTATGTCAGGCTACTCTACCTACGGTTCAGAAGTCATCTCCCTCCGTGGTTACGAGAACTACTCCCTCACTCCTTACCAGCTTACCAACTACAGTTCCAACGGTTACGCTTACGCAGGTAACGTATATGATAAATTTACGATGGAACTCCGTTATCCTGTTGTTCTTCAGCCACAGTCTACTATCTTTGTACTTGCATTCCTTGAAGGTGGTAACTGCTGGTCGGATATCAGAGATTTCAATCCGTTCCAGATCAAGAGGTCCGCTGGTGTAGGTGCCAGAATCTACCTCCCTATGATCGGCCTTCTCGGAATTGACTGGGGCTATGGATTCGATGATGACAGCAATGGTGGAAGCCAGTTCCACTTCGTAATCGGACAACAGTTCTAAACGCATAATTTAATACATTGAACATATGAAAAAAATTATTTTGATTGCAGCTGCAGCGCTTATGACAGTCGCTGCTTCAGCACAGCAGAAATTCGCTCACGTGAACTTCAATGAGCTCGTTCAGCTTATGCCGGAGGCTTACTCAGCAAGAGAAACCATCAGCGCAGCACAGAAAGAAGCTAGCGAGGCTTACCAGACAATGGTTGAGGAATTCCAGACAAAGTATTCTCAGTATCAGCAGAAGGCTGCTACCTGGACTGCTGCCATCAAGGAAAACAAAGAGAAGGAACTTGCAGACATCCAGACAAGAATTCAGGAGTTCGAGCAGTCAGTTCAGCAGGAACTTCAGCAGAAGCAGCAGCAACTTATGGCTCCTATCTACCAGAAGGCCAACGAGCAGGTTCAGGCTCTTGCCAAGGCCGGAGGATACATTTATGTATTTGACGCTACCTCTGTCCTCTATATAGACGCAACTCAGAGCAAGGACCTTACTCCTGATGCCCGCAAGGCTCTTGGAATTGCAGATGACAAGACTCTTGAAGGACTCCAGCAGGAGCTCCAGGCTCAGGCACAGGCTCAGGCCGGTGCACAGCAGTAGCATTTAAAAGGATAACGAGAGGACAGGTCGCGAGGCCTGTCTTTCTTGCTATATAAGCCCATCAAACTAAAAATTTTTAATATCCATGCAACACAAGGTTATCGATGCAAAGGACGTTGTCATCAGGTTTGCAGGAGACTCCGGCGATGGAATGCAGCTCACCGGAACTCTTTTCGCAAATACGTCAGCTGTTTATGGCAACGGTCTTTCTACATTTCCTGATTATCCGGCTGAAATCCGCGCTCCTAAGGGAACGGTAGCCGGAGTATCCGGTTTCCAGGTTCACATCGGCAGTTACAAAGTCACTACCCCTGGTGACTATTGTGATATGCTCGTAGCAATGAATCCAGCAGCTCTCAAGGCCAACGCGAAGTGGGCCAAGAGAACGGCTCTTGTCCTCGTCAATGAGGATGCTTTCGATGACGCTTCAATGAAAAAGGCCGGCTTCACTACCGACAACCCTTTCGAGGAACTCGGAATTGAAGACAGAACTCTCATCATCGCGCCTATCTCGACTCTTACGATGGACAGTCTCAAGGACTCAGGTCTCGACACGGCTTCCATCAACAAATGCCGCAACATGTTCACCCTCGGTATGGCTTGCTACATCTACAGCCGTCCTCTGGACTATGTCTTCCAGTATGTGAACAACAAGTTCGCCAAGAAGCACCCTGAGATGATCGCTCCTAACGAGAAGGTCCTCAAGGATGGTTTCAACTATGCGGCAAACATCCAGGCAGTGCCTAACACCTATACGGTGGCTCCGGCAGAAAACCTCAAGAAGGGTGTCTGGAGAAATATCACAGGTAACCAGGCTCTTGCATGGGGCCTTATCGCAGCATCAGAGAAGTCAGGACTTCCTCTCTTCTGCGGTTCATATCCTATCACCCCTGCCACTGCAATCCTCGAGGAACTTGCAATCCACAAGAACCTCGGCGTGAAGACTATGCAGACAGAGGATGAAATCGCCGGCATCTGTTCCGCAATCGGAGCCGCATTCGCCGGAAATCTCGCAGTCACGACGACATCCGGCCCTGGTATTTCCCTCAAGAGCGAGGCTATGGGTCTTGCCGTAATGACTGAACTTCCGCTCGTCATCGTTGACGTGCAGCGTGGCGGCCCTTGTACGGGTATGCCTACGAAGACTGAACAGGCTGACCTCAGCCAGGTGCTCTACGGCCGCAACGGTGAGAGCCCGCTGGTAGTCATCGCCGCTCATTCTCCTGCACACTGCTTCGAGATGGCTTTCCAGGCAGCGAAGATCGCCCTTGAGCATATGGTTCCGGTCGTTCTCCTTTCAGAGGGCTTCCTTGGAAACGGTTCAGAGCCTTGGTGCGTTCCTTCAATGTCAGAATTTCCTGCAATCAAGCCTCACTTCGCCAAGGCAGAAGAGGCTGAGGGAGGATTCAAGCCATTCAAGAGAGACGAGAATTTCGTCCGCAGCTGGGCCTTCCCTGGAATGCCTGGTTTCGAGCACAGAGTCGGAGGTCTCGAGAAGAATCATAACGGCGTCCTCTCCAACGACCCTCAGAACCACGAGCTTATGGTCAGAGAGCGTGCGGAAAAGGTTGCGAAAGTCGCAAACGACATCCCTGCTCTTACCGTTGACGGTCCTGAAAAGGGCAAGCTCCTCATCGTAGGTTGGGGTGGAACTTACGGACACCTTCTTTCAGCCGTTTCTGAGATCCGCGCCGAGGGCAAGGAAATCAGCTTCGCACATTTCGACTATATTGATCCGCTCCCTGCAAATACTGCAGAGGTATTCTCAAAGTTTGAGAATATCCTTGTCTGTGAACTCAACACGGGACAGTTCGCTAACTTCCTTAAGACAAGACTTCCTCAGTTCCAGTACAAGCAGTGCAACAAGATCCAGGGCCAGACCTTCCTGGTTGAGGACCTCGTAAATGCAGTTAACAACATTCTTTAAGGAGGGTATTACTATGGCAAAATATACATTGAAGGATTTCAAGAGCGACCAGGAAGTAAGATGGTGCCCTGGATGCGGTGATTACGCCATCCTCGCAGCGCTTCAGAAGACATTCCCAGTCGTATGTGAAGAAAAGGGAATCGACAAGGAGAAGATCGTAGTCGTTTCCGGCATCGGTTGTTCTTCACGTCTCCCATACTACGTCAGCACCTACGGATTCCACAGTATCCACGGCCGTGCTGCCGCAATCGCATCAGGTATGAAGGTGGCTAACCCGGAGCTCAGCATCTGGCAGATTTCCGGCGACGGCGACGCCCTCGCCATCGGTGGTAACCATTTCATCCACGCGATCAGAAGAAATATGGACATCAACATCTGTCTTTTCAACAACCGTATCTACGGTATGACGAAGGGTCAGTACAGTCCTACGTCAAAACTCGGAGCCATTACTAAGACTTCTCCTTACGGAACTGTTGAGAATCCGTTCAATCCTGGTTCTCTCGTAATGGGTGCAAAGGGAACGTTCTTCGCCCGCAGCATCGATACCGAACTTGCCCTCAGCGCTGACATAATGCTCCAGGCATCACGTCACAAGGGCTGCTCAGTGATGGAGTTCCTTACGAACTGCGTCATCTTCAACAACGGTTCACACGCTGAATTCTCCGCAAAGGAGGTGAAGGCTGACAGGACCATCGTCCTGAAGGACGGCGAGAAGATGATCTTCGGAGCTGAGAAGAACAAGGGTATCGTGCTCGACGGACACCAGCTCAAGGTCGTCACCATCGGAGAGAACGGCGTGACTGAGGATGACATCCTCACCCACAAGCCGCACGAGGATAATCTCGGCCTCCAGATGATGCTCGCTGATATGAAGGGCCCTGATTTCCCTGTTGCCCTCGGAATCATCCGAGATGTTCCTGACATCACATATCAGGATGAGGTTGAAAAACAGCTCGAGGCCGTCAAGGCCAAGGCGAAGGTTCATTCAGTTGATGAACTTCTCCGCAGCGGTTCAACCTGGACAGTTGAATAATGAATGAAAGGGAGAATCGTGTGATTCTCCCTTTTTTAATATTTTTTACTAATAACCTTAAATAAAATAGAGATGAATACAGCAAAAGTGATGTCTTCGCTTCAGGCTAAGTATCCTGCTGAGAAAGAGTATCTCCAGGCAGTGCGCGAAGTTCTTGAGTCAATTGAGGATGTGTACAACAAGCATCCTGAGTTTGAAGATGCCAAGATCGTAGAGCGACTCGTAGAGCCTGACAGAATGATTACATTCCGTGTTACGTGGGTAGATGATGAAGGTCAGATTCAGGTCAACACCGGTTATAGAGTTCAGTTCAACAACGCTATCGGACCATACAAGGGAGGTCTTCGTTTCCACCCTTCAGTAAATCCGTCAATCCTCAAGTTCCTCGGCTTCGAGCAGATTTTCAAGAATGCCCTCACGACCCTTCCTATGGGCGGCGGCAAGGGTGGCTCTGACTTCAACCCAAAGGGAAAGTCCGACGCTGAAATTATGCGTTTCTGCCAGGCCTTTATGCTTGAGCTCTGGAGAAATATCGGTCCAGATATGGATGTTCCTGCAGGTGACATCGGAGTCGGCGGCCGCGAGATCGGTTTCCTCAACGGTATGTATAAGAAACTTACCCGTGAGCACCAGGGCGTGCTGACCGGAAAGGGTCTTACCTACGGCGGATCACTCGTCCGTCCGGAAGCTACCGGCTACGGAGCAACTTATTTCGTACAGCATATGCTTTCTCGCCTCAACAAGGATATCGCAGGTCTTACGATCGCAGTATCCGGCTTCGGAAACGTTGCCTGGGGCGTCTGCAAGAAGGCTACTGAGCTCGGCGCAAAGGTTGTGGCGATTTCAGGTCCTGACGGAGTCATCTACAATCCTAACGGAATGAATGATGAGAAGATCAACTATATGCTTGAACTCCGTGCTTCGAACAACGACGTGGTCGCTCCTTTCGCCGAGAAGTTCAAGGACGCACAGTTCATTCCTGGCAAGAAGTCCTGGAGCATCAAGTGCGACATCGCAATGCCTTGCGCCTTCCAGAATGAGATGGCTGAGGAAGATGCCAAGGAACTCATCAAGAACGGAACCTGGCTCTGTGCCGAGGTTTCCAATATGGGTTGCCAGCCTGGAGCAATCGAGGCATTCCAGAGCGCCAAGATTATGTTCGCTCCTGGAAAGGCAGTCAACGCCGGCGGCGTGGCTACCTCAGGCCTCGAGATGACTCAGAACGCTATGCATATCAGCTGGGCTGCCAGCGAAGTTGACCAGAGACTCCACGGCATTATGGATTCCATCCACTCTGCCTGCGTCAAGTATGGTACTCAGCCTGACGGCAGCGTCAACTATGTCAAGGGCGCAAACGTGGCCGGATTCATGAAGGTTGCGGAGGCAATGCTTGCCCAGGGCGTAATCTAAAAAAGCACTGATATTTATACATTATTTTCTATAAAGACCGGGCGAAAGTCCGGTCTTTTTTTGCTACCTTTGCACCGCTTTAAATTTGGCTAGTGTAAAATACATAATAGTTCAAACAAATGTCAGAATCTAAATTCTCTTTAAAGTACTGTGTGATCCTTCCGATCATACTTGTACTTACTCTCGTCCTCTTTTTCATGCCGACGGATTGGTATGGTATCGAAGGACTCACTGTAGTTCAGCAGAGAACAATTGCGCTCTTCCTTTTTGCGGCGCTTATGTGGATCACTGAGGTCGTTCCTGCGTGGGCGACTTCAATCATCATCACGGTTCTCCTTATTTTCACCGTTTCAAACGGTGCATTCAGCTTCCTTCTTACCCCAGTTGAAGGTGGCTACGCAGAGGGAGCTCTCTGTACTTATAAGGAGCTTATGGCGTCATTCGCAAGCCCTACGATCATGCTCTTCATGGGTGGATTCGTGCTTGCCCTCGCCGCTACAAAGGTCGGTCTTGACGTAGTCCTTGCGAAAGTGCTTCTCAAGCCGTTCGGTACAAACCCTAAGATGGTGCTTCTCGGAATCCTCTTCGTAGTAGCCCTCTTCTCAATGTTTATGAGCAACACTGCTACAGCCGCTATGATGCTTGCATTCCTTGCTCCTGTCCTCAGGACTCTTCCTGCTGACGGAAAGGGCCGCATCGGTCTTGCGCTTGCAATTCCTATCGGCGCAAACCTCGGTGGTATCGGAACCCCTATCGGAACCCCTCCTAACGTAATCGCCCTCGGTTACCTCAAGGAGTCTCTCGGTATCGAAGTCGGCTTCGGCGAGTGGTGTATGCATATGGTTCCATTCGTATTCATTATGCTCGTCATCGCTTGGTGCATCCTTCTCTTCTTCTTCCCATTCAAGGCGAAGACCATCGAGCTCAAGATTGACAGCGATGTAAAGCGTGACTATAAGTTCTGGGTCGTAGCAATCACATTCATCGTTACGATTCTCCTCTGGCTCATCCCTTCAGAGATCACCAACCTCAATTCAAATGAGGTAGCCCTTATCCCATTCGGCGTATTCGTCGCTACGGGCGTGTTCGAGAAGAAGGATTTCGCCGGACTCAGCTGGGATGTCCTCTGGATGGTTGCCGGTGGTCTCGCCCTCGGTACTGCCCTCGTGAAGACAGGTCTTGCAAATACTCTCGTAACTGCAATTCCATTTGATTCAATGTCTGCACTCGCAGTTCTCCTCATCTCAGGCTTCATCGGATACGGTATTTCAAACTTCCTTTCAAATACTTCAGCAGCCAACCTTCTCGTTCCTATCCTTACCGCAATCGCAGTGGGTGCAGCCGGAACGGCACTTGGCGCAGACCTCGACGCAATCGGTGGTGTGAGAGTACTTCTCATCGGTCTTGCAATGAGTACTTCATTCGCTATGATCCTTCCTATCTCTACACCTCCTAATGCTATCGCAAGCTCTACAGGTCTTGTCGAGACCAAGGATATGGCCAAGGTGGGTATCCTCATCGGTATCATCGGTCTTACCCTCGGATACACACTCCTTATCGGCATTGGTATTTAATTGAAATAAATGTCCTATATTTGCAGCGGATTTGCCGAATGGCTTTCCGCTGCTTATTTTTATGATTGAAATTAATATGAAAAGAATTATTTCTCTTGCAGTTCTTGCAAGCGTGCTTTTCCCTCAGGTTTCTTTCGCACAGGAAAAGGCACAGGAAAAAAAGCCTTCAATCGAGGTTCACGGTTTCGTAAGAAGTTTCTTCGCTTATGATTCCAGAGTTTGTACCGCAGGTACTGAGGATTTCTTCACCTGGGCACCTAAGGACAGAAGCGTCACAGGTTCTACCGGCGATGATATCAACAGCGAGTCAACCTTCCGTTTCGCCGCCCTCACATCCCGTCTCTGGGTAGAGGTAAAGGGCTATGAATACAACGGAATCAAGTTCGGCGCAAGAATCGAGTCAGACTTCTATTCAGGACTTTCAGGTTCTACCGGAACCGCACAGCTCCGCCTCCGTCAGGCTTTCGTCACTGCTCAGTGGAATGAGAACAATTCTATGAAGATCGGTCAGGCCTGGCATCCTATGGCTGCCGATATGCCTCATATCTTCAGCCTCAACACAGGTACACCGTTCGGCCCGTTCAGCCGTACTCCTCAGGTGAACTGGGAGCATCGTCTTGACGACAACTTCACGGTGAATGCCGCAGCCATCTGGCAGATGCAGTATGTTTCAGCAGGTCCTGAAGGAGCTTCTGCAAACTATATCAAGTATGGCAAGACTCCTGAACTCTATGTCGGTCTCAGCTACAAGAAGGACGGCTTCCTCGGAAGAGTAGGTCTCGACGTCCTCAGCATCAAGCCAAGATACTACACCACAAGATGGGTTGACGTCACCGTCAACGGAACGACTACTTCAGAATCAACAAGCGTGAAGGTTGATGACCGTATCACCACCTTCTCTCCTTTCGTATATCTCCAGTATCAGAAGAAGGACTTCGCCGTAAAGGCAAAGAGCATCTTCGCTCAGGCAGGTGAGCATATGAACCTCCTCGGCGGTTATGGCATCAAGGACTATGACGCTGCGACAGGCGAGTATGAGTACACTCCTACCCAGACATCATCATCTTGGGTAAGCTTCAGCAAGGGAACTCAGACCAAGTACATCCTCTTCCTCGGATACTATAAGAACTTCGGTACCAAGGACGCCCTTTATGCGGGAGTTACCAATGTGACCCCGGCAGGTCTCTATTTCCAGAAGAGCGGTTCAGCAACTATGAACCAGATGGTCCGTGCAACCCCTACCATCATCCGCAGCTTCGGCAAGTTCGACCTCGGTCTCGAATATGAGCTCACAGGAGTTCAGTACGGTGATTCAAGCGAGTGCAACCTTGAGAAGGGTCTCTACGAGACAAATCTCCACTGGGTATTCAACAACAGAATCCAGGGCCTCGTCAAGTTCACATTCTAAATCGACGATTCATTTTATTAATTATCCCTATTATGAGAAAAATTATTCTTACCGCAGCACTCGTTGTTGCATCTGCCGCTACTGCAGCAGCACAGGTCAACCTCCAGACATTCTATGATCTCGGAAGCGACCG
>JAILCZ010000120.1 GCA_024689985.1 Bacteroidales bacterium | reverse complement strand
TGCTGAGCAACCGGTTGAGATGAAAGTCTTCAGCATCTGGGCGAAGTCTCTGTAGAGGTCGAGGACCTGGTCGCCGGTCTCAAGTACCTTGCCGTAACCCCAGTTCTTGTCCTGCTTCCAGAGGTGGCCCTGGAGAGGGAGGCCGAGGCCGCCGTATTCGCCGAGGACATTGATTCTGTGGTGCTCGAAGACGTTCATTGCAGGGCAGGAATAGTGGTGGACATCGATGATGTCGCCGCTGAAATGGTAGTTGCCGCCGGAAGACTCGTTGATGAGGCGGGTGCTGTCCTTGGCGCGGGTGAATTCAACTGCCTCAGGAGTGTCGAACTGGCCCCAGCCCTCGTTGAATGGAACCCAGATGACGATGCTCTTGAAAGGCTTGAGGAAATCGATGATCTCGCCCCATTCCTTGTAGTAATTGTTCTTCCACTGCTGAGGAACGGCTGCGTCAGTGCCGGAGAGGAAACTGTCGTGGCCCCAGATGTTGCTGTTGCCGGCCATAATGTCCTTGTCGCGGTACTCAACTGGCTTTCTTGGAGAGAAATCTCCGATTGAAGGCATATCCTGCCATACCATAATGCCGAGTACGTCGCACCAGTAGTACCATCTTGCTGGCTCCACCTTGATGTGCTTCCTGACGGTGTTCCAACCCCATTCCTTGATCTTCACGAGGTCGGATTTGAGGGCTTCGTCGGTAGGTGCGGTGTAGAGACCGTCAGGCCACCAGCCCTGGTCGAGAGGACCGAACATAAAGATTTCTTCGCCGTTGAGAGCCATTCTCTTGTAGGTGACGTGGTTTCTGTCTGCAGGCTTCTTGCGTGATTCGGTAATTGTCCTGAGGACTGTGTAGCCCTTGACTTCGTCGATGACCTTGCCGTTTCTCTGGATCTTGAGGCTGAGGTCGTAGAGATATGGTGAATCAGGGGTCCAGAGCTTAGGGTTCTGAAGTTTGAATTCCACCTGGCCGTCTTCGACGTTGGCAGAGGCAATCTGTTTGCCGTCCTGGCTGAGGGAGGCGGAAACGACATCTCCTGCAGCGAGGGCCTCTGCGTTGACGCAGATGCTCAGTGTCTTGTCCTTGGCGTTGTATTCAGGGAGATAATTCTCGATATGGGTCTTAGCCACAGGCTCCATCCAAACGGTCTGCCAGATGCCGCTGACAGGGGTATACCAGATGCCGCAAGGGATGAGGACCTGCTTTCCGCGAGGCTGGAAAGAATTGTCGCTCGCGTCGTAGGCCCTGACTTTGAGGGTCTGCTTGCCGTGCTTTCTGAGGTAAGGGGTGATGTTGAATGAGAACGGCACGTAGCCGCCCGTGTGCTCGCCGACCTTGTGGTCGTTCACCCAGACTTCCGCCTTCCAGTCAACGGCTCCGAAATGGAGGAGTACGTCCTTGTTCTTCCACTTTGAAGGAATGCTGAAAGTCCTTTCGTACCAGATTACGCTGTCCTTGCTGAAGGTCTTCTGGACTCCTGAGAGCGAAGATTCCGGACAGAATGGTACGAGGATCTTGCCCTGAGGGGCTGAGTATTCCTTGCCGTCGTCGATGATGGCGTAGTCCCAGAGACCGTTGAGGTTCTGCCAGTCCTGGCGGACCATCTGCGGACGAGGGTATTCAGGGAGAGGATTCTTCGGATCGACTTTCTCTGCCCATTTGGTCTTGATGAGGTCTCCTGCCGGTTTCCAGGATGTCTGAGCTGATGCTGCAACCGCAATGAAAAGGAGGGCGGCCGCGAAGAGAGTTTTCTTCATTTGGTTATGTTATTCGTTTAGTTATGATTTTCGTTTGACTACAGAATGCTTTTGATTATTGCAAACAGTTTGTAAGGCATATAGCGGAAAGGCAGGTCGATCCAGGTAGGGGAGGCGATGATGCTCCTCTCGTGGGTGAAGGCCAGGAAACTCTCCTTGCCGTGGTAATGGCCCATTCCGGAATTGCCGACTCCTCCGAATGGGAGCTTGTCGTTGCTGAGGTGGACGAGGCAGTCGTTTATGCAGCCTCCTCCTGAGGAAGTCTGGCCGATGACATCCCAGCCGTCCTTCTCATTGCCGTACCAGTAGAACGCGAGAGGCTTCTCCCTGGAGTTTACGAAGTCGGCGACCTGCTGTTTGAACGAAGCGGGGCCGTCCTTCGTGGATCCATTGTCTTTTATGGTAATCAGCGGGAATATCGGTCCGAAGATTTCTTCGGTCATAACAGGAGAATCAGGTCTCACATCGTCCAGAAGTGTAGGTTCGACGAATCTTTCAGCCTTGTCCGATCTGCCTCCGTAGACGATTCTTCCGTCATCCATATAGGAAACGACGCGGTCGAAGGCCTTGTCGCTGACGATTCTGACGAAGTGCGGGGATGTGCGGATGTCGTCTCCGTGAAGCTGCTTCACTGCTCTTGCGAAAGCCTCGATGAAGGCCTGCTTTATGTCCTCGTGAATCAGAATGTAGTCCGGAGCGACGCAGGTCTGGCCGGCGTTCATAGTCTTGCCCCAGGCGATGCGTCTGGCGGCTATGTCGATGTCGGCGCTCCTGTCCACGATGCACGGACTCTTGCCGCCGAGCTCGAGTATGACAGGGGTGAGGTTCTTGGATGCGGCTTCCATTACTTTTCTGCCGAGGCTCGGGCTTCCGGTGAAGAAAATGATGTCCCATCTCTGGTCCAGAAGGGCCTGGTTGACGGTTCTGTCGCCCTGGACTACGGCTATGTATTTCTCATCGAAGGTATCCTTGACCATATCCTCGACTGCCCTGGCTACGTTTGGAACATAGGGGGAAGGCTTGAGGACGGCCGTGCATCCGGCTGAAATCGCACCTACCAGGGGATTGAGCAGGAGCTGGACGGGATAGTTCCAGGGAGAAATGATGAGGGCGTTTCCGAGAGGCTCCTTGACGATGTAGCTCCTTGACGGAAATACTGCGGCCGGAGATGATTTCCTCTCTCTTGACGCCCACTTTGAGACGTGAGCAATGTGGGTGCGGATTTCAGCCCTGACCATACTGATTTCAGTCAGGTAGGCTTCTTCGGCACTTTTGTGCAGGTCTTTCCATAGGGCATCTTGCAGGACTCTGCTCCATTTGTCCAGACCTTCTGCAAAGGCTTTGAGCTGCTTCTTGCGGAAGGACAGGGCGCGGGTTTCTCCACTGCGTAGAAAATTTTTCTGAAGTGTCAGGATTCTCTCGATTGTTTGTGTCTGAGTGTTTTCCAAAGTGGTCGAATTTGCCACTAATTTAGCAAATTATCGCGAGGATTTGTATAACTTTGGCATCTCTGTGAAATAGCCGCTTTATATTTATATATAAGGAATGAATTTGCGGCGAAAATCAGGGTAAAATAGAATAATTCGAAAATAGACTTATTGGAAAATACAAATTAACACAAATAAAGATTATGGCATTGATTGAACAGATTATTGCGCGCGCAAAATCAAACAAGCAGCGCATCGTGCTCCCGGAGTCACTCGAGGAGCGTACTCTCACTGCAGCAGACCAGGCCCTCAGGGATGATCTCGCAGAAATCATTCTCATCGGAAACCCGAAGGAAATCTTCGCCCTCGCAGAAAAACTCGGACTCAAGAACATAGACAAGGCAACGATCATCGATCCTGCTACGAGCGAGAAGACAGAGGAGTATGCGCAGCTTCTTACCGAACTTCGCGCAAAGAAGGGTATGACGATCGAAAAGGCCAGGGTACAGGTTCTCAATCCTCTTTATTTCGGATGCCTCATCATCAAGAGCGGTGACGCTGACGGTCAGATCAGCGGAGCACTTTCAACTACGGGTGACACCCTCCGTCCAGCCCTCCAGATCATCAAGTGCGCACCTGGCATCTCTTGCGTCAGCGGCGCTATGCTTATGCTTACCAAGGCTCCTGAATACGGAGAGGACGGCGTGCTCGTAATCGGAGACGTTGCCGT
>JAILCZ010000093.1 GCA_024689985.1 Bacteroidales bacterium | reverse complement strand
GACAATGTCATCCTCTTCGAGGACTTCAGCAAATTCATCTATGGCGGAGACCTTACGACATTCTCCGCTGGCTATTCCAAGACGGACCGCTTGTCGCTTACGAGCCTTCAGTATGCGTCGGGTGATGATCCTGACGCCGTTGACAATACATTCTATACGGTTCAGGCCAGCACGGAGATGGGACTTTTCAATACTTTGAACGGCCTCGTCGATGACTTCGGCCTGGAGACCTGGGCCTGGGATGCGGAAGACAGCAAGGCAGGAACCGTATGCGCACGACCTGGCTATGCGAAGATCGGAGCAAGCAGCAAGCACTCCTTTCTCATCACTCCGGCACTCACTTCCTTTACCGGAGCTGCAAATCTCCAGGTTACCTTCAAGGCTCATCCTTACGGCTATGGCCTTTCCAACTACAGCGCCGAAGAAAATGCCATCATCGTCGAAACCATCAACGGCGGAGAAGTGAATTCTTCCACATACCAGCTTACTGGCTATACCGTCGGATCGAAAGTGGCCCTCACCCTGTCTGACGAGGCAGGCTGGAAGGAATATACGGTCACCCTGTCCGACGTCCTTGCCGGAGCGAGAATCGCCTTCGGAGGGAACCGCACCGGAACTGGCGTACAGAGCCGATTTATGATAGACGACATCAAGATTACCATAAAGGATGCCTCCGAAATGACGCCTCACGCCGAGGGCCATATCCTCTACACGGACGGCACGGCGGCAGAGGGAGTCTCAGTTACCGACGGATTCACCACGACCCTCACGGACAAGGAGGGTTACTATTATCTGCAGACCTGCAGCGATACCTGGCATATCTATTTCTCATATCCTGAAAACGCAAAGATCACCAAGGATGCAAATGGATGTCCGGCTTTCTTCCAGAGATACAGTTCATCCCAGGTGACATATGACTGGACCCTCGAGAAACAGGCTGTGGAGAATGAGTTCGCCCTCTTCGCGATGGCTGATCCTCAGGCCCATTATGCGAAGAGAAGCCCTCAGACCGTGGCTGACATCTACAGGTTCAGGGACGAATCCGTGCCTGCAATCAACACTGAGGTTGCGGCCCAGACCCTGCCTTGCTACGGCATAACCCTCGGAGACATCGTGTATTCCGAGAACAGCAGGAATTCCAACCCAGGATTGACAACCATCAGAACCTATTTCGGCCAGATCAATATGCCTGTGTTCCAGGTGATGGGCAATCACGATTACACCTACTTCTACGGCACGTCCAACCCTCTGACCACTGATGCTACGTCGAGCGACATCAACCTTAAGGTGTCAAGAGCCTTCGAGTCCGTGTTCGGACCTGTCAACTTCAGCTTCAACAGGGGAAATGTTCACGTCGTAAGTATGAAGAACATCTATTTCAACAGCACGACATCGGCCAGTGACTATGCCGGAGGTTTCTCCGACGCCCAGTATCAGTGGCTGAAGGATGACCTCGCCAGCGTGCCGAAGACGAAGAAGGTGATCCTCTGCGTACACATTCCAATGACCAGCTGCAGCGGAGGCAAGAACGTGGCCAACGTCATCAACCTCGCCAAGCAGTATCAGGACGCCTGCGTCTTCTCCGGTCACACCCATTACAAGAGGGGAGTGAGCAATGTGCTCTCCAGCGGAATGTATGAGCATATCCACGCCGCCGTCTGCGGACAGTGGTGGTGGAGCCGAATTGCTGGTGACGGCTGTCCTAACGGATATACCGTTTACAGTCTCAAGGGTACGCAGTTCACTGACGAGTATTTCGTCGGCTGCAACGAGCAGATGGACCAGAGGCAGACCTGCCAGATGCGCGTTTACCGCGGCGGCCTCAAATACGGAGGCTCGAATGTCTATTTCCAGACGACCCTCCCTTCCAGCACCCTCCTTATAAACATCTTCAATGGAGATACAAGGTGGAAGAGCGTGAAGGTCTATGAGAACGGGGTTTACAAGGGTGAGGCTTCAAGGATGACCGTAAGCAAGTACACGGTCACAGTCCCTAATTTCGACGGCTCAACCTATGATATCCCGGCAACTTCCAACCAGGACTGGTGGGCCATCGGCTACCATATGGGCATCGTAGGCCGAGGCAAGGGCTCTACAAACTATATGACCAATCAGTTCCATATGTATTCATACACTATGACTGATCCGACTGCTTCCGTAAAGGTTGAGGCTACCGACCCGTACGGCAATGTCTATACCTGCGAGAGCGTCGTTGAGGACGGAACAAATTATCCCGACTACATAGTCGGGATAAGATAGAAACCGTATTCGTAGATAATCTTTCTGAAATACTAAAGAAGTTTCGCGGCGAGCTCTGAGAGTTCGCTGCGTTCGCCTTTGCGCAGGAAGACGTGCTGGAAGACCTTCTGGCCGGTCATCTTCTCGTTGAGGTGAGTAAGGCCGTTCGACCACTGGTCCAGATAAGGCTGGTCGATCTGGAAGATGTCTCCGGTGAACACCATCTTGGTCCCCTTGCCGGCCCTGGTGATGATTGTCTTGATCTCGTGAGGGGTGAGGTTCTGGGCCTCGTCCACGATGAAGAAGCATTTGCCGAGGCTTCGTCCCCTGATGTAGGCCAGAGGGGTGATGAGGAGTTTCTCATCCTTGAGCATTCCTTCGAGTTTGAGGGCCTCCTTGCTGCTAGGTCTGAACTGAGACTTGATGACGTTGAAGTTGTCCATCAGAGGCTGGAGGTAAGGGCTCATCTTCTGCTTCTGGTCTCCAGGAAGGAAGCCGATGTCCTGATTTCCGAGGGTGACAGCCGGCCTTGAGAGAATGATCTGGTCGTAGTCGTCAGCCTGCTCGATGGCTGAGGCGAGGGCGAGAAGGGTCTTGCCCGTTCCTGCTCCTCCCGTAAGTGATACGAGGTCGATGTCAGGGTTGAGGCAGGCGTCGAGGGCCAGTTTCTGTTCCTCGTTGCGTGGTCTGATGCCGACGGCGGATAGGCTCTTCACGAGATGGATCTTCCCGTCATTGACATTGAAGCGGGCGCAGATTATTTCTCCCTCCTTTCCGTCCCAGCGGAACTTGTACATCTGGTTCGGCTTAGGCTCTTTCTGGAAGGCATCCTGCCATCTGATTGCCGTATCCTGTCCGTATGCCAGTTTCTGGAGAATCTCAGGCTTGAGCTCCATCGTGATGACCTCCTTCTCGGCCTCTTCGACCTTGCCTTCGTCGATTCTGTCAGTCAAGTAGTCCTGGGCCACCATTCCGGCAGCCTTGGACTTCATCCTGAGGTTTATGTCCTTGGTTACGAGGGCAACCTTGCGGTCCGGATTGTTGTCGCGGACCCAGATGGCCGTCGCGAGGATTCTGTGGTCCTGGATGTCGTCCTTGAAAAGGTCCTTGAGATTGTCTGGGAAAGGATGGTTAGGCTCGATCTTGATGTTTCCCAGCCTGCCGCCGATAGGTACACCTTCCTTTCCGAAGAGCTTGCCTTCGGTGAGGCGGTCGATGTCCCTCATAAAGCCTCTTGCGTTGAAACTGAGGGCGTCGTTTCCTTTCTTGAACTTGTCCAGTTCTTCGATTACTGCGATAGGGATTACAAGGTCGTTGTCCTGGAATTTCCTGATGGCCTTGTGGTCGTGCAGGATGATGTTCGTGTCGAGCACGAAAATTTTCGGTTTACCCATTGTCATTAGTCTTCTCCTTCCGAAGCCTGACCGGCAAGCAGAGATTGGAGAATACCTGCCACGCCAGATTCGGAGCGTGTTATACTTATGCCCTTCTTCTCAGGATCAGGGTGCCCGAGAGGATACCAGAGGACGTCCTGGAGCAGAAGCTCGGCGTCCACATAGTCGTAGTCGGTGTCCTTTATCTGCAGGAGCACTCCCGGCACTTCCGAGAAGAGGATTCTGATGATGTCTGAATCATTGTTCGCCTTCACGAGGTCGGATACGTTCACGTCCATTCCGCCCCTCTCCGCCGTCATAGCCTTGAGGGCTCCCATCAGTCCGCCCTTGCCGACCGTCGTGCCGGCTACGGCTACTCCGTCTTCCACAAGCTCACGGACCACTTCGTAGCAGTCTATGAAATAATCCGGGTCTGAGACCTCGGCCGGACGGTTGCCTTTGTAGCCCACAGCCTGGGCGAGGAGGGACCCTCCTATGCGGTAGTCGCAGGAGTCGAACGGGATGTATATGATCCAGTCGGAAGAGTTCGGTACCATCTTGTCCGCCAATGCCCTGCCTTCTCCGACGATTGCGATGTCCTCGTCGTCAAAGATTTCCGGGATTTCACCTACGGTCTCGGATACCTCGGCCCTTATGCCGAGGGAACAATCTTCCGTCGTGTTGTCATAGGAATATTTCCTGAGTCTTACTCCGAGTGAATCTGTGTAGCTCGCGAGAGCCTCTACGGAGTAGTAGAATGCTGCCATATTGCCGACCGGCTCAGGATTCCATTTCCAGTCCGCCGAAATCTCCAGGTTGTCCAGCTTGAAATGCCCGGCTTCCCAGATCTTGTCGATCAGGGCCCCTGCAATTTCTCCCCTTGTCATAGCTTCGGGAAATTCCGTGGCGAATCTGCCGCGGTTTTTCATCTTTGCGACAGTCTCGGCATATTCGTCAATCTTCGCCGGATTCCAGACATACGGAACCGGGGAAATATCGGGCACTTCGTCCACGATACGTCCCTGAAGTTCTTCATCTGGCTGAACTTCCGGATCAATGCAGTTTTCCAGCATCCTCTTCGGAGTGAGGTCCATCCTCGCTCCGTCAATCACGTACTCACTGCAAAGGATTGATTGTTTGTCTAACATTCTACGTCGAAATATATCCAAATTTAGTAATTTTGCGCGACATAGAATATCTGCTATGGAAATTTATTCAGACAAGGCATACGAGGACCTGACAGCCAGGATGGCCGAGCTTTTCCCTTCGGTGCAGACCGGGGGATTCAACAGTTCCACCTTCAAGCCGGGACTTGACAGGATGATGGCTGCGGCCTCCCTTCTCGGCAATCCACAGGACAAATACAAGACTGTTCACGTCGCCGGAACCAACGGCAAGGGATCGGTCGCCAATATGCTGACCTCGGTCTATGGGGCTCTCGGCAGGAAGACTGGACTTTACACCTCCCCTCATATCCTGGATTTCAGGGAGAGAATGAGGATAATAGACGGTGAAAGTTCCTATATGGTGCAGAAGGAATATGTCTTCGGCTTTCTTTCGAAATGGACTCCCACATTCAAGGAGATGGGCCTGTCGTTCTTCGAGGTCACCACTCTGATGGCTTTCTGCTGGTTTGCGGACGAGGGCGTTGACGCGGCCGTGATTGAAGTCGGCCTCGGCGGACGCCTGGACAGCACGAACATCATCACTCCGGAATTGTCAGTTATCACCAGCATCGGTCTTGACCACTGTGCCATTCTCGGCGACACCAGGGCTGAAATCGCGGGTGAAAAAGCCGGAATCATAAAGGAAGGGGTGCCTGCCGTGGCAGGGGAGAAGGACGGGGAGACATCAGGAGTCTTCACGAAGGTCGCTGGAGAAAAGTCCGCCCCTCTATATTTTGCGCCTGACGGCAGGATGCCGGAATCATTCGACTCAATTCTTTCCTCTATGGATCTTCAGGGAGAGTACCAGAGGGCCAATCTCAGGACCGTGCTTGTCTGTCTGGACGTACTCGGCATAGGCCTTGACGACAAAATCATAAGCGCAATCGAACATACGGCAGCCCGTATGGACTTCCACGGCCGCTGGGAGAAACTCTCCGATTCTCCTCTTACCATCTGTGACATCGGACACAATCCTCCGGCCCTCACGAAGAACTTCGCTCAGCTTAGGGAAATGCTCTCCGACGGCAGGGCGGATTCCCTTATAATCGTATATGGCGTGATGGCGGACAAAGATTTCGAATCGATCGCCCATCTGATGCCTGCAGAGGCTGACTATATTCTTACTGCCCCGTCTTCGCAGCGTTCTCTTCCTGCGGAGGAACTCGGGAGAAAGTTCAGCTCATTCGTAACTGGGTGTAAGTCAATGAGAGTGGTGCCGAAGGTGCCTGACGCAGTCGCAGCCGCAAGAGATATGGCAGCGTCCAGGAAGAAGCCTCTCATATACATCGGAGGCAGTACGTTTGTGGTTTCCGAGGCAATTTCTCTGTAAAAAAAATCATTTTAGCCTTGCAGAATTGATTTTTGTGTCTATCTTTGCATCCGCATTTAAGCAACATCGCTTGGGAGCATAGCTCAGTTGGTTCAGAGCGTCTGCCTTACAAGCAGAGGGTCGGGGGTTCGAATCCCTCTGCTCCCACAACAAAGCCTTCGGCGTTTTGCCGGAGGCTTTTTTCTTTAATATATAGGAACTAAATCGATTTTATTTTATTATTTTTGTTCTTTCATACTAACCATTTACTAAAATTATTTAATATTAGAGATCCAAAATATTATGTCAGAAAAGAAAAGAGTATACCGCTTCGGCGACGGAAAGGCCGAAGGTAACGGTAAAATGAGAGAACTTCTCGGTGGAAAGGGTGCGAACCTCGCAGAGATGAATCTTCTCGGAATGCCAGTTCCTGCTGGCTTCACAATTACTACTGAATGTTGTACTGAGTACTATGAACTCGGTGGTGGATATACACCTGAACTTAGACAGGATGTCGCAGAAGCCCTCAAGGCTACAGAGGCTATCATGGGAACCAAGTTCGGAGACTCTGAGAATCCGCTTCTCGTAAGCTGCCGCTCAGGCGCCAGAAGTTCTATGCCTGGTATGATGGATACCATCCTCAATATCGGTCTTTGCTCTGCAACCATTCCTGGTATGATCAAGAAGACGGGCAACCCTCGTTTCGTATATGATGCATACCGCCGTCTCATTATGATGTATTCAGACGTCGTGATGGAGAAGGCCGAAGGCATTGAGCCTGAGGATGGAAAGGCTATCCGCCAGCAGCTTGACAAGATGATGGAGGACCTCAAGGAGGCAAAGGGCTACAAGTCCGACACTGAGATCAAGGCTGAGGAACTCAAGGAACTTGCCGAGGCATTCAAGGTAAGAATCAAGGAAGTTCTCGGAGTGGAATTCCCTGATACTGCCGAGGAGCAGCTCTGGGGTTCAATCGGTGGCGTGTTCAAGTCTTGGAACGGAAAGCGTGCCATCAAGTATCGTCAGATCGAAGGAATTCCTGATGACTGGGGTACTGCAGTGAACGTTCAGTCTATGGTATTCGGTAATATGGGTGACACATCTGCAACAGGTGTCGCATTCAGCCGTAACCCTGCCAACGGAGACAACAAGTTCTATGGCGAGTGGCTCATCAATGCCCAGGGCGAGGACGTCGTTGCCGGTATCCGTACTCCTAATCCGCTCAACATCGCTACCAAGAGCAAGCAGAACGAGCATCTTGCATCCCTCGAAGAGGCTATGCCTGAGGTTTACAAGCAGCTCGACGATATCCGCCTCCGTCTCGAGGAGCATTTCAACGATATGCAGGACATCGAGTTTACCATCCAGGAGAAGAGACTCTGGATGCTTCAGTGCCGTATCGGTAAGAGAACCGGTCTTGCAGCCCTCAATATGGCAATGGATATGCTCGAGGAGGGTATGATTGACGAGAAGACAGCAGTTATGCGTGTTTCTCCTGCCCAGCTCGACGAAATCCTCCATCCTATTCTCGACCCTGCTTCTGAGAAGAAGGCTACGGTAGTGGCTCACGGTCTTCCAGCATCTCCAGGTGGAGCTGTCGGAACGATTGTCTTCTCAAACGCTGATGCGGTTGCCGCTGCGGCAAAGGGTGAGAAGGTGATCCTCGTCCGTGAGGAGACCTCTCCTGAGGATGTCGAGGGTATGCGTGCATCTGCAGGTATCCTTACCCAGAAGGGTGGTATGACCAGCCACGCCGCACTCGTTGCCCGTGGATGGGGCAAGTGCTGCATCGTCGGCTGTGAGGATATGAAGATCAACCTCGCAAAGAAGGAAGTAAGCTTCGCAGGTTCATCCAAGGTTTACAAGGAGGGCGATTCATTCTCTCTCAACGGAGCCAAGGGTGCAGTCTATGCTGAGGCAATCGATACTATGGACGCATCTGACAATCCTAGATTCGTCAAGTTTATGTCTATCGCTGACAAGTTCCGCGAGCTCGGCGTACGCACGAATGCTGATACACCTGAGGATGCAGAGCGTGCAGCAAACTTCGGAGCAGAAGGCATCGGCCTCTTCCGTATCGAGCATATGTTCTATGGTTCAAATGCCGAAGTTCCTCTCGGAAAGCTCCGCAAGATGATTCTTTCGAAGACTGACGACGAACGCAGGGCTGCTCTTGCAGAGCTCGAGCCGTTTATGAAGGCTGCCGTCAAGGGCACTATGAAGGTGATGAACGGAAAGAGCGTTACCTTCCGTCTCCTCGATCCACCTCTTCACGAGTTCGTTCCTCAGACAAATGACAAGAAGCAGGAGCTTGCAAATGAGCTCAAGATCACAACTCAGGATATCGACAAGCGTGGCGCCGCCCTCCACGAGGTCAACCCTATGATGGGTCACCGCGGAGTCCGTCTCCACATCACTTATCCTATGATCTCCGAGACTCAGTTCAGGGCTATCTTCACAGCAGCCATCGAGCTCAAGAAGGAAGGCCTCGACCCACATCCTGAGATTATGGTCCCTGTTACCATCTCAGAGCGTGAGCTTCGCTTCCAGAAGGCTATCTGCGAGAAGATCAAGGCTGAAGTTGAGGCTGCTCTCAACTGCACCGTGGATTATAAGTTCGGTACTATGATCGAGATCCCTCGTGCAGCCCTTACTGCAGACAGAATGGCCCGTACTGCTGAATTCTTCAGCTTCGGTACGAACGACCTCACTCAGATGACCTTCGGTTTCAGCCGTGACGACGTTTCTACCTTTATGGGTGACTACCTCGGAAACAAGATCCTCGATGCTGATCCGTTCAAGACCCTCGATGAGAAGGCTGTCGGCAAGCTCGTTGAATATGCTGTCGAGAACGGCCGTTCAACCCGCGCAAACCTCAAGTGCGGTATCTGCGGTGAGCACGGCGGCGATCCTGCATCAGTTGAGTTCTGTCACAAGATCGGCTTGAATTATGTCTCTTGCTCTCCATTCCGTGTGCCAATCGCACGACTTGCAGCAGCTCAGGCAGCAATCAAGTTCCCTAGAAAGAAGTAAGACTTGAAAAAATATATAGTCATTCTGATATTTATGGCACTTTGTGCCGCCTATTTCATGCATGCGCCATTCCATTACAGGGTGGCGCTGCCTGCTTTTATGCTGTGCCTGACAGTCCTTGTCCGTGAAGACGGACGCAGGATTCTTCCGTGGCCTATGGCTTTCGCCTTCCTTTTTTCAGGGATGGGCGACTGTATGGGCGCTGACAGGAACCTCATAATGCAGATCGCATACTTCGGTCTCGCGCACGCGTGCATTATATATTATAATATACGTGTGACAAGGCGTCGCGGCGTGAAGTTCCTGCGTGGTGAAATGTGGCCGATGTATCTCTTCGTGGCCCTTATCCTTGTCCTGGCTTTGACGATGGTGTATCCGCACGTTGAGACCTCTGTCCTGAAGGGCGGGGTAATGGCCTATATCGTCCTGATTTCTACGATGGCGGTAAGCGCCGCGTCGGTCGGCTGGGCGTCGAAGGTCTTCTGGCCCGTGCTCGGAGGAGTGCTGTTCCTCGTCTCGGATTTTACTCTTGCCGGGGAAAAGTTTGTCTCCAAGGATTTCTTTATGCCGACTTTCCTGGTGATGCCGACTTATTACGGTGCACTTTTGTCACTGTGGCTCGGCTCGTCTGAGGGTAAATTGGAAAAGAATTGCTGACAATTTGTCAGTCTGGACAGATGGCACACCGTTTGCCTTATCTTAAAGCGTCTCCGCGAGTCGGAGGCGCTTGTTTGATTTAATACATTTAAAAACTATAACATTATGATCAAGCCATTGGCAGACAGAGTTGTCATCGAGCCTAAAGAGGCCGAGACAAAGACAGCTTCAGGACTTTACATTCCTGATACAGCAAAGGAAAAACCACAGCAGGGAAAGGTTCTCGCAGTTGGTTCAGGCAAAAAGGACGAACCTATGGAAGTCAAGGTAGGTGACGTTGTCCTTTATGGCAAATATGCTGGTACTGAGATCACTCTCGATGATAAGAAGTATCTTATCGTAAAGCAGAGCGACATTCTTGCAATTCTGTAAAATAATGGAGGATTAAGATATGGCAAAAGAGATTAAATTCAATGTAGATGCACGCGCCAAAATGAAGGAAGGCGTTGATGCACTCGCTGACGCAGTTAAGGTTACACTTGGACCTAAGGGTCGCAATGTGGTCATCGATAAGAAGTTCGGCGCTCCTCAGGTAACGAAGGACGGAGTGACCGTGGCAAAGGAAGTTGAACTTTCAGACAGACTCGCCAATATGGGTGCCCAGATGGTGAAGGAAGTCGCAGCCAAGACCAACGAGCAGGCTGGTGACGGTACCACTACCGCAACCGTTCTTGCTCAGGCCATCATCAATGTCGGTCTCAAGAACGTTACGGCAGGTGCCAATCCTATGGACCTCAAGAGGGGTATCGACAAGGCTGTCGCCAAGGTTGTGGACAACCTCAAGGCTCAGAGCCAGCAGGTCGGTGACGACTACTCCAAGGTTGAGCAGGTGGGTACCGTTTCTGCCAACAACGACGGCTATATCGGAAAGATCATCGCTGACGCTATGTCAAAGGTAGGCAAGGACGGTGTCATCACCGTTGAAGAGGCCAAGGGTACTGAGACGGAGGTCAAGGTTGTCGAGGGTATGCAGTTCGACAGGGGATACATCTCTCCTTACTTTATGACCAATGCCGACAAGATGGAGACTGTGCTTGACGCACCTAAGGTGCTCATCACTGACAAGAAGATTTCCGCTATGAAGGATCTTCTTCCTATCCTCGAGCCTATCGCAAGGGAAGGCAAGTCTCTTCTCATCATCGCTGAGGATGTGGATGGCGAGGCTCTTACGACTCTCGTTGTCAACCGTCTCCGCGGAACCCTCAAGATCGCTGCCGTGAAGGCTCCTGGATTTGGTGACCGCCGCAAGGAGATGCTCCAGGATATCGCTACCCTTACAGGTGCGACAGTTGTTTCTGAGGAGAGGGGATTTACTCTTGAGAACACTACGCCTGAGATGCTCGGTAACTGTGAGAAGGTTACCATCACCAAGGAGAATACTACTATCGTCGGCGGTGCCGGCAACAAGGCTGACATCGAGGAGAGGGCCAACCTTATCCGCAGCCAGATCGCTACTACCAAGTCTGACTATGACAAGGAGAAGCTTCAGGAGAGACTCGGCAAGCTCGCAGGCGGCGTAGCCGTCCTCTATGTGGGTGCTACTACCGAGGTTGAGATGAAGGAGAAGAAGGACCGTGTTGAGGATGCCCTCAATGCAACCCGTGCTGCCGTTGAGGAGGGTTACCTCCCTGGTGGTGGAGTCGCTTTCATCCGCGCCGTTGAGTCTATCAAGGACCTCAAGGGTGACAACGAGGATGAGACTACAGGTATCAGGATCGTTGCCAAGGCTATCGAAGAGCCAATGCGCCAGATTGCAAAGAACGCAGGCGTTGACGGCAGCGTCATCATCCAGAAGATCCGCGAGAACAAGGGTGACTTCGGTTACAATGCCAGAACTGACGAGTATGTCAATATGTTCGAGGCTGGTGTCATCGACCCTACAAAGGTTAGCCGTGTAGCTCTTGAGAACGCTGCTTCAGTTGCAGGTATGTTCCTTACCACCGAGTGCAGCATCGTCGATATCCCTGAACCTACGCCTGCTCCTGCAGCAGCACCGGGTATGGGTGGTATGATGTAGTATGAAGACTGAAATCTAGTCTGAAGACTGAAAACTATATTTTTGCGCCGAGGGCAGATAATCTGCTCCCGGCGTTAAATTTTTTTTAGAAGGTCTAAGCCCGTCATATTGGGGAGTTTAACACGTTTTAGGTGGTCTGTGGGGCCGTTTTTGGGTGAAAAATTATTTGCAGGAAGCCTTGCAGAATCAAAAAAGAGTACTACCTTTGCATCCGCTTTCGGGAAGCACCCCAGCAATGAAGTCTGCGGAACGAAAGGGGGATGAAAAAATTTGAAAATAATTTTTGCAGGTTTAAGAAAACTTCTTACCTTTGCATCCCGCTTCGGAAACGAGGCAAACATTGAAAAGTTCATTGAAAAGACTGAAGGAAAGTACAAGCAAGTACCGA
>JAILCZ010000089.1 GCA_024689985.1 Bacteroidales bacterium | reverse complement strand
GGATGCTCTTGAGTTGGTGAGGGCTTTGGTGAAAAGGTATCCTCCAGCCTTTTCCTCGCCGCTGTTGTCTTCCTTGTTTCGGAAGAACTGGAATGTAATGTCTCCTGAAGGAATTTCCTCCGTTCCTGGAACGATTGGAATGTAATATGCTCCATCTCCGCTGAAGTTGACGGATATTGATTTCGCACCTTCCGTTATATTGGTAAGAGACGGTACATTTGAGCTGTCAAACCCTATGCTCAAAGTCGATGCGGTAAGATTGACGGTTGATGATGTGATATTCATACTTGTCACATCGCTTCCATCTCCGTCAATGATGAATTTGTAATAGCATACAGGGTGGTAGAATGTCGCCGATCCGGAAGTGGCCGAAGCCTTCGCTATGAACAGGCCGTTCATAGAGTTCTTCTGGACTGCAGGCATTGTAATGTCGAGATTATTCCCGTTCAGGGTGACTCCTGCCGTCTTCGGATATACCATCCAGATTGTTTCTGTTTCGGATGGAACGGACGGGCTGAATTTCGTCTGGCTATTCTCTATATGGGCAGTTGCGCTTGTCGATCCTCCGTTGTATAAAACGGCTATTTCATCTCCTTCTGCCCAGGCGAACTTCCCGTTTGCGTCCATCGCTCCGACTTTTGACCTGGTGTCTTCTATTTTTGCTGTAATGGAAAGGGTTACGAATCCTTCCTCATTGTCTTTGTTTTCTTTTTCATCGGTTGCAACAATATCTTTTGAGCAGGATAAGAGCGCAAAATATGCGGTTGCTGCAAGGTAAAGAAGTCTGTATGTTCTTTTCATTGTCTTTTAGGTTTTAATTAAAAATGTCACCTCCATTGAACGGGTCAACTAAATCCAATTCTTCCGGTTCACCATTGGATGACAGGTGAAGAATGCTGGAGAATGATTGTATTACGTAACACTCTATTGTCGGTGTTTCGTAAGATAAAAGTGGGTGCTTGTTTTTAATCATAGCGGTTATAATTGTTTTAGTGTATATCTTTGTTTGGTTTAAGACGCTTTTGCCTGATCTGTTTTTGCAAAATTAGGTAATAAGGATAGGTCAAGGTGTTTGGCGATTTGGCAAAGTGGGTTTTCTGGAACTGGTAGCTTTTCAAATATTTGATAAATAAGGACTTACGCTTTTGCTTCTTTGGCTTTAAAGTGGTTTTTCTGAAAAATATTGACTATATTTATATTTGGTATTTGTTAAATTTTCCCTATGGGACCATCGGTTTTCTTTATCTGTTCTTTACTTGTGGCGTGGCCTTCCGTTCATAACGAACCTCGTCTGGAGGATGCTTTGTCAGAGCTTGACAGAAGTCTCTTGTTGAAAGAGAGTATTTCTTTGGAAAGGGAATCTCGTATTGATTCATTGCGTCAGGGCCTCCTTTATGCCGAATCCTCACTTGAAAAGTATCATCTGTGCGACGTCATATTTGACGAATATTACAAATGGAATGCTGATTCTGCGTATTCTTATGCGCATCGTAAAGCGTCCATTGCCAATGAAACCGGTGATTTGCATCTGATTATGGATTCCGCGGGTGATCTTGCCCGGCGATATATAATTTCGGGAATGTATCACGAAGCCTTGTATTCGCTTCAGGCTGTGGATTCTTCAGCCGTCCTTTCATCGGAGAACAAGGGAGAGTGGGATGATCTGTTATATGAGATATATCACGGCCTGGTCATCGTCACGACCGACAAGGTCCTGTGTGACGAGTACAGGGAAAAGGAAGCATTCTATCTGGACCGGTGCAGGAAAACGCTTTCATCGGATATGATGGCGTACTATACGGTTCACGCCAAGCAACTTATTCTTGAAGGAAGATTTGACGAAGCGATAAATATCGTCAATGACCGTCTGGCGAAGTCCGATCTGTCCTTTTCCGATCTTGCGGTCCTGAATTATTGGCTGGCTTCTGCTTATCTTGCCAAAGGCGATAAATCGAATGCCCTTTTGCATTATGCCGTCTGTTCCAAGTACGACATCCTTACCACGAACAGGGAATATGTTTCCCTTGCAATGGCTGCAAGGCTATGCTATGAAAGGGGTGATTTGAGAAGGGCATACAATTATATCATCCGCAACTATTCTGATGTCGTCCTGGTCGATGCCAAACTTCGTCAGAACCAGATTTCAAGCAATTTGCCTATCATTGTCAAGGCTTATGAAAAGCGGGAGGCTCAATTCCGCCTCAAGCTTATGCTCTTCAGTATAAGTCTTATTATCCTTTTGTTCCTGCTGGCTTTTGCGATGAAAATGCTTCGTCGCAATTACCGCCGTCTCAAGGAGGCGAACCATATCAAGAATGTTTATCTGGGCGAGTTTATGGCGATGTTCGCCGACCACATTAATTCGTTGGAGAAGTATCGTTCGAGTTTGCGCGTGACTGCTAAGCAGCAGGATTTTGACGCTCTGCTCCAGGAACTGCGTTCTGATGATTTCATAGATGCTGAATGGGATTATCTTATGGACAAGTTTGACAAGACTTTCCTTGGCCTCTTCCCTAATTTCATTTCTCAGCTCAATGCTTTGCTCAAGCCGGACAAGCAGGTCGGAATCGGCCTGCCTGAGGGTACGATGACCAATCAGCTGAGGGTATATGCCCTTATCCGTATGGGTGTAACCAAGTCATCCCGCATTGCGAAGTTCCTGAGACTTTCGTCCTCTACAATATACAATAGCAGAGTTACTCTTCATAACTCTGCTATCAATAAAAAAGAAGATATCGAACTTAGATTAATGAAGCTCGGTAACTGATTATTTAAGGGAATTTATAACATCCTGGTTGATCTTACGGAATTCTTTCTCATTGACCTTGACCACTTTGCGGTCGTAGGTCATAATTCCGTTGACCTCGATCTCAACATCGGTGATCTGGGTGTAGATTGCTGCTGAGCAACCGGTTGAGATGAAAGTCTTCAGCATCTGGGCGAAGTCTCTGTAGAGGTCGAGGACCTGGTCGCCGGTCTCAAGTACCTTGCCGTAACCCCAGTTCTTGTCCTGCTTCCAGAGGTGGCCCTGGAGAGGGAG
>JAILCZ010000084.1 GCA_024689985.1 Bacteroidales bacterium | reverse complement strand
GGCTGAGGTGGACGAGTATCTTGCTCAGTGCAAGAAGAAGACTGAGCGCGAGAGAATCGCCGAGACAAAGTCAGTTACAGGCGTGTTCTCAGGCTCATACGCATTGAATCCTCTCACAGGCGAGAAGGTGCCTGTATGGATTTCAGAGTATGTGCTCGCTGGTTACGGTACCGGAGCGATTATGGCGGTGCCTGCCCACGACAGCCGTGACTATGCTTTCGCAAAGAAATTTGACCTTCCTATCATCCCTCTCATCGAGGGCTGCGACGTAAGCGAACAGAGCTTCGACGCAAAGGAGGGTATTATGTGCAACTCCGGCTTCCTCAACGGAAAGACGGTCAAGGAGGCTATCGAGTTTGCTAAGGATTATGTTGAAGAGAAGGGTCTCGGAAAGAGAAAGGTGAACTACCGTCTCCGTGACGCCATCTTCAGCCGTCAGAGATATTGGGGTGAACCGTTCCCGATTTATTACAAGGACGGTATCGCTACTCCTGTGCCAGAGGACAAGCTTCCTCTCACCCTTCCTGAAATCGATCAGTACAAGCCTACAGAGAGCGGCGAACCACCTCTTGCACGCGCCAAGGACTGGACATACGAAGGATACCCTCTCGAGACCAGTACTATGCCTGGCTTCGCAGGATCTAGCGCCTACTATCTCCGCTATATGGATCCACGCAATGACAGCGCCCTCGTGGACAAGAAGGTTGACGAGTACTGGAAGAACGTTGACCTCTATATCGGAGGTACCGAGCACGCTACCGGTCACCTCATTTACTCCAGATTCTGGAACAAGTTCCTCTTCGACCTCGGTTATTCCTGTGTTGACGAGCCTTTCCAGAAGCTTGTGAACCAGGGTATGATCCAGGGCCGTTCAAACTTCGTCTATCGTGTCGTAGGAACTGACAAGTTCGTCAGCCTCGGTCTCAAGGACCAGTACGAGACCCAGGAAATCCACGTGGACATCAATATCGTACGCAACGACAAGCTCGACCTCGAGGCCTTCAGGAACTGGAGACCTGAGTTCAAGAATGTGGAATTCATCCTCGAGAACGGCGAGTACATATGCGGATGGGCCGTCGAGAAGATGAGCAAGTCTATGTTCAATGTCGTGAATCCGGACAACATCTGCGATTCTTACGGTGCCGATACTCTCCGTCTCTACGAGATGTTCCTCGGCCCTGTGGAGCAGAGCAAGCCTTGGGATACCAAGGGTATCGACGGAGTCAACCGCTTCCTCAAGAAGTTCTGGAAGCTCTTCTTCAACGGAGAGGAGTTCGCCGTCAGCGACGAAAAGCCGTCAGCAGAGGAACTCAAAGTTCTTCACAAGCTCATCGGCAAGGAGCAGGCAGACATCGAGAGCTTCTCTTACAATACTACAATCAGTGCGTTTATGATCGCAGTCAACGACCTTATCGCCCTCAAGTGCGACAAGAAGGCAATTCTCGAGCCTATGGTCGTCCTGCTTTCTCCGTTCGCACCTCATATCGCAGAGGAACTCTGGGAGATGCTCGGACATTCTGAGAGCATTACCTTCGCTTCCTTCCCTGAGTATGTTGAGGCCTATACGGTCGAGAACAATGCAACCTATGCCGTCTCATTCAACGGTAAGACCCGCTTCACCGTTGAACTTCCAAAATCAATGGGCAAGGATGAGGTTGAGGCTCACGTCCGCGGACTCGAGCAGACTGCGAAATATGTCGATGGAAAGTCCATCGTAAAGGTAATTGTCGTCCCTGGAAAGATCGTCAATATCGTAATCAAATAATTTTCAATATGGGATCGTGGAATGGTGGTGTTTTCAAGACCATCAGAGAATATGTAATGGTAACCATCGGTATGCTGCTGTATGTCGTTGGTTATACCACTTTCATTATGCCTCATAACATCGTCGGCGGAGGCGTGACTGGTATAGCTACCATTATTCAGTATGCCACAGGACTCAAGGCAGGTTATTCTTATTTCGTAATCAATGCCATCCTGCTTACGGCGGCTTTCAAGTCGCTTGGCAAAGGTTTCGGTGCGAAGACTGTCTATGCCATCATAATATGTTCAATTGGCCTCAATGTCTTCCAGGATATTACGGCCAACTACGGACCTGCCAGGCAGATCGTGCAGATGCTTGCCATCGAGAACGGAAAACTGCTCTCCACCATTATGGCAGCCATCATTGCCGGCGTCGGTATGGGAATGGCAATCAGTGCCGGAGGCAGTTCGGGCGGAACTGACATCCTCGCGCTTATCATAAATAAGTATAGGGACATAACCCCGGGCAAGCTGATTCTCTATTTTGATGTGATAATCATTTCATCATCCCTCCTGTTCCCGTCGCATCTTCCTTCGGGAGAACTGATGCCGATAGCGGACAAGATTACGACCGTAGTCTATGGTCTCATTGTGACGACAATCTGCGGCAATGTAGTCGATCTCTATCTTTCCGGTAACAGGCAGTCAGTCCAGGTTTTCGTCTTCTCTCAGCATTAT
>JAILCZ010000072.1 GCA_024689985.1 Bacteroidales bacterium | reverse complement strand
TCACGGTGAACGGAGGCGTAGTAATCGCTCACGGAGCCTCATCTCCGGAGGAGGGAATCGATGCGGACAATCTCTCTTATCTCACCTTCAACGGGGGAGTCATCTTCTCTTCTGGCGGAGCGATGCAGCAGGGATCGAGCGGTCCAAGATGCAAGCAGTCCTGCGAGTATATATCAGGCTCTCTCAGCAAGGGTTACTTCACGGTCACTGATGCAAGCAAGAATGTCATTATGAGCGTATATGTTCCTAGGGCAATGTCCCAGAACTACTCTTATGTAAGCTCTCCTGACCTTACAAAGGGAAGTACATATTATTATGGAACCCAGAGCTCGGCTCCGTCAAATCCTACTGACAACTTCAGCACTTATTACTATGCCGGAGGTACGGTGAGCAGCCTTCCTTCTTCGTCATTCTCGGCGACTGGCGGCTATGCTACAGTTGGCTCATCCAGCGGCGGAAGTTACGGCCCTGGAAGATAGCAGAAGACAGAAAAAAGATAAACCCCTGTAGAAGAAATTCTACAGGGGTTTTCTGAGGTGCCTAGCGGAATCGAACCGCTCTGGCAGGTTTTGCAGACCTGTGCCTAACCTCTCGGCCAAAGCACCATTGGATTGGAATGCAAATATAGAACTAAAATTTGCTTTTTGCAATATTGCAGGCCAACTTTATCCGTCTTTTATTGAACCTTTTCCCTTGTTTACTCAACGTAAAGAAGAAGGCCTTTCAGGTATTCTCCTTCCGGATGATAGATGTTAACGGAGTGGTCCGCAGGCTGATTCAACCGGTCGAGGATGCGGACGCTTCTTCCGGTCTGTGCGGCCGCTGAGAAGACTGCAAGGGCAAAGGCCTCTTTGTCAACTACCTGGGAACAGCTGAATGTAAATACGAAGCCTCCAGGGGCTACGCGGGAAATTGCGGCGGCATTGAGACGCTGGTAAGCACGGAGGGCGTTGCCAAGTGCTCCGCGATGCTTTGCGAAAGCTGGCGGATCGACGATCATAAGGTCGTATTTATCGGCAGGGGCCTTCTTTACGAACTCTATCGCATCGTCGCAGTAGCTGGTGTGCCTGTCTTTGTCGAAGCCATTGAGGGCGACATTCCTGTCAACCATATCCATAGCCTTCTTGGAACTGTCCACTGAATCCACGTGCTTCGCACCTGCATTGAGGGCGTAGATTGAGAATCCGCCGGTATAGCAGAAGAGATTGAGGACATTTCTGCCTTTGGCGTAGCGGGCGACGAGATTGCGGTTTTCCCTCTGGTCGAGGAAGAAGCCGGTCTTCTGACCTTCAGTCCAGTTGACGAGGAATTTGTTGCCGTTCTCGAGAACGACCTGCTCGCTGTCGTCGAAACCTTCTGCCTTGTAGAGATATCCGTCTACGAGGTCCAGGCCGGCCTTGAAAGGCGCGGTTCCTGAGCTCTTGTCATATACGGCTTTCAGGTCGTCTCCATAGACTTTCCTGAGAGCCTCGCAGATCTGCTTCTTTGCGCGGAACATTCCGACGGAATGAGCCTGCATAACGCAGACGCCGTCATAGTAATCGATGATGAGTCCAGGAAGATTGTCTCCTTCTCCGTGTACGAGCCGGTAGCAGTTCGTACCGCTGGCCTCATTGCGGGCGAGACCTGCAGCAACCCTTACCTGGAGGGCTCTCTGCAACATTATCTCCCAGAAATCCGGCGCAAGAACGTCGGAGTCAAAACTGAGCACCCTTACCGCGATCGAACCGATCTGGTAATGGCCTGCGGCGAGGAATTTGCCATCCGCCGAATAAACGCTAACGATGTCTCCCTCGGCTGGATTGCCTGTGATCTGTGCAATTGCACCGGAGAAGACCCAAGGGTGGAATCTCTTCAGAGACTCATCCCTTCCTTTCTTCAGTATTATTTTGACCATTGTTGATTATTGCAGCGCTCTTCTCCGCCTTTTTCCTGGCGGCGCGACGCTTTCTATAGAGTTTACGTTTGAGCGCCATACGACGCTTCTTTGTTTCCTGTCGTTTCTTCTCCTCTTCGGTTATCTTGGCTTTTTTTGCCTTCTTTTCGAGCATCTGCTTCAGCTGAGTAGGGGGCATCTGCTCTTCTTTCGTAAGAGGATTCTTCTCGCTCTTGAGAAGTTTGATATACATTTCACGGCAAACCCAGGCGTCCATAGCAGCGTATTTCTGCTGACCTTCGCTGAGGGTTTCGGCTTCCCAGTTTGAGAGCTGCTCCTTCTTGGAAATCTTGATGCCGAGAATGATGGCGGCCATCTTCTTGACGCTCTTGTCCCTGATGCCGTATTCCCAGCCGATCTTCTGAAGGTCAATGAATGACTTGGCCGTGAAATTGTGATATTTCTCAAGGCCGCGGACGTCATCTGCAACGGCCGCTCCTATCTTCACTATCTTTTCGTCGGCGAGAATCTCGCGGATCTTCGGCTGCATTCCGATCTTCTTGATCCTGAAAAGATAGGCTTTCTCAGGTCCGGAAAGCTGGAGGAGCGCAACACCCGTCCTTTTCTGCTCCGGTGAGAAAGTTGGTTTTGTTTCCGTGTCGAAACCGATGTACTTCTGCCTCTTGAGGTAGGCGATAGCCTTTGTCAGCTCAGGACCTTCTGTGTCGATCACGATGATCTTTCCTGTGAAGGTGGTGAGCGGAAGCTTCTCGATTTCCTCTGGTCCTATGCTAATTTTGTACATCCAGGCTGTCTGTTTTTAACCATTCTCCCTTAGGGTATGCAATGTTGTGTGTGAATGCGTTCCTCTTCCTGAGGAGCGTGTAGCAATACTCTGCTACGGTACTGTCTGATTTTACGTGAGTTGAATCACCGTCAAATACCGGCATCGCAATGACCGGAAGCTCCTTGCCTACGGCTCCGAAGAGATAATCCACGTCGTCGAGTCCGAGAGAAGCGAGCTGAGGGGCGAGGACGACGAGCTTGGCTCCGTTCTCGATGCTCCTGAGCACCTGCTTCACGGTGAGCTCACGAATCTGGTTCAACGAACCCGTATAGATGCCTCCGCTGGCGTGTACGCTGTCCGGCATACAGAGTATAGTCTCTCCGCTGAAGTCCGGAAGGCCGTCAGGACTTTTCCTTCCGTCAACATTGTCGAAGATGTCAACCTTCAGAAGAAGCCTTGCAAGACTGTCCGCCCTGTTCGCCGGAGCGATCACGGCAATCTTGCCTTTTACGTTGTTTTCGTCAAACTCTTTAACAAGAGAATACCTGACGGACGATGTGTCCGCCAGGATATCTTCTACTAATTTTATCGTACTTGTCCCATTTCCAGCCTTTCGGTAGCAACCTGCAATGGCAAGAACAGTTATGAGAGCAAGCAGTGTCCTTTGTACTAATTTCCTATTCACTTTGTCAATTAAAAGAACAGGAGCTCACGATATTTAGGCATAGGCCAGAGCTCGTCGTCGATAAGCATCTCGAGATGATCGGCGCTGTTGCGGACCTTGTCCATCATATCCTTAACCTCCGTTGAGTAAAGTTTAGCTCTCTTGGCGATGTCCTCCACCTTGTTGGCCTTCTTGCGGGCTTCAACGAGGTCGTTGACATCCTTCGAGATTTCGTTGATAAATTTAGCTATTTTCCTGTAAGTTTCAATTTCTGCAGAGCAAAGTTCCTTAAACTCAGCACCAAAGGCTTCCTTGGCACCGAGTATGTCCTTCATCAGGATGTTCTGGTAACTTACGGCTGCAGGGATCACGTGATTGAGGCAGACGTCGCCCTGAACGCGGGCTTCGATCTGGAGCTTCTTCACATAGTTCTCATTGAGGACTTCGTAGCGAGCCTGGGTTTCCTCCTTGCTGAGGACGCCCATACTCTCGAACATCTTGATTGAATCTTCCTCGATGAAGGCTTTGTATGCTTCAGGAACGTTCTTGACAGCTTTGAGACCTCTCTTGGCAGCCTCGATTTCCCATTCCTTGCTGTATCCGTTGCCTTCGAAGAGGACATTCTTGCAATCGGAGATGAACTTCTTGATCGTCTTCATCACAGCGCTCTGGCGTGGCATACCGTCAGCCTCGAGCTTGTCGACTTCGCTGCGGAACTCAACCAGGGATTCAGCGACGGCAGTGTTGAGAACATAGACGGCCGAAGCTGCGTTGGCTGAAGAGCCGAGGGCGCGGAATTCGAACCTGTTTCCGGTGAAGGCGAAAGGAGACGTCCTGTTTCGGTCCGTATTATCCTTGAGGATGTCAGGGATCGCGCTGACCATCTTGATGGCATCCTTTGCCGTGATGTCCTCGAGGATCTCGTCGTTGTTGAGAATTGACTTGAGGATGTTGGAAACGAAGGCACCTGAGAAGATTGACATAACTGCAGGTGGAGCCTCGTGGCCGCCGAGACGGTAGCTGTTGCTGAGGGTGCTGATCGAAGACATAAGCAGATAGTTGTGTCTGTAAACAGCCTTTGCAACCGCTGCGTAGAATGCGAGGAACTGGAGGTTCTTGGCCGCAGTCTTGCCAGGGGAGAGAAGAAGCACTCCCGTGTCAGTCTGCATTGACCAGTTGCAGTGCTTGCCTGAACCGTTGATTCCGTCGAAAGGCTTCTCGTGGAAGAGAACCTTGAGATGATGCTTCTCGGCAACGTTCTGCATAACGATCATCAGGAGCATATTCTGGTCGATCGCCTTGGTACACTCACAGAATACAGGGGCGCACTCGAACTGGTTAGGGGCAACCTCGTTGTGACGGGTCTCAAGGTCAATTCCGAGTTTGTATGCCTCGGTCTCGAAATCCTTCATAAAGGCTACGACCTTCTGAGGAATGGCTCCGAAATAGTGGTCAGAGAGCTGCTGGTCCTTCGCCGATGTGTGGCCGATGACTGTCCTGTCGCAGATGCGGAGGTCAGGACGGGCGTTGTAGAGGGCCTCGTCAACGAGGAAGTATTCCTGCTCGAGTCCGATGTTGACCTTGACTGACTTGACGGTCTTGTCGAAGAGGTTGGCAACGGATGTGGCAGCTGTATTGAGGGCCGAGAGCGACTTGAGGTTCGGAACCTTCATATCGAGGGCCTCGCCAGTGTATGAAATGAATACCGAAGGTATGCAGAGTGTCTCGTCAAGAATGAATACTGGAGAAGTCGGGTCCCAGGCTGAATAACCGCGGGCCTCGAAGGTTGCGCGGAGACCACCGCTTGGGAAGCTTGATGCGTCCGGCTCCTGCTGAACGAGGGCGCTGCCCTTGAAGTTCTCGAAAGCCTGGCCGTCCTTGATGGTGACGAAGGCTTCGTGCTTTTCAGCAGTCGTTCCGGTGAGAGGCTGGAAGATATGGGTGTAATGAGTAGCTCCCTTCTCCACGGCCCAGGCCTTCATTCCGGATGCGATCTCATTGGCAACTTTTCTGTCAATCTGAGCTCCTTCCTTAATCGCTGCAAGAACTGCTTCATAAGCAGGCTGCGACATATATTTTCTCATTTTTGGGAGGTCGAAGACGTCTTGTCCGAAATAAGCCGATACAGGACGCTCATCAACGAAATAGCGCTCGGTTTTGTGCGCTGCAGCTTCGTTTAAAGCTCTTTGTCTGAATGTTGCCATATTTATTTATTGAAAATGAACGGACACAAAGTTATATAAATTTTTAAAATTTTTTATCAATTACTTTTCTGATCTTCTCGACAAGCATTGTCCTTACGAATTCTTCCTCCATAAAATGGGTCCCTGGATAGATTGTGTAGGATTTTTCACCATAATATTTTCTCCAGGTGGTGATTCTTACGACGCCGCTTTTACGGTAATGGTCGTATCGGCCCAGGAAGGCGTAGAAGTAGTCCTTTCCTCCGTTGCGTGGAGAGTTGGCCAGGGCGAGCCTGCGGTATTTTCCCCATTTTCTCAGGACCTTCCAGGTGAAGTGAAGGGGCTGTCTTTCGCCAGGCCTCGGCTTGTATATCCTGTCCAAAAGCCAGGTGACTCCCGGTATCAGTGTAAGAGGGGCGAGAATCCTGAAATGGATTGGGGCGTTGATGGCAGGGGAGACGAAGAGATGCGGGACGCCCTTGATTCTCAGGGCGTGGATGGAACCCATCGATTCTCCGATTACCAGGGCCGGCTTCTCAGCCTCGACCCAGGCGCTGATCTGCTGCCAGGCAAGGTCGGGGTCGAAGTCATAAGTCCTGATGATGATGTTGACCGTTGGATCCTGCTCGAAGCACTCCTTTAATATAGAAGGGATGCGGCTGTCCCTGCCGCCTCCCATACCGTGAATATATAGTATGTTCCGTATTCCGTTCATCCCTGCAAATTTATGGTATTTTCATTGAAAAGGCTTAACTTTGTTAATTGTGTGAAAGAAAATTCACCTAGTATATCAAACAATATATTAATAGTATTATGAACCTAAAATCAGTAACAATCGCTGCAGCAGTTGTACTTCCGCTAGTTGCCAGCGCCCAGGCCAAGAGAATCACATCTCCTGACCTCCAGATGACGCCAGTGGTAGAGAACCCTGTCACATCAGTAAAGAACCAGTTCCGTTCAGGAACCTGCTGGTGCTATTCCGGAATCAGCTTCCTCGAGTCAGAGGCAATCCGACTCAACAACATCAAGGATACTACAGCTTACCCTGACTTCGCGGAGATGTTCATCGTAAGTCATTCATATCAGGAGCGTGCCGCAAAGTATGTACGTCTTGACGGCAAGCTCAACTTCGGTCCTGGAAGCGAGGGCGACGATGTCCTCGATGTAGTAAGGGACTACGGTCTCGTGCCTCAGAGCGCCCAGCCAATCGTAGATTACGGTCAGGGCGACAAGATCCTTCCAAACCACAGTGAACTCGACGACCTTGCCGAGGCTTATGTAAAGGTAATTGCCACCAAGCCTAACAAGACAGTTTCAACAGCTTGGCAGAAGGGTTTCCAGGGAATTATGGACGCATATCTCGGACCTTGTCCTGAGAGCTTCGAGGTTGACGGAAAGACCTACACTCCTCAGGAGTACAGGGATTCATACAAGATCAACCCTGATGACTATGTAGTTCTCTCTTCATTCACACATCATCCATTCTACACCAAGTTCCAGATCGAAGTTTCTGACAACTGGCGTTGGAACAGCGTTTACAACGTGCCTATGGATGAATTCTTCGAGGTGCTCTACAATGCCGTAAAGAACGGTTACACCGCTATCTGGGGCTCAGACGTCAGCGAGGCTGGCTTCACCCGTGACGGCTACGCTTTCCTCGTTGACCCTAAGGCCAAGGACAAGAAGGTTGCCGGATCAGACCAGGAGCACTGGGTAGGCAAGGCTAAGGAAGAGGCCAAGGAAGAGAAGAAGAACACTGAGGCTCCGGCTGAGATCGAGCCTACGCAGGAACTCCGTCAGAAGTGGTTCGACAATCAGGAAACCACCGATGACCACGGAATGCACATCTTCGGTATCGCAAAGGACCAGAACGGAAAAGAGTATTTCATGGTCAAGAACTCTTGGGGTGACACAGGCAAATTCCACGGAATCTGGTATGCTTCAATGAACTTCTTCAAGGGCAAGACTATGGATTACATCATCCACAAGGACGCTCTTCCAAAGGATCTCAAGAAAAAACTCGGTATCAAATAAATTTGATGTCTGCTATGCAGATCATTAAACATATTCCAAATACGATCACTTGCCTCAATCTCCTCTGCGGGGTTGGGGGAGTGATTCTTTCTTTGGAAGGTCACGTTGAAACGGCCTTCCTCCTTATGCTCGCAGCTGCGGGCTTCGATTTCTGCGACGGACTTGCAGCCAGGCTGCTCGGCGCATATTCGGACATTGGCAAGGAACTGGATTCTCTTGCCGATATGGTCAGCTTCGGAGTTCTTCCGTCTGTCCTCCTGTACAAGACAATGAGTGAGTTTACGGACGCGCCTCTGGCCGTCAGGCTCATTCCTGCGATTCTTGCCGCTTTTTCCGGCCTCAGACTCGCCAAGTTCAACATTGACGAGCGTCAGCACGAGAGCTTCATCGGACTCGCAACCCCTGCGGCTGCGATGATCTGCGGCTCGCTTGCATACGCTTCCCTCCACGAGCCTTGGCTCGAGGCTGTAGTTTCAAATGTATGGGTCGTTCCGGCCCTTGCAATCGTTCTTTCTCTGCTTCTTGTAAGCGAGATTCCTATGTTCGCAATGAAGATGGGAACAGGCAAAAAGGTGGATACCAAGACAAAGGTTTCCAGAATCGCATTCCTTCTTGCCTTCATAGTTTCAGCCGCCGTAGTTCTTTCAACGGGTGCCTGCTGGACTCTTATCGTGCTTACGACATTCCTGGCCTACATCATCATCAATGTGGCCGCTTCTTTATGTAAGTGATTTATGGCTTAATGAAGGGGGAGTATGAAGAGAAATCTTGCCCCCTTCGTATAAGTCGTATCAAGTTTCACCTGGGCTCCAAGTTTCTGAGCCACAGTTCTGCAGATATTAAGACCAAGTCCGCTTCCCTGGACGAATGAATCGAGTTTGGTGAATCTCTCGAAGATGTTTTCCGCCATATCAGGCGGTATTCCGGTACCTGTGTCGGTCACGCTGAACGTGATGCAGCCAGGGTTCTCGGTCGATGAGCATCTTACCTTGATTTCGCCCTGGAGCGTATGCTTGCAGGCATTTGTAAGATAGTTGATCAGAACCTGCTGAACTCGTCTGGAATCAGTATGAACCTTGTAGTCGTCCGGAAGGTCTGTCTTGAAATTCATATCCACTCCTGGAGGAACGCGGAATTCTACCGACTTCATCGCGCTTGTGCAGATTTCATTGCAGGATGCGTCAGAGAGGTCGATTCTGTAGTTTCCGTGCTCAGCATCGGCGATGTCGAGGATGTCGTCGATGAGCATCATCAGCATCTTGGCGTTGTTCTGGATGTATCCGGCGTATTCCTTCTTCTCCTCTTCTGTGCTGTAGCCGTCAGGAAGGGCAAGCAGCTGGGAGAATCCTACGATTGCATTCATAGGGGTGCGAATCTCGTGGGACATATTCTGCAGGAAGACTGTCTTGCTTCTGTCCGATGACTCGGCTCTTTTCTTCGCGCTTGAAAGCTGTCTGTTCAGTGAACGGCCGCGGATGAGAAGCAGGCTGAGTCCGAGAAGGAAGACGAGTGTGACGACGATGATGAACGTCATTATGTCGTTTCTGTGGGCAACCCAGAATGACGGATGGTCATTTTCGATTATCGCATCCTCGGGAATGAGCTTCTTGTTGATGTTGTATTTCAGCAGGGCCTCCCTGTTTATGACGGCAGGCCGTGCCGCCAGTGTCGTCGGTACGATGCTCCTAGGCTGGATGTTGTCTTTCAGGACCTTGAGAACCACATTCTTTACGGTCTGTCTGTAGTCTTCGGTATCGTATGAGACATAGCCGATACCGTCATCATTCTTGTTGTCCTGGCCGTAGATCGTGAACGCAGGGGCGTTCTCTTCGACAAGACGGCGTATGCTGAGGTCGCTGTTGTTCTCCTCATTGACCCTCGAGAACCAGTTGCAGTAGATGATGCCGTTCTTCTGGTGGTCGAGACCCTGGACTGCCTTCACGAGTTCATCCGTCTTGTGGTCGCTGGAGAGATAGGCTGTGAATCTGAGCCCTCTGTCCTTGGAGAGGTCTTCCAGCTGGAGCTGGATCTCCTTGCTCATATAGTCGTCTCCGCCGACGAAGAATATCTCTTCCATCTTTGGGAGAAGTGCGGTCATAAGGTCCAGAGTCCTGTTCGGATAAACAGGCGTCTTGATATATGTGCAGTTGAGCTCGGAGATCATATCGGAGATGTTCGATCTTTCCACATCTCTTCTTGCGTAGCTCTCCATTATATAATCGACAGGACAGATGTATTCCGTCTCGCCGATCAGGATGGTAGGAATGTCGTTCCAGTGATTGTTGATTATTCTTGCCGCTTCGTAGTTGCTCGGACCGAAAATGATGACCAGGTCCGGCCTTTCGTTCGCATAGATACCGACTATTGAGTTCATTCTTTCCCTAATCTCGTCTGCCGTCTTGTAGTCGATGCATTTGAGAACGGAAAACTGAAAATTGAAATCAGCGTTTTCGTTCGCAAGTTGATTTATCGGCGCCAAAAAACGAAGCCCCCAACTGTTGGAAGGGACATATGGGCAGATTACAAGAATAGTTTTGCTCTTAGCTACGACTGTTGCTGATGACAATATGAAGAGCAGCAGGGTAACGAGTAGTAGCTTGAATTTACTCATCAGGTTTAGCGGTTATGTAATAATCAAATTTATATAAAATATAATTAAAACAAAAGCTAAATTGAAAGAATACCAAGAACATCAATGAGTTCCTTGTCAATTGGTTTGTCCATCTTGATGGCCCTTGAGAACGGAACGTACACGATTTTGTCGTTTGAGACTCCGATCATCACGTTGCGCTGGCCTTCATTGAGGGCTCCGATCGCAGCCACGCCGAGACGGCTGGCGAGGATCCTGTCTGTCGCCGTAGGCGTGCCGCCTCTCTGAAGATGTCCAAGTATGGAAACTCGTACGTCGTACTGAGGATACTCTTCCCTTACTCTGTCAGCATAATACTGGGCTCCCTTTCCGTCTTTCGGACTCTCTGAAACGATGACGATGGAACTGTTCTTGCTCTTGCGGATTCCTCGTCCGATGAATTTCTCGAGCTGGTCCACGTTGCTTCTGTCTTCAGGAATGATGGCAGCCTCGGCTCCTGATGCGATGGCGCTGTTCTGGGCGAGGAAGCCGGCGTCACGGCCCATACACTCCACGAGGAAGATGCGGTCGTGGCTGTTCGCGGTGTCGCGGATCTTGTCCACGCACTCGACGATGGTGTTGAGAGCAGTATCGTAACCGATTGTCATATCGGTGCCGTAGAGGTCGTTGTCAATTGTTCCGGGAAGACCGATGCAAGGCACGTCAAACATCTTCGCGAAGTCCTGGGCTCCTGAGAGGGATCCATTTCCTCCGATTACGATGAGAGCATCGATGCTGTGCTTGACGATTGTGTCGTATGCCTTCTTCTTTCCTTCCGGAGTCATGAATTCGGCACTTCTGGCGGTCTTGAGAATCGTTCCGCCTCTCTGTATCGTATTGGAAACGCTTTCTGTCGTGAGTTCTTTTACGTCATCTGCAATAAGGCCTTCATAGCCTCTGTAGATACCCATAACTTTCCAGCCCTGATAGATTGCGGCTCTTGTCACCGCCCTGATGCAGGCATTCATTCCCGGTGCGTCACCTCCTGAGGTGAGTACTCCGATTGTTTTGATTTCCTTCATTGGTAAATTTTAACTATACTAAACCATTCGGATAGATTGACTATCTTTGCCGTCAAATTTAGTAATTTTTAATATATTAGTGTATAACTAACTTTACGAACAGACCTGTGCTTATTTCTGCGCTGATAATTTTGCTTCTGGTTCTGAGCCCGATCATCTATTCTCACGCTCAGTTCGGAGCCGTTCCGAGAGGGGAAAGGCTCAGAAGGATCAGTATGTCTGCTCATTTCGTGAAGAATAAATTCCGGAATTCTGAACCTACGGTCCTCAGGACGGGAAAGATTTCCGTGAAAAAGATAAAGGATTTCATCCTGAACCCGGCAGAGAATACTGCACCTGGGCCAGGGGAACTTCAGGCTGTGAAAACTGACCTGCATCAGCTTTCTGTCCGCAAAGGAGACCTCTATGTCTGGTTCGGTCACAGTTCATTCCTGCTGCGTCTCAGCGGAAAGATCATCCTGGCTGATCCGGTTTTCTGCAAGGCGGCACCGTTCAAATTTATCAACAGACCATTCAAGGATGCGGATATATACAGGCCAGAGGATATGCCTCAGAAGATAGATTTCCTTCTCATATCACACGACCATTGGGATCATCTGGACTATGGAACCGTAAAGAGGATCCGTGACCGCGTGGGCTATGTGGTATGCCCGCTTGGAGTGGGAGCCGACCTACAGAGGTGGGGCTATCCGAAGGACAGGATAATTGAATTGGACTGGGATGAAAGCTGGACTTCAGATGATTCTTCCATCACGTTCACCAGCAAGGAGACACGCCATTTCACCGGCCGTGCATTCTGGAATCCAAGAACAATGCCTGCAGCCTGGTATATAAAGTCACCGGAACGGAATATATTCTTCTCCGGAGACGGCGGATGGGGATCACGGTTCGAACGGTTTTCCAAGGAAAAGCTTGATATCGACCTTGCGATTATGGAAAACGGCCAGTACAATCAGATGTGGAACCAGATCCATACCCTTCCGAAGTATCTCGGAGAGGAAATCAGGCTCCTTGCACCGAAACGGTTCGTCACCGTGCATCATTCGAAATTCCGTCTTTCGGACCATCCTTGGGACGAGCCTCTGAGAAATGAGATTCTGGCGGAGCAGGAGACGGGAGTCCCTCTGGTGAGGACTTACATAGGAAAGGTCGTGGAATTGTAGTGTATTTGATTTTTATTTATGCGTGAAGGCAATATTCAGCTTTCGGATCATTTCGATTATCGCAGGCTGATTAAATTTACCGGACCATCCATAATAATGATGCTGTTCACATCCATCTATGGTATAGTGGACGGTTTCTTTGTGTCCAATTTTGCGGGAAAATCCGAATTTGCGGCCCTGAACCTCATATGGCCCTATCCGATGCTCCTGGGAGCCGTAGGATATATGTTCGGAACCGGAGGTACGGCCCTTGTTGCGAAAACCCTGGGAGAAGGGAACAAGGACAGGGCGAACCGGTATTTCTCCCTGATCATTTATTCCACCTTCATAACCAGTGTCCTGCTTTCGGTGTTCGGAATGTTCACCCTCGAAGGAGTTGCGAAGCTGATGGGCGCGGAAGGCAAACTTCTCGAAGACGCAAAGCTCTATGGCTATATAATTATGGCCGCCACACCTACATATGTGATGCAGGTGGTTTTCCAGCCGTTTATGATTACGGCGGAGAGGCCACGCCTGGGACTGTGGATTACCGTGGCCTCCGGAATGACCAATATCGTGCTGGACATCATCTTCGTCGGAATTCTTTCCTGGGGACTTGCAGGTGCCGCCTGGGCATCAGTCATCAGCCAGGTCGTCGGTATGGCTTGGCCGATAATATTTTTCCTTACTGCCAGAAGGACTACCATCAAGTTGGGAAAGGCCTCCCTTGAGGTTGGGGTTATGCTCAAATCCTGTTCGAACGGCCTTTCGGAACTTGTGACCAATGTGGCAATATGCTTCGTCAGTATGGTGTATAACTGGCGTCTGCTGATAATGGTCGGGGAGGACGGAGTTGCGATCTACGGCTTCATCGCCTATGTGAATATGATTTTTCTGGCCGTATTCTTCGGCTATTCGATGGGAGTATCTCCTGTCGTGAGCTATCATTTCGGCGCAGGAAACAGGGATGAGATCAAGAATCTCAGAAAGAGAAGCCTCAATCTGGAGAGCGCGGCGTCAATCGTTATGACGGTCTCCGCTATGCTCCTTGCTGAGCCTCTTGCGAAACTCTTCGTCGGATATGATGCGGGGCTTACGGCAATGACGACCCACGCCTTCCGGCTTTATGCGTTTTCATATCTGCTGTCCTATCTGAATATTTTCGCTTCATCGTTTTTTACCGCGCTCAACGACGGCGTGACTTCCGCGATCATTTCTTTTTCGAGAATGCTCCTTTTCCAGCTCGGCTCGGTGATGCTTCTGCCTATGGTTCTTGGACTTGACGGAATCTGGCTCTCTATGCTCTCCGCGGAGATACTCTCCCTGTGCATAACTGTTTTCTTCTTTTTCAGGTACAGGAGCAAATACGGTTATTAATTTTTTGTAGTTTTGTGGTATGGAAAGTCTTCTTATCAAAAATGTCCTCCACGAGGGCGTCAAAACCAATATCTATATAGAAGGGAACCGTATTTCGGCCATAGGCGTGCCAGCTGACAAAGAGGCTTCGCGCGTGATTGAGGCTGAAGGCAAGGCCATCCTTCCTGCGTTCTACAATACCCATACTCACGCGGCTATGAGCCTGCTTCGCGGGTATGCCGACGATATGCCGCTTCAGGAGTGGCTGACGGAGTGGATATGGCCATTTGAGGATAAGATGACGGCAGATGACGTGAAAAGGGGAACCGTGCTCGCGGCCGAGGAAATGGTCAAGGGCGGAACGGTTTTCTTCAGCGATATGTATTTTGCACCGGACAAGATCGCGGAGGCCGTGGATGCCGCAGGAATGCGAGCTGCCATCGGCGTGACGGTTATGGAAAACCATAGCTATGCCGAAAGGGAGGCCAAGTCCAGGTTCATTGAGAATTGGAATGACAGGACAGGCAGAATGTCCCTTACCGTGGCTCCTCACGCTATCTATACCGTGGGAACGGAAAGACTCAAGGAGGCTGCGGCCAAGGCCAGGGACAACGGACTGAAGCTGCATATCCACGTTTCGGAGACCACAAAGGAAGTGGAAGACTGCATCGCGGCTCACGGAATGAGCCCTGTGCGCTATCTCGATTCAATAGGTTTCCTCGGCCCGGACGTGATCGCCGCCCACTGCGTTTATGTGGACAAGGAGGAATGGGATATCCTTGCTGAAAGGGGAGTCACCGTGGCTCATTGTCCTTGCTCTAATATGAAGCTCGGCAGCGGTAGATTTCCGTACGAGCTTGCAATCGCTTCAGGAGCCAGGATTACTCTTGGCACTGACGGCGCGTCGTCCAACAATAACCTCGATATGAGGGAGGAAATGAAGTTCGCGGCCCTTCTGGCCAAGCTGAACGGAGATCCTTCTCTTCTCCCTGCGACAGAGGTCCTAAAGTGGGCCACGGTCAATGGAGCCGAGGCTTTCGGCATCGATGCCGGAGTTATAGCGGAAGGTAAGCTGGCGGACTGTATTTTATTGAATCTGAATGACGTTACTATGCGTCCTCTTCATAATCTTGTAAGCAACTGGGTATATAGCGCCCAGGCAAATGTTGTAGATACCGTCATCTGTGACGGCAAGGTGATTTACGGGTAATGATTGTAATCATAGCGGAGAAGCCGAGTGTGGCGAGGGAACTGGCGAAGATCGTAGGCGCCAGCGTGAAGAAAGACGGTTTTATCGAAGGCAACGGTTATGCGGTAACCTGGGCTTTCGGTCACCTGGTACAAATATTTGCTCCTGAGGCCGATGTGGCCTGGAGACCGGAGAATCTTCCGATTCTGCCGGAACAATTCTATCTGAATGTGGGTATGACGATGAAGGACGGCAAGAAAGTGCCGGACGACGGTTATTCGCATCAGCTGGAAATCATCAAGTCTCTTTTCGACCAGGCTGAATACATCATAAATGCAGGCGATGCCGGCCGTGAGGGAGAACTTATTCAGAGATATATCTATGCCTATGTGGGATGCACCAAGCCTGTGAAGAGGCTGTGGATTTCCTCATTGACTGACAATGCCATACGAGAGGGACTTGAACAGCTGCATCCGAGCAGCGAATTCGATACGCTCTATGCTGCAGGCAAGGCGCGCAGCGAGGCAGACTGGCTGGTGGGCATAAATGCCACCAGGGCACTTTCCTGTATGGCCGGAAGGGGAGTACATTCCCTCGGAAGGGTTCAGACTCCTACTCTTGCTATGGTCTGCAGGCGTTTCATCGAGAACCGCGATTTCGTTCCACAGGCTTTCTGGAACATAAAGGTGGCCTCTAAGAAGGACGAAGTGGGCTTCAAGGCTATGAACAAGGAGCGCTATTTCGACCACGACAAGCTGAATGCAGATGTTGAGGCTATAAAAGCGGCCGGATCGATGACGGTGACCAAGATGGAGAAGACGGAAAAGAGCGTTCAGCCACCATTCCTCTACGACCTTACGAGCCTTCAGCAGGATGCCAACAAAAAGCTTGGCCTTTCCGCCCAGGAAACTCTCGATACGGCTCAGGCCCTGTATGAAAAGAAGGTGCTCACTTATCCGAGGACTGGCTCCCGTTTCATTCCTGACGATGTGTTCGCGACCCTGCCGCAGCTACTTCAGAAGCAGGAGGGCCATCCTAAATATGGCTCCTATGCCAGAAGTCTTCAGGGAACTTCGCTGAACAGGCGCAGCGTTGACCAGACTAAGGTCACCGACCACCACGCCCTGCTTCCTACTGAGGTCGCTCCGGTAGCGCTCAATGCCAATGAGCAAGGTATTTACGACCTGGTAATTGCACGTCTGCTTGAATCAATAAGCCCTAAATGCGAGATGCTCTCGACAGTTGCGGAGTTTGACTCCGCCGGGGTAGTTCTCGCGGCAAAGGGAAATATGATTGTGAAACCAGGATGGAGGGCTGTCCAAGGCGTGGTTTCTTCGGACGATGAAAAGGACGACCAGGACCTTCCTACTTTCGTGGTTGGCGATGTCCTGCCAGTGCTTGGAATCGAGGAAACGGAAGGCAAGACCAAGCCTAAGCCGCTTCATACCGAGGCCTCCCTTCTCGATGCGATGAAGCACGCCGGCAAGGAAGTCGAAGACGAGGACCTCAAGGATGCCCTGAAGGAAGTCGGAATAGGAACCCCGGCTACGAGGGCAGGGGAGATTGAGACTATCCTGAGACGCGGATACATAACGAGAAAGGGTAAGTCACTTATTCCTACGGATAAGGGAATGACCATTTACGAGGCCGTGAAGGACAAGTACATTGCCAACGTGGAAATGACAGGCCGCTGGGAGACCTCACTGGCCAAGATTGTCGATGGAAAGGTGTCGGCAAAGGCCTTCGACGAATCCATAAGAAGGTATGTCACTGCCCTGACCTCGGAAATTCTTTCCGACGAGGCGAACCGTGCGGCCCTGATGTATGCGGCAGCTGATGAGGATGCCATAAAATGCCCTAAATGCGGCGGTCCTATGAAAATCTGGGAAAACAATGTAAAGTGCCGTGCCTGCGGCCTTTCAGTATGGAAGGAAGTCGCCCACAAGAAGCTCTCCGATTCGATGATGAGGAAACTGCTCACGACTGGAAGGACTCAGGTTCTAAAGGGGTTCAAGTCCAAGAGCGGCAATACTTTCGATGCTTCACTTGTAGTAAAGGATGACTTTACGATCGGCTTCGATTTCTCAGAAGTTGCCCCTAGGAAGACGGCCCCGCAGCAACAGAATGCGGTTTCCACGGGAGACCCTAATGAATGTCCTCCTCCTTCTTTGGATGATGCACCTTATTGGATGTAGAAAGAAAAAACGCTATATTTGCCTAAATCTAACTGAAATGGAAGAAAACAAGCCTCAGTCCCTCTCATTGGAAATAAGGCCAGAAGTGGCCAGGGGATCTTATTCTAATCTTGCAATCATTTCTCATTCAAAAAGCGAAGTAATAGTTGATTTTGCAACTATGCTCCCTGGTCTCAAGACACCGGATGTCACGAACCGAATCGTAATGACCCCGGAGAATGCCAAGAGGCTTCTTAACGCGCTGATGGACAACATTACCAAGTATGAGCAGCAGTTCGGCTTCATCAACCTTGGAAATGTCCCTGAGTTCAACGGCGGAAACGGAATGAGGTCCTAATGACGGATTTCAAGGATATAAAGGCTTTTGCGTTTGACGTCGACGGTGTCTTTACCGACGGCGGCATTTTTTGTACTCTTGACGGAGAGCTCTACAGAACCTTCGATGCCAAGGACGGTTTTTCCGTCAGGATGGCTACGATGTGCGGCTATCCTGTAGCGATTATTACCGGAGGCCGTTCCGAGAGCATCAAGGCCCGCTTCAGGACCTGCGGTCTCGTTTCGGAGGATATCTATCTCGGTTCCCGCGAAAAAACTGAAGACTTCGACAATTTCTGCAATAAATATGGTCTCGATCCGTCGGATGTCCTTTATATGGGAGATGACATCCCGGATGTGTCGGTAATGCTGAAGGCCGGGATCGGCGCCTGTCCTTCGGATGCCGTCCAGGAAGCCAAGGATGCCGCTGATTACATCTGTGAGCGTCCGGGCGGCGGGAAGGCCGTCAGAGAAGTCATCGAGCGAGTTATGAAAGCCAGGGGCGACTGGCAATTCGACGTCGCCACTTACAAGAAACTATTCTAGCATATGAAAATAATCCTCGCCAGCGGGTCACCTCGAAGAAAAGAAC
>JAILCZ010000061.1 GCA_024689985.1 Bacteroidales bacterium | reverse complement strand
CCGAATGTGGACGCCGTGTCGACGACGGTGATCCGCTCGATCACGAGTATGAGCTCCTGCACCCAGGCCCTCCGCTCGAAGTCCGGAAAGAGCGATATGCCTCTGCATCTGAGTATGCGTTATGGCACGGATACGGACAGCGTTCTCTTCAAAGCTGGAGACTACGATGCTTCTATGAGGCTATTCAGTTCATTCAGTGACTCGATAAAGGTCAACAACGACGGACACGTGTTCCTTTCAAGGATAATCAGGAATCCTGCAAAAGCGGAGAAGAAATTCGGCAACAACCGCAAGCTCGTCGAGGCCGTGGCCAAGACCCTTTCCTTCTATGGACCGGCGGCCATTCCGGAGATGAATCCGTCCCTCTGGCTCACGGTGGATGAAATGAGTGAATTCGGTAAGCACAGCAATGCCGCAGTGTATTGCTATGCCCGCCAGCATTATGCAGACGGACTGCCGAAGACGGCTTCCTTCCTGAGGTATCTCATCGCCCAGGCTGACGAGGCCATCGCCGGAAACGGCATCTGCGCCAACCTCCGTTTCGCCCACGACACGCAGATGGGCGTCGTCCTTTCCCTTATGGGCGTTGAAGGAATGAACGGAGTGTACAAGGCAGACGAGATTGACAAGTACTTCTGCTCGGGACTCAAGATTCCTATGGCGGTGAACTTCGAGGTCGTATTCTACAAGAATGACAAGGGCGATGTCCTCGTCAAGATTCTGCATAATGAGGAAGAAAAGACCCTCGTCGGTCTCGAGCCGTTTGCCGGACCTTATTATCGTTGGAATGATGTGAAAGCTTATTGGGAGGGCCGCTGCAACGGTTCAATCCCAGTTGAAATCCGTAAATAAACTATGTTTGACAAAAGTGTTTATGTCAGCCGCCGCAAGGAACTGCTGACAAGGATGACGGGCAGCGGGGCTGCCGGAATCGCAATTTTCATCGGCAACGTGGACGCTGCCGCACAGTATAGGGACAACTGCTACAAATTCCGCCAGGACAGCAACTGGATCTATTATTTCGGCATCGACGACCCTCGTTTCGCCGCAATAATCGACCTGGAGACCGGCAAGGAGACCATCTATGCCGATGATGTGGACATAGACGACATCATCTGGACTGGTCCGATGCCATCGGTCAAGTCGGTGGCAGAAAGCGTCGGAGTGTCCAACTCGGCTCCTTATGCCGACTTCGACAAGGACGTGCTCAAGGCAAAGGCCGCGGGCCGCACCGTGCATTTCCTCCCGGCTTCCCGCTATTACAATGCGATGAAGCTCTCCAGCCTTCTCGGCCTCGCGCCGGAGGAGGTCGTGAACAAGGGAAAGAAGGGCTGCGCAAAGGCTTCCGAAGCCTTCGTGAAGGCTGTGATCGCAATGCGTCTGGTGAAGAGCGACCTTGAGATCGCCTGCATCGACGCCGCCTGCGACCTCGGTCAGCAGATGCACACCCTCGCGCGCAACGCCACACGCCTCGGCGTCGTGGAGCAGAGAATCGTCGGCACGATGGAAGGACTTGCCCTCGGAAAAGGCTGGGGCCTGTCTTTCGCGACGATCCTCACCCAGCACGGAGAGATTTTCCATTGCCATTCCCACAACGATACAATTGAAGACGGCCGTCTTCTCGTCATTGATGCGGGCGTTGAGGCCAATGACCACTATGCCTCGGATTTTACCCGCACCCTGCCTACCGGCGGTCATTTCACCCCGAAGCAGAGGGACATCTACCAGATCGTCGCGGACTGCAACGAGCTTGCATTCTCCCTCATCAAGCCGGGCGTGACTTACAAGTCAGTCCATCTTGCAGTGGCAAGGGAGATGCTTGACAGGCTCTCGCAGGTGGGACTTGTCCACGGAGATGTGGATGAGATGGTCGCACAGGGCGTTGCCGGCCTCTTTATGCCGCACGGCCTCGGCCATAATATGGGCCTCGACGTCCACGATATGGAAGACCTGGGAGAGGATCTCGTCGGCTATGACGACGACCAGACCCGCTCTCCGCAGCTCGGACTCGGCAGCCTCCGTATGGCGCGCCGTCTCGTTCCGGGCAATGTCATTACGGATGAGCCGGGCATCTATTTCATCCCTGCCCTCATAGAGCAGTGGAAGAAAGAAGGCATCGCGAAGGATTTCGTCAATTTTGACGCTCTTGCAAAGGGTTATTATGACTTCGGCGGCATCCGTCTCGAGGATGATGTCCTCGTAACGGCAGACGGAGCCCGTCGCCTCGGTCCGAACCGTCTTCCGATTCAGCCGGATGACGTCGAGGATGCGATGCGTCTCTGATGGTTAAGTAGCGGTTACTGGTCTCCGGTATATGCCAGAGTGGCCAGGCTTATGCGGATATAGGGAGGAAAGACGGTTCTGAGCACGGAGTAGCAGGCAAAGAGCGTGGCTCCGGTCGTGAACACGTCGTCCACAAGGAGGATGTGTCTGGGGTACGGAAGGTTCAGCCTTCTCTTCCTCAGCCGGAAAGCGTTCCGGACATTGGCGTTCTTCTCTTCACGGGAAAGCCTTGTCTGGGTTTTGGTGAACTTCCCTCTTGCCAGAAGCCGCCTCTCAAGTCTGGACCCAAGGGCCCGGGCGACTTCGGCGGCAATTATTTCGGCCTGGTTGTATCCTCTTTTCCATAGCCTCCTCAGATGGAGGGGAACGGGAATGACCATATCCACGTCGAAGTACAGGGGAGATTCCGCAAGGTGTCTGCCCAGCAGTCTGCCGAAATTCCTTCCGGCGCGGATGTTTCCGTAATATTTAAGGCTCTGAGGGATGTTGCTGTATCCTTCTTCGGACCTATAGAAAAATAAGGCACAGGCGAATTGGTAGGGCTCTACGAATTCGCCTTTTTCTATTCTTTTCTGGATCAGGGAGTTGTATGTATCGGCCATAGGGTTGGCGGCGACTGACCAATATAGCGTGAAGGGCAGATCCGAATAACAACTCACGCACAGGTCCCTCTCTCCAAGATCTAATTTTCTTCCGCAG
>JAILCZ010000060.1 GCA_024689985.1 Bacteroidales bacterium | reverse complement strand
GCCTGAGAAGGGCTGAATTCTCTCCGGAGAAGGGATTTATGCTAAACGGTGAGAAAGTCATCCTGAAGGGCTGCAACCTGCATCAGGACCACGCCGGAGTGGGTGTCGGCATCCCTGACGGACTTTGGAAATATCGTCTTGAGCAATTGAAAAAATACGGGTTCAACACAATCAGAAGTTCTCACAATCCAGCCTCCCCTTCCCTGCTGAGGCTTGCGGACGAGATGGGATTCCTGGTTATTGACGAAAACAGGGAACTCGGCACCAACGATCATCAGTTAGAGAACCTGCGCGATATGATTCTTCGCGACATCAACCATCCTTGCGTCATCATCTGGAGCGTTGGCAATGAAGAATGGGCCCTGGAATGGAGTCCGAAGGGCAGGACGATAGTCGAGAAGATGAGCGCCTTTGCCCGCAGCATCGACCCGACAAGGCTCTGTACCTACGGAAACGCCGGCGGCAGGGAGATGGTCAAGGGAAGCGATGTCTTCGGCTACAATTATATAGTCCAGAACCCGGTTCAGGATTACAGGAAGGCCTTCCCTGAAAAGACAGCCATCGGCACGGAGGAGACCTCCGGAGCCGGAACGAGGGGCAAGTATGTCACCGTTGCGGAGGAAGGCTGGATGGAGCCTCTGAACAGAAGGGACACGATGGGCGTGGTGAACGCCATCGAACGTGGCTGGAAATTCTATCACGAAAACACCTGGACGGCCGGGCTCTGCTATTGGACAGGCTTCGACTACAGAGGAGAGCCAAACCCTATGGTCTGGCCTGCGACCGGTTCGCAGTTCGGAATCCTCGACTATTGCGGCTATCCGAAGGACGAGGCCTATTACCTCAAGTCCTGGTGGACGGATGAGCCTGTGCTCCATATCTGCGGCATAGCCAGAAACGAAATATGGGTATATTCGAACTGCTCTACGGTGGAGCTTTTCGCCGACGGTAAATCCTTAGGCAGAAAGAAGATGCCGAAGGACGGATATCTCAGCTGGAAAGTCTGGCACCCAGAAGGAGTGTCATTCACTGCCAAGGGAAAATTTGAAGGCGGCAAACTGAAGGCGATATGGCCTGACGAGTCCGTAGCGACGAAATACACCCTTTCCAAGGAGAGTCTTCTGAACGATGGCCAGGATGTCATCATTATGGACATAGACTCCCCTTGCGAAAGACTTCTGGTCAAGGTTGACGGAGCCGAGATTCTCGGATGGGGCAACGGCAATCCTGGCTTCAAGGAAATCGAAAGGCCTGTAAACGACAAATCGGAGATGACCGTCAAGCCGTTCTCAGGCAAATGTCAGGTCATTCTCCGATCTGTGGAAGGAAACACGAAACCGCTTTTCCTATCAATCAAGGAAAATTAGATGTTCGGTGTATCGTAAATCTTTGTCTCAGTGCAGTTTATCATAAGAACCTGATCACCTGCCTGAATTCTGAAATCACCCTCTTCAAGACGCCACTTTCCGTCCGTGCCCACAAAGGCTAAGTCGGAAGGCTTGAGCGTAAACTCAACCGTCTTCGTCTCTCCAGGCTGGAGTTCTATCTTCGTGAAGTCACGAAGACGCCTGTTGTCAGGATTGATTGAAGCCACGAGGTCTGAGCTGAAAAGAAGGACAGCCTCCTTTCCGGCGACTGAACCTGTGTTCTTAACGTCAACGGTGAACTTGAGCTCCGATGTCGCAGGAGTGAATGACTCAGCGGAAGCCGTGAGGTTTGAATACTCGAAGGTGGTGTAGCTTAGACCGTATCCGAACGGGAATTCAGACGATGCGTCAGCCGAATAGTTATAGGCTCCGCTCATAGTCGAAGACTGCTGAGAAGGCTTGTAATCGTAGTTGATGAGGGAATTGACGGCCTTAGGATATGTATAAGGCATCTTCGCGCTGAAGTTGTCGTCTCCGGAAAGAAGGGCTGCGATTGCGTCTCCTCCGTTGTTTCCCGGAAGGAAGGCATCCACGATGGCGTCTGCACCTTCCACGAAGCTGTTGATAATCCTAGGACGGCCGCCGATGATGACGAAGACCACAGGCTTCCCGGTATTTTCGAGGGCCTTGAGAAGTTCCTGCTGACCCTTTGAAATGCTGAGGTCTGAGATGTTGCCAGGAGTCTCGCAGTAGCTGTTCTCTCCGATGCAGGCTACGACGATGTCGGAAGCCTTTGCGGCAGCGACGACGGATGCGATGTTGCCAATGGTCTCAGCCTGCCAGTCTGCCGTTGTCTCATCCCATTTCACACCGTTGTTGAGAACAACATTTGATGAGCCGAAGCGCTTTGCGAGAGCCTCGTAAACCGTGTTGTAATCCTGTGAGAACTTATCGGCATTTCCCTGCCAGGTATAACTCCAGCCGCCGTTGAGGGCGCGCATCGAATTTGCGTTAGGGCCGCAGACGAGAATCTTCTTTCCCTCTTTTATCGGAAGGGCTCCCTCATTCTTGAGAAGAACGATGCCTTCCTTTGCGGAAGCCAGTGACTCTGAATCGAATGAGCCGAAGAGAGGATAGTCCTCGAACTTCTGGAGCGGATTCTCGAAGAGTCCGAGACGGTATTTCATACGGAGGATCCTGGACACGGCGTCATCGAGGCGTGCTTTTGAGATTTCACCTTCCTCGACGAGTTCCTTGAGGAGGTCGCAGGCATCCACGGCATAAGGTTCCATAATGAGGTCGATTCCTGCGTTGACCGCAATCTTGAGGGCCTCTTTCTTATCCTTTGCCACCATCTCGCGGGTGTATAGGTTGTTGACGTCAGCCCAGTCGGTAATGAGGACTCCGTCCCAGCCAAGGTCTTCCTTGAGCCACTCAGTCAGATATTCGTGGTTGCAGTGGAAAGGAGCGTCTCCGAGGTTGGCAGATGAGTTCACCATTATGGAGAGGGCTCCGGCCTGTGCGCAGGCCTTGTAAGGAGCGAAATACTTCTCCCTCATATCAGGCTTGGTAATGCTGGAAGGGGTTCTGTCCTTTCCGCTGACAGGTCCGCCGTATCCCATATAATGTTTGAGGGAGACTGCGATGTGATTCTGGTCGATATGATTGTAGTCTTCACCCTGATAGCCTGCAACTGCGGCAAGTCCCATTCTGGTATTCAGGAGCGGATCTTCTCCGAAATTCTCCCAGATTCTAGGCCAGGTCTGGATGCGTGTAAGGTCGATCGTAGGCGAGAATGCATATGGAACGCTGCACGCGCGGCTCTCATAAGCCGTCACCTCGGCTGCCCTGCGGGCGAGCTCGGGATTGAAGGAAGCACCTACGTTCACGTCCTGAGGAAAGAGGGTGGAACCTGTTACATATGTGCAGCCGTGAATATGGTCGAGACCATAGAGAACGGGGATTCCGTTGACTCCGATAGCCCTTTCCTGGATGGCGGCAAGGATTTCCTGCCAGCGCTGAGGGCTTACCGCCTCGTCCGGGCAGTTGAGGATGGATCCCACTCTGCTGTCCACGAGGACTTTGTTGAGGGCATCCTCATCAAGTACGAAATCTGCTCCCGTACCTTTTCCGAGAACAGTAAGGTTAATCTGCACCATCTGTCCTACCTTGTCTTCGAGAGACATACCGGAAAGAGTCTTCGCGACGGCCTTCTCGATGTCAGGAGAACTCATTGAACTGGTTTTGGTGCCGCAGCCGACAAGGGCCAGTACACCTGCAGAAAGCAAGATAAGTGTCCTTTTCATAATTATATGGTTGTAAAAAAGATTTCTACCTGTAGCTCTTGATGAACAGGCCTACCGCCAGCAGGAGAACTGCGAAAGTAGCCCAGTACGTCAGAGGGTCGAGCACCTCGTACCAATTGGTCACGTCCTTGAAACGGTCAATATGGCCGAGGATGATTGCAAA
>JAILCZ010000051.1 GCA_024689985.1 Bacteroidales bacterium | reverse complement strand
GCGGATATGGATTCCGTCCCAGCCTTCGCTGATGTCCAGGTCATCGAAGACAGGGGAGACCAGGGCATAACCCAGGAATGCATAATTCGCCGCGCAGGTTATGGATATTCCATCCAGACGGAAGTCAGTCGCCTCCGCCACTACAATCGTATGAGGTCCTCGCATTCCTTCTTCTCCGTCAGGATTGAATACGTGCCTTCCGTCAATCGTACCTTCTCCTGATATCGATGCTCCCTCTATTCCCTGACCTATGAACATAGCCTTCATCCACTGTCTGTCGTTCACGCAGTTTGAGTTCGCAGTTCCTCCTCCGCTGTCGTATCGGCTCAGGTCATTCTCCGGAATGAATGCAGAATATGCCTTGGCGCTGTCCACTCCCTGAAGCCTTGCTCCTTCCTCAAGGTGAAGGTCAACATTGTCCCTGAGATATATCGTCGATGTGAGATAGCATCCGTACGGCACGATGACCTGTCCGCCGCCTTCTTCGCCGGCCTTGTCAAGAGCGGCCTGGATTGCTGCCGTGCATTCCTTGCCTTCAACGGCTCCGAAATCAGTGATATCGTATTGTCTTATTGCCTGATTGCTGTTGCAGGACACCGCCAGCACCAGCAAGAGTGGAAGAATCTTTTTCATATTTTCAAAAATAGTATATTCTTTCAATCTGCCCAAAATAACATTGTTACGGAAAAATGAATGCATCTCACAGCAGGCGAGCCCAGGACGCAACCTGGGACATGGCCTGGTGAGATGCCATTTAGATCTGTGAATTGCTTGTAAGTACCGATAAGAGCATTGCGGAAATCTCAGATTCTCTTGGCTTCAGCAGTTCCCGCCATTTCAGCACTCGCTTCAAGCAGGTGACGGGAAAGAATCCTGGCTCTTACAGAAAGGATAAAAACTAATTCTTCTTGCCGAACAGGCAGGCCCACCACTCCTTGAGCGTGGTCCATCCTCCGGTAGACCAGAGTGCCAGGAAAATGAGGACAGGCTGGAAGAAGAGTCTTATAAGTCTGGCCTGGTCAGTGACGAGGCCGAATGCGTCGATATGCTCGACATACTGGTTGATGTTGCCCGGGAAAATCAGGACATAGAAGATCGCGAGGGCGGCACCAGCCCAGCCTCCTCTCTTCCAGAGAATGAGCATCGCAAGGCCGAGGCAGATCTCAACGACGCCGGAAGCAAGAACTACGAAGTCCGTGAATCCAGGAGAGAATCTCATCCATACAGGGACCTGTGCTACGAATTCCTGACGGGCAATAGTAAGATGGCTTACTCCCGCATATACCATAAACACTCCGAGGAGTACCTTGAAGCATATCTTGCAGATTTTGCAGATAGTACATCCGTTGTTGTTTGTTGCCATAATGAAAAGGTATTAATAATGGTTAGTTTAGATTTGATTCTGCAATATAATAAATGGCTGTGAATCAAGCAAATAAGAAAAACTTTGTAAAATAATTTAAAAATCTATTGTGTTGTTAAAATTTCTTACTAACTTGCGGATGAAACCAAAAACGAATATGTGTCTTAACGGATTTACATATAACTGGAATAACCAGAATAATAATTCTCAGAATCAGAATCAGCAGCAGCAGCAGGTCCTGGTGGGTTATTCGTGTGTATCTCCGGTCGTACGACACAGATAAAATTTTAAAACCCATAAGAAAATATATTTGAGGCCGGTCCTTTTGGACTGGCCTTTTTTGTTGCACATTTATTTACTCACTTATATTAAAGTTATTTATTATGGACAGATTTGATTTGGTAAGAGAGTCTTTTGAAAAGAAGGCTGTTCCTGCAGAGGTTCCGGCGGGAAAGACATCCGATTATTTCGGAGAACTCGTGTTCGACCACAAAAAGATGTGCAAGTATCTTGACGCGGCGACACTGAAAGCATTGCTTGACTGCATTGAGGGCGGCAAACCACTTGACCGCAAGGCTGCAGACGGCGTGGCAAAGGGAATGAAGGATTGGGCTATGGAACACGGAGTTACCCACGTGACACACTGGTTCCAGCCTCTGACTGAAGGAACTGCAGAAAAGCACGATTCTCTCATCGACTATGACGGAAAGGGCGGCGTTATCGAAACATTCGACGGAAAGGCCCTCGTTCAGCAGGAGCCAGACGCTTCGTCATTCCCTAGCGGAGGTATCCGCGCTACTTTCGAGGCCCGCGGCTATACGGCCTGGGATCCGACATCACCTGTCTTCATCCTTGACGATACTCTCTGTATCCCTACGGTCTTCATCTCATACACAGGTGAGGCCCTCGACTACAAGACACCTCTCAAGCGCGCCCTCAAGGCCGTAAGCGACGCAGCAGTGCCAATCTGCCGCCTCTTCGACCCAGGCGTGAAGAAAGTATATTCTTATCTCGGCTGGGAGCAGGAGTACTTCCTCGTTGACGAAGCCCTCTATGCAGCCCGCACCGACCTTATGATTACTGGACGTACCCTTTTCGGTCACAACTCTTCCAAGAACCAGCAGCTCGATGACCATTATTTCGCTGCAATCCCTCCTCGCGTTGCCGCTTTCATGCGCGATCTTGAGATTGCCGGTCACCGTCTCGGAATTCCTCTCAAGACCCGTCACAACGAGGTCGCACCAAATCAGTTCGAACTTGCCCCTATCTATGGCGAGACCAATCTCGCAAATGACCAGAACCAAATCGTAATGAACCTTATGAACCGTATCGCCCGCAAGCACGGTTTCGTGGTTCTCCTTCACGAGAAACCGTTCGACGGAGTGAATGGCTCGGGTAAGCACAACAACTGGTCTCTCGGAACCGACAAGGGTACCCAGTTGCTTGCGCCTGGCAAGGATGCAAAGGGCAACCTCCAGTTCGTCACCTTCTTCGTGAATGTGCTCGCTGCCGTACAGAAGCACAACGCCCTCCTCAAGGCTTCCATCGCCACGGCGACCAACGCCTACCGACTCGGTGCGAACGAAGCTCCGCCAGCAATCGTTTCAGCCTTCCTCGGACGCACGATGACGGATGTCCTTCACAAACTGCTTGAGCTACCTTCTGATACTCCTATCGAGATCGCCGGCAAGAAGGGCAAGAGCCTCGGACTCGTAGAAATTCCTGAGATCTTCGTCGACAATACCGACCGCAACCGTACTTCTCCATTTGCGTTCACCGGAAACAGGTTTGAATTCCGTGCTGTCGGTTCCTGCGCTAACTGTGCAGGTGCTATGACCACTCTCAACGCCGCAGTCGCTGAACAGCTTACAATTTTCAAGGCTGCCGTAGAGAAGGAAATAGCAGCAGGAAAGAAGACGAATGTTGCAATTATGGACGCCCTCAAGCCTATCATCAAGAGCGTGATTGACGTTGTATGCTTTGACGGAAACGGCTACTCTGAGGAGTGGAAGGAAGAAGCCATCAAGCGTGGCCTCGACGTTGAGACAAGCGTTCCAAAGATGTTCTGCGAGTTCACCAAGCCGGCATCAATCGAGATGTTCACCAAGACTGGAGTGTATTCAGAGAAGGATCTCATCGCCCGCAACGAGGTTAAATGGGATACCTATGTAAAGAAGGTGCAGATCGAGTCCCGCGTGATGGTACGTATGGCTCTCAACCATATCATACCTGCCGCCCTCGAGTATAAGGCTAAACTTCTCAAGGAGGTTTCCCTTGCCAAGGAAATCTACGGCAGCGTTGATTCCTGCACGACTGAACTCCGTATTCTCGACAAGCTCAGCGCCCTCATCGAGGATGTCTGCACCAAGGCCAATGCGATGAAGGAGGCCCGCAAGGTTGCCAACAACATCGAGGATGAGTATGAGCGCGCCGTGGCTTATCACGAGATTGCCGAGAGCTTCCCGACGCTCCGTCGCCCAATCGACAAACTTGAGGAACTGGTCGACAACAAAATGTGGCCACTTCCTAAGTATCGCGAGATGCTTTTTATTAGCTAACTAACCCCAAACTATTTATTGTTTGTCATAGATTTTTTAGAAATAGGCAGGATTTGCAGTGATTGCATATCCTGCCTTAGTTTTTACCCGGGATTGTGCCTTGCCGTACAACTGTCCAGCTCGTATGAAATGCTCCCACATTGTATGTGGCAATGCGTACGGTTACAACGGTTAAACGAAGGCTCCCCATTTTCTAAGTGTTTCTACCAGTTTATCAGTGTTGACTTTCTGGACGGAACATTTTTCGGTTATACTCTGTGCCGCTGCCGCACCGGCAGCCTGTCCAAGTCCCATGCAGCTTGCCTGTACTCGGAGTGAAGCGTTGGCCGTGCGGTCTGAAGATACGCATCGTCCTGCAACCAGAAGGTTAGGATACTCCTCGGTTATCAGCGCCCTGTATGGAATGTATGCTGCCTGCTTGAGCTCGATGACGGTCTGGTTATCGCCCTTGCTTGAATGGATGTCAATGACGTGGGCTCCGCGGGAAACGCTGTCATCGTATTTGATGGCGTTGATGTAATCCTCTGCGGTGACTATATGTACGCCCTTGATTCTGCGGGACTCGCGTACACCGGCCTGAGGCGCGGTTGAACTTACGTAGCAGTCCTTGAATTCAGGGAAGTTGCGCTTAAGAAGGTCAGTGAACTTGTAGATGTCCTCTCTGAGACGCATCTCCACGTCGGTGAAATTCCTGTTGTCAGTTGAGTTTGCAGCGCTTCGGGTGATGTTGACTGCCACGCTGCCCGCGTGCATCACGTGGTTGAACCATGGGCCACCGAATGTAGGAATGTCCTCGCCGGCGGCTTTGAGTTCAAGAAGCCTGTTGCGCACTGGCTTGCACTCGCTGTGTCCGTGCTTGCCGTCGTGGTACATGTATCTCTGGAGAAGTTCGCTTTCGGTATCGACTCCTGAAAGTACGAAGCAGAATGACAGTGGCTGAAGGTCACCCTTGAGATCAGAGATCATAGGAACCTTGCAAAGTTCGGCCAGGTCTGCGTCTCCTGTTGCATCGATGAATACACCGGCTTCGAGTTCCTCTATTCCGCTCTTGTTCTGGATGAAAACCTTCTCTATAGTTTTATCGGCCATCTGGCAGCCCACGAGGGAAGAATGCATATAAAGGTCAACTCCTGCCTCGAGAACCATTCTCTGGGCAACCAGCTTGTAGAGTTCTATGTCAAAATCCACGTTGCCTTTAGGCATCTCTATCTTGGCTCCGCCAAGTTCTTCAAGCCTCTTGACGAACTCCCATGGAAGTCCTCCGATTACCCGTTCTCCTTTGAATGCGAACTCGCTGATTGGGGCTACATAACCTGTAGTGGCCATTCCTCCGAGAAAGCCGTATCTCTCTATGATAGCAGTCTTGGCGCCATTCCTTGCCGCAGCAACCGCCGCCATGAAACCGGCAGGGCCTCCGCCGCAGACTACAACGTCATACTTGCCTGCGAACTTTGGCTTTTTCCAGTCCGCTCCGTTTTCTGTATCTATTCCAAGGTGTTTGGCGGCTGCGCAGGAACTTGTTCCGATGGCTAAGGCCAAAAGTCCTACAGCGCCTTCTTTCATGAAGAGTCTTCTATCCATAGTTATTGTTAATCTGATTGTCTATAAGAGATGCGAATATACTTTATTATATTTAATATACCATGTTCCATAATGCGTCCTGCGCTTTCTGGTTATGGGATGCGTTCATTTTTCCGAAGTTCCATTTTACGCCGAAAAGCACGAATCGGCCGAGCACCAGTTTGTAACTGTCTTCCATATAATTTGAATTGACTGTATGGGTGAGGCTGCGTGTCTGGTTCAGGATGTCGTGGACGGAGAGGCTGAGGACGAAGGCCCCCACGCTCTTATTCACCTCAGCGTTCCAGTTCAGCTCGCTCTGGCCGTATCCTGTAGGATAACCGTGATAGAAATTGTATGAGATGTCTGACATCAGTTCGAATTCGTGCTTTGTGGTATATGAGCCTTCTGCCGTAATTGAATTGTCAAGGGTATTGAGGTTTGCCCTGCTGTTAATTGAATAGCGTGCAATGTGTCCCGTGCTGCTTGCTGTTGTCCTGAAAGAGTAGTTTTTTCCGTTGAACTTCAGGGCAATGTCCGCACCAGGCGCAAAGCTTTGTGTACGGCTTTCACGGAATCCGCTGAGGCCGCCGTAGAACCTGTCTCCGCTCTTGTCTCCCCAGAAGGAGGATATGAAAGAGGTGTAATCGAATTCATCGGTATTCAGCCCGTCCAGGTTGGTGGCTGTCTGGTAATTGACTGATGTGTTGTAGGAGAAACTTCCGGTAAGAGACAAGGACCAGATCTTTTTTGAATCCAGCGGCGTGCTGTAATATGCGCTTACGCTGGTCTGTACTGATGGCTTGCGCGCGTTCACCGGAATTGAATACATGATTCCGTCGCTGTCGTACCACTGGGCGCTGTTTACAGGATGGGTTATGATTCTGGAGAAAGCGTAAACGTTAGCGTAAGAATGAGTCTTTGGGTTGTTGCTTCTCCAAGTAATGCTAATATATGTATTTGAGTAAGGTTTCAGGAAAACGTTGCCAATCTTCAGGCGTGAAGGGTCGGTGACGTTTACCACCGGCTTCAGGCTTGAAGCATCCGGTGCCGTGGTGTAACCGAAAGTGCTTATGCTGAATGTGTTGTTACCATGCTGAATGTTGAACATCATATTTGGAGTGACGAACCAGTTCCAGTCATCCTTTCCAATGGTGTCTTCAATTCCGAAACTGCGTGAATAGGTTTCCTGCAACATTCCGGACAGATTGCAGCCCAGGGTGAACCATGTCTTGCCGGATAACATGTACTGGCCTGTCAACTGGTAGTCCTGCGAGATGGTTTTCCTGCGGCTCACTGATGAATAATACTCATTCCGTCCCTCATCATCGAAGGCGTCGCTGGTATTGTCTGACCGGGTTGCGTTAAAACTTGCCTGAGCCGAGAGGGTAGTCTTCTTTCCGAATGGCTCGCTGAGATTTAGTCCGACGCCGGCTTTTGAATAGTTGCCATCTGAAATGTATGACAGCTTGCGCTGCTCGCTGCCTGCTGTTGAGGTCAGGACGGACATCTCATTGCTGCTGCCGTCCTTGTCCTTGTATTGTGTCTGGAAATTGACGTTTATGTTCCTTTTTTTCTTTCCCCAGAGATCATGGAAAGAAACCCGTGAATTCAAAGTGGCATTCCTGGTGGTGTTGATCTCACGGGAAGTTCCTGAGGAACTGTTCATGAACCTGTCAGCGCTGCTCATTTCAGAACTGCGGCTGGACATCTCGTCAGTCCTGCTGTACTTGAGGATCGGCCTGATGTTGAAACGGACCTTGCCTTTTGATTTCTTGAATTCCATGCTTGCCGTGGATGAGTTGACGTAGCCGGTGCCGGAGTCCTCAGAGGACGATACAAGGTCGTCTCCTTCCTGGAAGGTGGTCCTGTAAGACCGCGTGCGGGAATCCGTATCGGAATACTTGTAATTTACGGACACGGTGGCGTCCACATCCTTTATACGTGAGGTGTTCAGGTTCATTCCCACCTGCGATGCCTTTGAAAGCCCTGAAGGCGTTGACACGGTTTCGTCTCCTTCAGTAATGAACATGACCATGTCGGTGTCATTGTAGTTCTGACTGTTGGCGATGATGGTGAGCTGGTCTTTCTTGTTGTATGCCGCCATCAGGCTGTTGGCGTTGTAAACAAGGTTATCGTTTCCGCTCATTCCGCCATTGTCCCCGCCTTTGATTGCAGGACCGGCCTGGAGGCCTACGTTGCCAAAAAAGCCTGTCTGATACTCCTTCTTGAGGGCCACGTCCAGCACCTTCTCACGTTTGCCGTCCTGTATGCCGGTTGCCTTGGTATTTTCCGATTCATTGTCTATGACGCGGATCTTATCGACGATTGCCGCCGGCAGATTGTTCAGCGCAGTTTTCTGGTCTCCGATGAAGAACGTCCTTCCTCCCACGGTGAGCCTGTCGATTTCCTCTCCGTTGAATTTGACCTTGCCCTCAGGCGTGATTTCCATGCCGGGCATACGCTTGATCAGGTCCCTTAGCATTGCGTTGGTACCTAAGTGGAACGAGGCTGCGTTGAATTCCACCGTATCTCCCTTGACCGTGATAGGGTTGCCTACGTCGCTGATGACGGCTGCCTTCAGGAAGCGGCTGTCCGGTTTCATACGTATCGTCCCCAAGTCAACAGTTTCTTCCCGGAAATACCGCTCTTTTGCGTATGGTTTGTACCCCATCATCTCAACGTGGAATACATAACTACCGTAGGGAACTTCATCCAGTTTGGCCGCACCCTGGGCGTCGCTCAGCGTGAAGTTTGTGATTGTGGTATCCTTTGACGGAATCAGATATACTGATGCGAAGGGGATAGGTTCATTTGTAAGGGAATCAACTACTGCCGCTTTGATTTTGGCCATTCGTCCTTGGAACATGCTGTCATTCAGGATGATGATCTGGGCGGTGGAGGGTAAGCCCATGAACAGGCTTAATGTGAGGAAAAGAATTAATTTTTTCATTTGTTATTACAGTTGTCTTCTGCGATTGCTCGAGAATCGCTCTGACAATCGTTTAGGGTTTTAACAAATATAAGAACAATTCATTGAATCCTTTATGAAAATATACATGGAATCATCTTCAAATGAGCATATTTGTTCAAACGCCAGAATGATGAAAACCAACAGACCCCTTCAAAACCGAATATTATCTACCTGGTGTTCGCCGGGAACAAGGTCAATCTTCCTGAGACGCTGGACCTATGGCTGTCCCTTCCGTGGCTCGGATCAAAGTAGCATATTCGTGGTACTGGCTCCGGTAGCGTCAACATCTTTCAGGGAAAGGCTCCAATCGGAGTCAACCTAAATCCGGAAATGACAATTTGTCCACAAAATGGACTATTTGGCACTTCTATGGTGACAAAAAGTCCATCATCCCGGCACTGGTCCCAGCTTTGCAATATCCTTAGGCGTTCCGATGAGGAACCCGGACGGAAGGCCACGTAAGGACCCGAAACCGAAGAA
>JAILCZ010000003.1 GCA_024689985.1 Bacteroidales bacterium | reverse complement strand
TGCTGATCTCGTCATTGAGGGCTTCGTCCCTGTTGTCCAGCCTGACTGCCACATCCTTGATGTAGTTCGAGCCGATGGCCAGGCGGTGCGACTTGATGTTGCCGGCGAGGGCTCCGTCTTTCCTGAGGGAGATCCTGACGGCCGTGCTGTCAGCCACGTAGAGGCCTGGTTTCACGAATGAGAGGATATTCCTTGAGTCGTGGAAGTTGAAGTTGAGCTCATACTCTTCGCCGTCGTATTCTTTGATTCCGTCCTTATAGAGCGAAGGGAGTTCCCTCATCGTGGAGGCCTCCTGGAGGCTCTTGACCATTGATGTCAGAGGCTTGGTGCCAATGTATGATCCGTCAAGGAATTTGGAATTGAGGTTGATTCTGTGGATGTTGTCGTTGGAGTGTGAGGATACTGCGATCGGTCCCACCTCGTGGAAGCCGATCTGGTCCTCGAAGGCCAGTCCGTCGATGGTGATCGAGCCGAGGAGGTCGCCCTTGCGCACTCGCAGGTAGTCGGCATTGATTCTAGCCCCGCTGAACTTGGACACTCCCCTCTTGTCGATGTTCAGGGCGTTCAGGTCGGCGTATCCCAGCATCGCGTAGAATTTGTAGAGGGCGTTCTGGGACCTGCGGGAGAGGTTGAAGATTCCCTGGAAGATGAAATTGAGGTTCGGGTCGTTGCAGACGATTCGTCCGTCGAACTGCTCATCCTTGAGGATTCCGTTTGCAAGGATGCCTGTGTATTTGTAGCCGAGGAATTCGGCCTTGTGCACTATTGCAGAGTCAATCCTGATTTCAGGCGAGCCGGGATTGAGGGTGAGGGTGAGGTCAGCACCCGCCGAGCACTTGCCCGCCGCAGAGACTCCCGCGAGAGTCTTTATGTCCACATCCTCCGCGTCCACGTCTCCGGAGATCACGATCGGAGAGTTCTTGCTGATGATGTTCTTCAGAAGGCCGTCAATACGGACGTTGCCGACATTCGAGGTGAGGGAGCCGTCAAGCTTGAGGTGATTGAGGGTGCCGTGGCCGGTGCCCTTGAAGGTGAAAGCCTCGCCAGGAGCGAATTTTCCGAGGTCAAGGGTAGCCTGAGGGGCCCAGCCTCTGATGAAGTCACCGATGGTGGATGTCCTGAAGCTCAGGCTCCTGGCATTTGCGTTGATGGTGAACTTGTCCATATCAGGCAGGCCGGTGAGGACGCAGGATGCGTTGCCGACGAGGCCGCTTTTCACCTCCTGGAATCTCAGCTCGTTTATATGGAGGTCGGCCACAGGGCCTTCCACGCTGCCTTTTTCAATCCAGCAGACCACGTCGAAACGCTGGAGGGATTTGCTGAAGTAGGATACGCTCTTGATGTTCACGTAGCTGTCGTGGAGCTCGCCCGTCATCCTCACTGAGTTGATGTAGTCGGCGAACGCGGACGGTCTGTCGTAGGACATCGAGTATTCGTCGATGAGGATGTCGCTCCAGAGGTCGTGCACCTCGGCGTCCCAGACGAGGGTCTTGCCGTGGCCGACGCGTGTCTTGCCGACGAGGGAAGTGAGCTCGTAGCCGCTCTTTTCGCGGAGGTTGGCCTCGGTGACTTCGCCGCTCATATAGCCGTCGCCGAGCTTGATGCCGCGGGCCTTGATGATGCCGATCTGCACGTCCATATCATCCCAGCGGATGGCCGTCGTGCAGGTATCGCGGACGACTCCCGCCGAGTCCAGGCGCTCCATCGCTCCGTAGTTGCGCATCACGAAGCGGACATTGGAGAGGGTTGCACGGGATGCGTCGAAAATGCTGCCCATTTCCGTCTTCTCCTCCTTCGGCTTTGAGTTCAGAAGGCGGGTGATGTTGTTGCCGCGGGGGTCCATCACGAGGTTGAACACTCCGTCACGCACCTCGGCGCGGCTCAGGTGGAGGCCCTCCTTGTTGAAGAGGCCCTTGAGGCTGAAAGTTGCTCCGACGTATTTTGCCCTGAAGATGGTATCGACTACCGGCCAGCCCTCGTAGTGGTATGGGTCTTTGTCGAGGACCACCACGTCCCGCAGTACCACGGCATCCACCGGCGTGATGCTGACGGAGCCCACCTGAATGCTGCCTCCGAGCTTGTCCTCGAGGCTTGCGAGTGCCTTCCTCGCCATCCAAGTCTGGAAACGCGGAGTCTGTGCCGCCATTGTCAGGGCGACGACCGCGACTATGATGAGTCCGAGGACCCAGGATGTTACAGACAGGACTTTTTTCATTCAGTGGGTTTTAGGCTTTAGCCTAATCTACAAAATTAAGATATTTTCGCGTATAATTGCTATCTTTGCGGCGCTCCGGAAACAGTCCGCAGCAAAATTTTTTATGGCAGATATCATACTTGGAATAGAATCTTCTTGCGACGACACTTCTGCCGCCGTTATCAAGGACGGCTATCTTCTGTCGAACGTCATTGCCAGCCAGGATGTCCACAAGGCATACGGCGGCGTCGTTCCTGAACTTGCCTCCAGAGCGCACGAGCTCAACATCGTGCCGGTTGTCAGCCAGGCTCTCGACAGGGCCGGCATCAAGCCTTCCGAACTTACGGCGATCGCATTCACCCGCGGTCCGGGCCTTCTCGGCTCCCTCATCGTGGGCACTTCGTTCGCAAAGAGCCTTTCGCTCTCGCTTGACATTCCGATGATCAACGTGAACCACCTCCAGGGTCATATTCTCGCCGGTTTCGTGAAGCAGTACGACAAGCCCGTCGTCCAGCCTTCATTCCCTTACCTCTGCCTCCTCGTTTCAGGCGGCAACTCACAGATTGTCAAGGTCAACAGTCCTCTCGACTTCGAGATTCTGGGCCAGACCATCGACGATGCCGTGGGTGAGGCTTTCGACAAGTGTTCCAAGATGATGGGCCTCGGCTATCCGGGCGGTCCTGTCATCGACAAGCTCGCAAAGCTCGGCGACGCCAACCGTTTCAAGTTCGCGAAGCCTCACATTCCTGGCCTCGACTACAGCTTCAGCGGCGTGAAGACGAGCCTGCTGTATTTCGTCCGCGACGAGATTGCGAAGGATCCGGACTTTATGGAGAAGAACAAGGAAGACATCTGTGCTTCCTTCCAGAAGACCCTCATCGACATCCTTATGGACAAGCTGATCAAGGCTGCGAAGCAGACCGGCATCAAGGAAGTCACGATCGGAGGCGGCGTGTCTGCGAACAGCGGACTTCGCAACCGTATCACCGAGGAGGGCCAGAAGAGAGGCTGGAACACCTATCTTCCTGAATTCAAGTTTACTACAGACAACGCTGCGATGATAGCAATCGCAGGATATTACCATTATCTTGCAGGTGAGAGGACCGACTTGGATGTCGCTCCGGTATCCCGCATAGCAGATTTTACAATATGATCGAATTCGACCTTACCTGTCCTCTTGGCAGGGAACTCCGCATAGATGACGTACGAATCGTCGCAGCCCGCGAGATGCGTCTGCGCAGAAATGCGGTCATCAATGTCATTGACCCGTCAAAGTCATACAATCCTGAACTTCCAGGCGCAGATGCTACCTGTGTCATCACCAGACGCAGCATCGATGCCCGCGGCGATGTGGTTTACCGCTATCACGTCGAGGGCTACAAGGCCTATGAGAACTATACTCCGTACGAGCTTCCTGAGAGGAAGGACGTATCCGAGGCTGAGCCTGTGATCGTAATCGGCGCAGGTCCTGCAGGTATGTTCGCAGCCCTCAAGCTCCTCACCCTCGGCCGCAAGCCTGTCATTCTCGAGAGGGGCAAGGACGTACACGCCCGCAAGCACGATATGGCCGTACTTTCCCGCGAAGGCAAGGTCAATCCTGACTCCAACTACTGCTACGGCGAGGGTGGAGCCGGCACCTTCTCAGACGGCAAGCTCTTCACCCGTTCCTCGAAGAGGGGTGACATCCGCGAGGTTCTCCACCAGTTCGTGGAGTTCGGAGCCAATCCTGCGATCCTCATCGACGCTCATCCGCACATCGGCACCGACCGCCTTCCTAAGGTAGTCGAGAACATCCGCAGGTGCATCACCGAGCACGGAGGAGAGTATCACTTCAACACAAGAGTAACTGATATCACCAAGACCGACGGAGTCTTCACCGTGAAGGCTGCCGACGGTACAGAATACAAGGCCGAGGATGTGATCCTCGCCACCGGACATTCAGCCCGCGACATCTACGAGATGTTCGACGCCAAGGGCTGGGAGCTTCAGGCCAAGGGCTTCGCAATGGGAGTCCGCGTGGAGCATCCGCAGAGCCTCATCAACCAGTCCCGCTACCACGGACAGTGGGAGCCGGGTATGCCTACGGCTGAGTACCAGTTCGTAGAGCAGGTGGACGGCAGAGGAGTATTCTCCTTCTGTATGTGCCCTGGCGGCATCCTCGTACCTTCATCCACCGAGGACGAGACCATCGTTCTCAACGGTATGTCCAACGCTGCCCGTTCATCCAAGTGGGCCAACTCGGGAGTCGTCGTTCAGATCGAGCCTGAGGATGTTCCTGAGGAATATCAGAAGGACGGAGCCTTCTCTCTTATGAATTTCCAGAGAGACGTCGAGCGCAAGATGTACGCCTACACCAAGGAACACAACCAGGACGGCAAGCTCAATCCGCTCGCAGCACCTGCACAGCGTATGGTTGACTTCTGCGAGGGCCAGATGTCCGAGGACCTTCCTGAGACATCTTACCATCCAGGCGTAGTCAGTGCACCTCTCTACGACCTCCTTCCTGAAAACGTCGCAACCAGACTCCAGGACGCTCTTCCTGCCGTCAAGATCAGAGGATACTACACCAACGACGCCCTCCTCCTCGCAGTCGAATCCCGCACATCCAGCCCGATCCGCATTCCACGCGACCAGGAGACCTACCAGTGCGCCCAGGTCGAGGGCCTCTTCCCTTGCGGAGAAGGCGCAGGCTACTCCGGCGGCATCGTCAGCTCAGCCATCGACGGCATCAACTGCGCCCTCGCCGCTGTCGCCCGTCACAACGCCCCTGCCACCCCTGCAGCAGATCCAGCAACACCTGCATCTTCAGCAGAGCCAACAAATTCAGCAGCTCCCGCAGACACAGCAGCGCCAGCAAATTCAGCAGACTCAGCAGCTCCTGCAGACTCAGCAGAATAGCATTCAAACAGCCAATCCGCCTCACAACCCGAGGCAACCAAATAAAACGGCCATCCCAGACCCCTCTGGCTTGGCCGTTTTTCATTCCCTCGTCCCGAAAACACACCCTCCACGTGGATTTCAGACGATCCCACCAACCATCGGTCCGTCAAAAGGCCACTTTCGTGGCCGTTTTCAGCTTCCGGTCACAAACATCAAGGTATTTCGGGCCGCAGACAGCAAACAAGCTGTTTCAATCCACGTTCTCCCCTCCATTTCGGGCTGCTTCCCTTTATCGAGCAAGTTGGCTTCCCGAAAAACAGCCGTTCTCGTGGCTAGCGAGCCTTTTCTCAAAGACGCGGCCCGACAGAAGGCCACATTCGTGGCCGTCTTCGACTCCCGGTCACAAAAAGCAAGGAATTTCGGTCCGCATCCCGTCAGCACACATTTAGCGGCCACAAATAATTAGCTTTTCTTTCCCGTCTTCTCAAAATGGCCACAGAACTCCCCCAAATTCGGGCTTTCATTTGAAAAATAGAGCCGCTTTCCACGTATCGACAGCAATCCGTGGCCGGCAACTGACAGATTTTTCCCACTCGCCACAAAACAATAGCTTTTTCAGCCCGTTTTACGCCCGCTAACATTTTCGGCCATGCAAACGGCATCCCGTTCGGGCTGGAAAAACTACTATTAAATCCTAGTGTGCGTAACCGTGAAAG
>JAILCZ010000032.1 GCA_024689985.1 Bacteroidales bacterium | reverse complement strand
GCCCAGCTTCTTGCCATACCTGGAGTCACCCTGTCGGATGAAGAGAAGCAGTCATATCTTGATTACATCAATGCCAATACGCTTGTCCTTCATCTTCTTGTAGATGATGTGCTTACACTCAATGAACTGGAAAACGGCAAGCTCAAGCTGAACCACGACGAGTTCAATGTGAACGAGGTCTGCGAAGTAGCTATCGAATCAATGAAAAAACAGTGCAAGGAAGGTGTTAAAATAGAGTTCAAGCCTGTAAAAGAAAATAATGCCATCATCAACAGTGACAGGAATAGAATTTTGCAGATAATGCTAAATTTTTTGACAAATTCTATGAAAAATACCGAAAAAGGCAGTATATTTGTCGAGTGCAATTCTGAAGAAATTCCAGGACACGTTACACTCTCGGTCACAGACAGTGGATGTGGCGTTCCAAAGGATTTACAAGATGCAATATTTGACAAATTTGTAAAGGTTGACAGCTTCAAGCCAGGAACCGGTTTAGGACTGACGATATGTAAAAGAGTCGCCCAGGCACTTGGCGGAACGATCATCCTTGACACGAAATATACGACGGGAGCAAAGTTCCTTCTGATCCTCCCTTCTTAAAAATAAATGGTTAGTGTAATGTAAAGCTGAAGGAAATTAAAGGACGCCCTGCTCTTGTGAAAGACCGGGGCGTTTTTTTTGATTGTAAATAAATAATTAGTAATAACTATGAGTACATATATCCCAAAGAACTACTCTAACCTCCTTGGAGACAAGGAGACGACGGAAAAAGCCATCAAATCCGTCAAAGATATGTTTCAGGCAAACCTTTCAGCTCAGCTTGCCCTCCTGCGCGTCACTGCCCCTATGGTCGTGATGAGCGGAACCGGTATCAATGATGACCTGAACAGCGTTGAAAGACCTGTACGCTTCCCTATCAAATCAATGGGCGACCAGAATGCAGAGGTCGTTCACTCACTTGCAAAATGGAAAAGACTTAAACTTGGAGAAATGGGGCTTCAGCCTGGTCTTGGAATCTATACGGACATGAACGCCCTTCGTCCCGACGAAGACCTGGACAACATTCATTCTATTTATGTTGACCAGTGGGACTGGGAAAAAGTCATCAACAAAGAAGACAGGAACATTGAATTTCTCAAGAAGACCGTAAAACGTATTTACGAAGCCATCAAGGTAACCGAAAACAAGATTTTCGTGGATTACCCTCAGATAAAGCCTATTCTTCCCGACGACATCTATTTCATCCACTCGGAGAAACTCCTCAGGATGTATCCTAACTTCTCACCAAAGGAGAGAGAGGATGCAATCGTAAAAGAACACAAGGCTGTATTCATAATGGGCATAGGCGGCGTCCTTTCCAATGGAGAAATCCACGACGGACGTGCCGCAGACTACGATGACTGGAGCACGGAAAACTCTGACGGATATTACGGTCTGAACGGAGACATTATGCTTTGGAATCCTATTCTCGAGAAAGCCTTCGAAGTATCGAGCATGGGTATCAGAGTTGACGAAACCGCCCTTGAAAGACAGCTCGAGATAAAGGGCCAGACCTGGAAGAAAGATCTTTACTTCCACAAGAGACTCCTTGCCGGAGAGCTCCCTTATACAATCGGAGGCGGTATTGGCCAGTCAAGACTCTGTATGTACCTTCTGCGTAAAGCGCACATCGGCGAAATACAGAGCAGCATCTGGCCCGATGAAGACCGTGCAGCCTGCCTCGCCGCTGGCATCGACTTGGTATAATACCCTAAAAGTCAATAATATTACTCGTGGACAGCGAATCGCTGCTCCGCGAGTTTTTCGTATTTGGTACCCGGACGACCATAGTTGGCATAAGGGAAAATGCTTATGCCTCCCCTTGGAGTGAAAAGTCCCGTAACCTCAATGTACTTAGGGTCCATAAGACGGATAAGATCCTTCATTATCTTGTTCACGCAATCTTCGTGGAAATCTCCGTGATTACGGAAGCTGAACAGATAAAGCTTGAGAGACTTGCTCTCGACCATCTTGACATCCGGAATATAAGAGATTCTGATTTCAGCGAAATCCGGCTGTCCTGTGATAGGACAGAGAGATGTGAACTCCGGGCAGTTGAATCTTACCCAGTAATCATTGTCCTGATGCTTGTTGACAAATGTCTCAAGCACCTCCGGTGCATAATCGCTCTTGTATTCCGTTTTCTTTCCGAGGGACTGAAGACCCTCAAGTTCTCTTCCTTCTGCCATAATTAAATATCTCTGATAAGGAATGGATTGTAGCTGATATTCGTGTCAAAAGTATCAATCTTCTCCTTTCTCTTCACGGTCTTCACCACCCATCCGGTAATAGGAAGGACGGCTATTTCGTAAAGGACTTTGAAGGTAACCTGACAGGCCATCATAGTAAGGACAGTCTTTGGTCCATTGCTCCAGAACACGATAGGGATGAAAATCATAGAATCGATAAGTTCACCGGCCACGGAAGAAAGTATTGCCCTGACTCCGAAGTTTCTGCCCTGTGAAGCTATCTTCATCTTGCTCATAATGATTGCATTTACATTGGATCCGGCAAGGAATGCCAGAAGCGATGCAATCGCAGCCTTTGGAGCCGCAGAGAAAATGGTCTCGAAAGCCTGCTGACCATCCCAGAACGGAGCTCCTGGCAGCCACATAACTACCTGAGACGCCAATATGAAGAAGAAATTCATCGCAAATCCCATCCAAATGACCAAACGGGCTTTCTTATAGCCATAAACCTCGCAGAGGCAGTCATTCAAAATATAAGATACAGGGAAAATGATCACTGCTCCTGGAAGGACGCACCATCCCCAGAGAAGAAAAATCTTGACAGCGAATAAATTTGATGCAATAAGGCAGACATTGAATAGTACTGCCATCCATAAGAATGTAAACATATTTTCTTGTTTTTTCAGTGGTACCAAGCACACTTGGATTGGCACCGTGCCAATCCTCGCTGCAAAGGTAACTCTTTTCAGAAAATATGAAAACTTTATTTGATATATCCGTCGAACTCCGAGCTGAAGGTACTGCCGAAACCTACCTGACTCTCGACTCCGACTACTCCGCCCATCATCTCAGTGAAGGACTTAGCGATAGAAAGACCGAGGCCTACTCCAGGAATGAAGGCATCCCCCTTCCAGAAGAGCTTGAAGGTAAACTGAAGTTTCTCGGCAGGTATTCCAGGTCCTTCATCCTTGACCCATATCTTGGCTCTTTCGGTATTCTTGTCGAAAGTACAGCCTACTGTAACCGTACCCTTGTTTGAGAACTTGAGTCCGTTGCCGATATACTGGTTGATGACTTCCTTGAGTCGCAGACTGTCCGCACTTATATAAAGGTCCGGAGGGCAATCTGCAAGTTCAAGACCGACCTTTCCGGTAAGTTTATCCTGCCACTCGAAAATCAATGTATCAAGGAGCTCCTTTACATTGATTTCCTCTGGTACCATCTTGACACGGCCGCTCTCGAGACGGGAGAACTGTAGGATATCGTTCACCATAACTGAAAGCACTTCGGCGTTATCCTTTATATATCGACCATACTGGCGCACCTCCTCATCGGAGAGAAGATCGTTCAGCTGGCTCAGAGCCTGGGAGAAACCGACGATTGCATTGAGAGGAGTGCGCATTTCGTGGGAGATATTCATAATGAATGTCTCCTTGGCCCTTGCTTCTTCAGCAATCTTCCTGGCTTCGATAAGCTGCTGCTTACGCCTGACGCTGTCATCCACATCAATAATGAGGGCAGGAACGACCCTTTCGCCGTCAATCTCAATAGCCTTGCCGACACGGAGCTCCCACCATTTATATCCATCACCTCGAGAAGGGTCATTCAGGAGAACAAGGTTCGTGAAATTATCATCTCCCCTCTTGTATCGTTCAAGAGCCTCTTTGAAGGAGTCAAGATAGTCCGGATGCATAAAATGCTCACCACGGGCAATGTCTTCGACACTGTTGACAATGATGGTATTCGCTCCCCTGAGGGCAAGGTTGCTGAGGTCCTGTGATTCCTCAAGTTTGTCAAGCATAGCCTGCTTGTCCTTCATCCTATACTTCATATAGCCAGCGACAACCATAGTCACGATTGTTGAGATGAGGAAGAAGAGACCCATATAAGTCAAGCCCCAAAGCACAGGATGG
>JAILCZ010000106.1 GCA_024689985.1 Bacteroidales bacterium | reverse complement strand
ACCAACGGAGTCCACTATCCGACCTGGGCTGCCAAAGAGTGGAAGGCCATCCACGAGAAGGTCTTCGGCCCTGAATTCAAGACTCATCACTATGACAAGTCTTGCTTTGAGGGTATCTACAGCGTATCTGATGAGGAAATCTGGAATGTTAGAAAGATTCTCAAGGACACCCTCATCAAGACTGTCTGCGAGAAGATCTCCGACACCAGCAACGGAAGCCACTATTCTCCTAGCGAGATCGTCAAGATCAAGAGCACCCTCCGTCCGGACGTCCTCACAATCGGATTCGCCCGTCGTTTTGCTACATACAAGAGGGCTACTCTTCTGTTCAGCGACCTCGACAAGCTTGACAAGATCGTGAACGACCCTAAGATGCCGGTTCAGTTCCTCTTCGCAGGAAAGGCTCATCCGGCAGACAAGGCCGGTCAGGACCTCATCAAGAGAATCGTGGAGATCTCAAAGCAGGACCGCTTCATCGGCAAGATCGTCTTCGTTCCGGGTTATGACATTAATCTCGCAAAGAGACTCGTACAGGGCGTTGACGTATGGATGAACAACCCGACCCGTCCTCAGGAGGCTTCAGGAACATCAGGTGAGAAGGCTTCGATGAACGGCGTGATGCATTTCTCAGTCCTTGACGGCTGGTGGGTTGAAGGATACAAGGAAGGTGCCGGCTGGGCTCTTCCACAGGAGAGAACATACGATGACCAGGGATTCCAGAACGACCTCGATTCTGCTACGATCTACTCGATCATCCAGAATGAAATCGCTCCTGCATATTATGACAAGGATTATGTAACCGGAAGATCCGCCACCTGGATCGGATACATCAAGAATACCATCGCACAGGTTGCCTGCAACTTCACTACGAACAGGATGCTCACGGATTACTGCAATCAGTACTATGTGCCTCAGGCAGAGCGTACTGCCTCTCTTGTGAAGGATGACTACGCTGTGGCAAGGCAGATCGCCGAGTGGAAGACCAAGGTCCGCCGTGCGTGGAACAACATCAGCGTGATCTCAGTGACGAAGCCGGAGAGCGCGATCGACCTTACGGAAAAGAACAAGCTTACCGCCCAGGTCGTTCTCAACATCGCCGACCTCAGGCCTGAGGATCTTGGTGTGGAGTACATTTTCGCAACTTATGACAAGAAGGGCCGCCTCCGCATACAGGAGACAATCACCCTTGAGGTCAAGTCTTTCGAAGACGGCGTCGCCACTTATGAGGCTTCGACCCTTCCTGAGAGAACCGGTATGTACCAGGTTGCGACAAGGCTTTATCCAAAGAACGGACTTCTTCCACATAGACAGGATTTCGGACTCGTAAGATGGTTATAGCAACCGGATTCTTCGACGGTGTCCATCTCGGGCACCGTCTCGTCATAAACCGCCTCGTCGCTGCTGCGGCTCAGAGGGGGGAGAAAAGTGCGGTCGTGACCTTCTGGCCACATCCGCGTAATGTGCTGCAGGACGATGCGAGGAACCTTCGCCTTTTGACTTCGCTCGAGGAGAAGAAAGCTCTTCTTCTGGGACTCGGAGTGGATTCCGTCGAGGTTCTGAGTTTTACGAAAGAATTCAGCAGGCTGTCCACGGAACAGTATCTCCAGCTTCTCATCGACAGGTTCGGGGCGACTGCCATCGTCCTTGGCTACGACAACAGGATGGGTAACGGTGACGTGACTACAGAGGAGGTGGCGGCTACGGCTGCCCGTATGGGCCTTGACGTCATTCATCCGGATTCCCTTGATTCCAACGGACGCCCGATCAGCTCCACACGCATCAGAAAGGCTCTCGAAGCCGGAGATGTCGTGGCGGCATCGGAAATGCTCGACCATCCGTACAAGCTCCACGGTGTCGTCGTCGCCGGCAACAGGCTTGGCAGGACGATAGGTTTCCCTACGGCGAATATGCAGCTCTATGAGCCTCTGAAGCTGGTTCCCGGCAACGGAGTGTATGTCGTCGATGTGGAGACGGTAGGGGTGAAGCGCCGTGGAATGTGCAATATCGGCGTCCGCCCGACGGTGGGCTCCGGCAACCAGAGGACTATCGAAACCAATATCTTCGATTTCTCCGAGGACATCTACGGCTTGGACGTGGACCTGAGTTTCATCTCAAAAATCCGCGATGAACGCAGGTTCGAAAGTCTCGATGACCTTAAGTCTCAGCTGGAATCGGACAGAGAGTACGCGATTCGGAAATAATTATTATATTTGTGGAACATCAACTTAAAAGGGTTCTGCCGATACTGGCAGGACTCCTTTTTAGTTACCCTTCTTGGAACGGGAAAAAGGATAGATTTAATTAACTGTTAGATTATGGCAGAAGTACATTATATGACCCAGGCGGGTCTTGACAAGCTCAAGAAGGAGCTCGAGGATGCGCTTGCGCAGCGCCCTGTAATATCTGCGGCCATCGCAGAAGCGCGTGAAAAGGGAGACCTCTCCGAGAATGCCGAATATGATGCGGCAAGGGAAGCTCAGGGACACCTTGAGTACAAGATTACCCAGCTCAGGAATACTATTTCCAATGCCAAGGTGATCGACGAGTCTCAGGTCGGAACTGACAAGGTTCAGCTTATGAACAAGGTGAAGGTCCTCAATGTCGGTATGAAGAAGGAAATGGAGTTCACCATCGTTGGTGAGACCGAGGCTGATTTCGCCCACGGCAAGCTCGCCAGCACGACTCCTATCGCAAAGGCTCTCATCGGTCACTCAAAGGGTGAGACTGTTGAGGCAAAGGTGCCTTCAGGTGTTATGAAGTTCAAGATTCTTGATATTTCGCTCTAGGTTATGGCAACGATTTTCACTAAGATAGCAAAGGGTGAAATTCCTTCGTGGAAGGTTGCTGAGAACGAGGATTACTACGCTTTCCTCGACATCAGCCCCCTTGCAAAGGGACATACTCTCGTAATCCCGAAACACGTTGAGGATGACTACATCTTCAATCTCGACGAGAAGACGTACGAAGGCCTCTGGGCGTTCGCGCGCAAGGTTGCCCGTGCCCAGAAGGCTGCAATCCCTTGCAAGAGGGTAGGAGTGGCCGTTCTCGGTATGGAGGTGCCTCATACCCATATCCACCTCGTTCCTCTCCAGTCGGAAAACGACCTCAATTTCCGCAACGAGCACCTCAAGCTCACGGATGAGGAATTCAAGTCAATCGCAGAATCAATCAACAAGGAATATGAAAACCTCTAGGTTCATTTCGGCAGCGGCAGTCTGCCTCGCCCTCGTGGGCTGCAGCCAGTCTGCATCTGTCAAAGGTGTCATCGAAGGCGCCGCAGGCAAGAACGTCGTAGTGAAGATGCTCGACGTCAACACCTACAACACCGTGGACACCCTGAAGCTTGGTTCCGACGGTTCTTTCAAGACTTCGGTCGATGTGAAGAAGGGCCAGCCTGAGTTCGTGTATCTCTTCGTGGGTGACAACAAGGTGGCATCTCTTCTCCTTTCGGAAGGAGACAAGGTGAGCGTAAAGGCTGATACCCTCGGAAATTACACCGTCGAGGGCTCTGAGGAAAGCGTAAAGCTCCAGGAGGTTGAGGCTTCCTATGCAGCATTTATGCAGAAGGTATATTCCCTCAAGACGGAAACGACCGAGGAGCTTCAGAAGAAGATTTCGAAGATCTACGTGGATTACTACAGAGACAGGATGAAGTACATCGTATCCAATTCCAAGTCTCTTACCGTAGTGCCAGTTCTCTTCCAGAACGTGGGCGAGAACTTCCCTGTGTTCAGCCAGGAGAGCGACGCCATCATCTTCGGAGGTATTGCTGATTCCCTTTCAACGGTATATCCTGATTCCAAATATGTGAAGGCCCTCAAGGAAGAGGCAAAGAAGAGAAGCGACCGTCTCGAGGTCAGCCTTTCTCTCCGTGCTGCTGAAGAGGTAGGCTTCCCTGATTTCGAACTTCCTGACGAGAACGGCAAGATGGTCCGCCTCGGCAGCATTGACAAGAAGGTGATCCTCCTTCATTTCTGGACGGCTACCGACAATGTCTCAAAGATGTTCAACAAGGATGTGCTCGCCCCTGTTTACAGGGATTACAAGGACAAGGGCCTGGAAATCGTAGCCGTAAGCTATGATACCGACAAAGTGCTCTGGGGTACGACCGTGAAGAACCAGAAGTCAGGATGGATCAATCTCTGTGACGGTCTCGGCCTGTCTTCCAAGGTGTTTGGTCTTTATCCTACTGACAAGCTTCCCGTTTCGTTCTTCATCGTTGACGGTGAGCTCGTTGACAGCAGTTCTGTCAAGGACGAGGCATCACTTAGACGCTTTCTTGACAGCAAGCTCTAGAATATTGTTTTTGCTTACGGTTGCAACAAACTGTTTGAGATAGAATGGTTCGAAGTACGCGATGTCTTCGAACCTTTTTTCATTCCAGGCCTGCATCGCCGGGCGTACCATTGACTTGGCCTTCGGCTCGGTCTGGACGAATGTCGCGTTTTCTGATTTGATTGTGCCTTCGCATTTGCCTGCACCGTCTCCGATGAACAGGACCTTGCCTTCTGCGAGGCGGTCTGCGAAGCTGTTTTCGTCGATGATCATCGGTTCAGTCTCTGTCACCTGCTTTCCGTCAGGGGTGAAGACTGCGGTATAGACTTCCATTCTTCTGGCGTCGATCATAGGGACGATGTATTTCGTGTCCGCGGTGATGAAGCCTTCATCTATTGCCTGGTTGACGAGGATGTCGAGGGTGCCTGCGGAAAGGAGCTTTATTCCCGCTCCGAAGCAGAGACCCTTCGCTGTCGATGAACCTACTCGGAGGCTTGTGTATGAGCCTGGGCCCTTGCTGAGGCAGACTGCGTCACAGTCTTTTACCTTGAGCCCTTTTTCGTCAAGAAGAGCCTTGACCAGGGGTGCGGCCTGTGAGGCGTGCGCTCTCGGCTCCGGGCATTCCTTATAAGCTACTACTTTTCCGTCCTCCGCGAGCGCGGCGCTGCAGAGCGATACTGAAGTTTCAAGAAGGATTATGCGATTCATCATTAATGGAATAATAAGTCTTTGAAATAAGGGAACACCGTGAACGCCAAGGCTCTGAGTTCGTCATACAGGAGAGACTTCCTGATCCAGAGAGGCTCGTGGATATGGAAGGCATCCTTGAAGGTGTTGAATATGATTATGACGATGAGAATGATGAGCATTGCTTCTGCCACGGCCGTGAAAAGACCGAGGAAACGGTCC